>JAHLFG010000093.1 GCA_018883895.1 Candidatus Anaerobiospirillum merdipullorum
GCGGGGTTTTAAGATCTTGATGGCCATCAGGCCTAGCAACAAGATTAAACTTGCAGTAAAGATAAACATCCCCGATAGCCCACATAATGTGGCAATACTTCCTAAGATGGCCGGGCCCAATAATAAACCGCCATAACCACAAGTGCCGACAAAGGACAAGGCACGCCCTTGATTGCTCCCACTTATTTGCGCAGTATGCGAGAGAATTACCGGTACCACATTGGCAAGTGCCAGTCCTGCCACAAAGAACAGCGCAATCATCACATAGGCATTGGTAGTCAGCGCAATGGCGGCAAAGCTTAACGCGCCGATGATACTGCCGGCAAGTAAGAGCTTGAGGGGCCCTAAGCGCGTGACAATGCCGTCACCTTTAAAGCGCATGATGGCCACCGCCAACTCAAAGGCCAGATAGCCTACTGCAGCAATGGTGATGTCCACCGAGGCGGTGGTGATTAAATACACGGCGCTCCAGTCATAGATCATGCCTTCACCCAAATACATGATAAGACTAATCATGCCGCATAGCACCACGGTCAAGGTAAGGTAGGAGGGATACCATTTAGCTTTGCACGTAGGTAAAGCGGTGGGAGGAGCACTATCCGTTGCTTGTGCATTAGCCCCTTGTCCATGGGTATTGATGAGGCGGGGATAGGCATAAATTAATAGCGCTACTGCCGCAATCCACAGCGAGAGGGCAGTGTAGAAAGTATGCAAGCCGCCATGGAGCATAAAGGCGCAATAGAGGGCGGCCACCAGACAACCGACGGTATAAAAGCCATGGAAGGAGGACATCAGATGACGTCCGGCCATTTCTTCAATGCAGGCGCCATGAATGTTATTACTAACATCTAAAATGCCGATATTTGAGCCCCACAGCAAGACTCCGCAATAGGCAAGCGGCAGGGTCAAATCATCATAGGCCATCAGGCACATCGCGCTTACCGTCAGTAGCATGGAAAGCGTGATCATGCGGCGGACACCAAAACGGGCTGCCAGACGACCGGTTAGTGGCATGCCGATGACTGCTCCCAAGCCATAGCACAACAGGAGCGCGGCATAGTGCATTTCGTTTAACTCCAAGCGCGTTTTTACATAGGGCATGAAACAGGCCCAGGGAGCGGTGGCGATACCGGCACAAAAGAAGACCGCCCGTGTGGCCAAACGTCCATAGACAAATTGCGCCTTGCTAAGTTGACTTGCGTGCGCCTTGACCGGGTTAAAAAACGAACCGGCCCAGCGTAGCAGATGGATGGCGTTCCATGGAGACAAACTCATGATTAAGCTCCCTTGTTTAAGGTAGTTAACAGATAGCTTTGACCGCCTTAACTCCCACTTACGTATGGCAGAGGCAAGAGTACAGCAGGCGGAAGTTTACGTCTTTGGTGGTACAGTAAGGCCTTGCCCAAAGTAAGGGCCGCAAGCTGTGCGCTAAAGCCCATAGGGCGCTGGATAAAAAACATCCTTTAGGCTCAGCGGAGGATCAATAAAAAAGTTAGGCTTAGCTGTAACACTGCTGAGACGATAACTTAGCTGCAGGTATTGTAGCGAATGGGGCGCGCGTAAGGTCAAGAGATTTTTACGCTACAATACAGCCATCAAGCTTACCGCATTACTGCCTAAAGGATGTGTCCATGGATACGGAAAAAATTGTTTTACTGCTAAATTCTCCCTTGCCTGCAAGCGTGCGGGCCCAACTGGAGGCACAATTTGCCTGCTATGACATCAGCGCAGGTTTAGATAAGGTGCCGTCTGCCGAGCTTGCCCAAACGCAAATTATCGTCAATGCTAGTGATCGCAAGGTGCCCAATGAACTGATTGCCTGTCTGCCGCACTTAAGACTGATTGCCAATCATGGGGTTGGCTATGACGGAGTGGATATGTCCAATGCGCTCGCGCGCGGTATTGCGGTGACCAATACCCCGGATGTGCTGTCAGCTGAGGTGGCCGATCTCTGTGTGGCGCTGATGCTTGCCTTAGCTAGGCGTGTGCCTGAATGCGATGCCTTTGTGCGCAGTGGGCGCTGGTCGCAAGGGGAGCATTTCCCGCTGACCTGTCGCATGTATGGTGCTAAGGCTGGCATTGTGGGTTTGGGGCGTATCGGTAAGGAAATTGTCAAACGTTTGCGCGGCTTTGAGATGGATATTGCCTTCTATGGTCATCATGATGTCCCGGGCGTACGCCGGATGCAAAGTTTAGAAGAATTGGCCCTTTTTGCCGATTACCTGATTATCTGTGTGCCCGGGAAAAAAGAAAACTATCAGATGATTAATGCCAAGATTTTGCAGGCCTTAGGTCCGCAGGGGCGGCTTATTAATATCGGGCGGGGCAGTGTGGTCGATGAAGAGGCGCTGACGAGTGCCTTAGAGCAAGGGACGATTGCCGGGGCGGCCTTGGATGTCTTTGCCTGCGAGCCGCAGGTAAGTGAGCGTTTACGGGCCCTGAGCGATCGCACGGTCTTTACCCCGCATGTGGGCACTGCCACCGTGCAAACTAGGCAGGCGATGGCCGATTTGGTCTTGGCCAATGTGCAGTCCTTTGCTGCAGGAAAGGAATTGCCGACCTTAGTGCCGGAGTGTAAGGGCTTATTTTAGAAATATTGCTGCAGCAAGATTTGGATTTGCTGCAGCGCCTCTTGTTCATCTTGCCCGCTAAAACGTAGAGCAAAAGAATCGTTACGTCGCAAAGTCAGGCGTAACATTGCCGGCAGACTTTTGCCATTACATGAGCCGGTAGAGCAGGAAAATTGCACTGCACTTTTAAAACTACATAACTTGCGCACCAATGCCCCCAGCGGAATATCATGCATGCCGCGCGGATCACGAATCGTGAAAGTTAATTCCCGCATCGCCTCAACTTTCCCCCAACCTCAAGCATAATAAGAGCAAAACATCGATTCATTCTATACCTTTTGCTGTCAACCGGCGGCAGGTGGACTACGGTGCACTCTTTTACAGCTTAACTTGCAGTCAAAAAGTGAGCTGGCGCAAAGGTTATCGCAGGGTGATGCGCTATATTAGTGCGGCATTTAAATTTTTTGCGATGTTTTAGCTATCTAAGTGAGGCAACATGCGTATCTATCGGGCAGAAAACTATCAGGCATTGAGCCGTAAGGCGGCCAATATTATTTCCGCACAGGTCATCATTAAACCTGACTGTGTCTTGGGGCTGGCCACCGGCTCAAGTCCCATTGGCACCTATCGGCAATTGATTGACTGGTACCATAAGGGTGATCTGGATTTTGCCGAAGTGCGGACGGTAAATTTAGATGAGTATGTGGGCTTAGGGCCTGAGAGTGCACAAAGCTATGTCTACTTTATGCACCATCATTTCTTTGATGCCATTAATATTAAGCCTGCAAATATCCATATTCCCAATGGCTTAAATCACGATGCTCAAGCTGAGTGTGCCCGTTATGATGCAGTGATTGATAGCTTAGGCGGCATTGATTTGCAGCTCTTGGGCATTGGGCGCAATGGTCATATCGGTTTTAATGAACCCGGGGTGGCCTTTGAAAAGTTTACGCATTGCGTCAATTTAACCGCAAGCACCATTGAGGCCAATCAGCGTTTCTTTAACTCACCTGACGAAGTGCCGCGGCAGGCTTATACTATGGGTATTTGCTCTATCATGCATGCCCGGAAGATTTTACTGGTAGCAAGCGGTGCCGATAAGGCGCAGGCGGTCTATAACTCCTTCTTTGGTCCGGTGACGCCCAATGTGCCTGCTTCGGTCTTGCAATTACATCAAGACGTCACCTTGGTGGCCGATGAAGAGGCCTTAGCGCAAGTAAAGGCTCATGGCTTGCTTTAATAGCTTTGTTTGTGCGGGATCACTCCGCGCACGCCACCTTTGGGTGCCGGGGTGTCGCCTTGATAGCGCGGGATAACATGCACGTGTACATGCATAATCGATTGTCCGGCGCTGACATTGACGTTCACCCCGATGTTATAGCCATCAGGATGATACTTGGCAGACAAAAAGTCTTTTACCTTAAAGATAAGCTCATCGATGGCCTGGCGCTCTGCTTTATTTAAGTCAAAAAAAGAGGCGACATGCCGTCTTGAGACAATGAGCGTATGCCCCGGGGAGACCGGGTAGCCATCATAAAAGGCCACGGCATATTGATTGGCAGCGATAAGCTGCCGCCCAGATAACTGACAAAAAGGGCAGGGGGTGGTAAGTGGCGTGCTCATACTAGCTCCTGCGAGGTGGCCTTGGCTAAGACGGGCTGCTCTTGCAAATTTTTAAGTGGCATCTGCTGCTTGGTCATATCAGGCAGCATGCTGTCATCTAGGGCCTGTAATTCCTGTGGCGCCTGATAGGCAAAGTTTTTGAGCATAGTGTTTAAATTACCCTTGCCAGAGCACAAACGGGTGTCGAGTTTATCTAGGCTATTTTGCAAGGACGTTTGTCTTTGCCGCACTTCGGCAAAGGCCTCATTGATAAGCTCCAACTTTTGATAGATCTTCTGGGCCTGCGCCGCAATTTGGCGTACCTTGTCATTTTGCGTGGCGATAATCCATAAATTGGCCGCCACCTTGAGTGCCGGGATTAAGGTCGAGGGCGAAACGAGATAGACATTGTTAAGCGCGGCATATTGATAGAGCTCTTTGTCTTGTAAATAAGCTTCGCTTAAAGCCCCGTCGATGGGGACAAACATAAAGACAAAGGAGGGGCTGTTAAAACCCAAATAGCTGTCATAGCGCTTTTTACTTAGCTCATTGATATGGCGTTTTATGGACGCGACATGCGCCTTGAGGGCGGCAAGTTTTTCGCTTGGGTTAGCATCGGCGGCCATATAACGGGCATAGTCAGTAAGCGAGCATTTGGCATCGATGATAAGGCAATGCTTGCGCGGCAGATAGACAATCACATCCGGGCGCCCATTTTCTCCGCTTTCCTTACTTACCACTTCGCGGGCATAGGTCTCATTTAATTTCAAGCCAGCACTGTCAAGGCACAATTCCAATTGATGCTCCCCCCACAAGCCTTGAGCCTTAGCCCCGGCCGTGAGCGCTTTAGTTAAGTCATCGGCTTGTTTGGACAGACTTTGTTGGGCTTGTTGTAATTTAGTAAGCTCCGTTTTAAGCGAGCCTGCCTGCTCCGATTGAATCTTTTGATTTAAGGTAAGCTGAGAGCGAAATTGCTTGAGCTCCTCGGTAAGGGGCCCGACGACGTTATTTAATTGCTCGGCACTTTGCTTATTTAAGGCCACCCCGCGCTCTTGTAGCATCTTTTGCCCCCATTGTTGCAAGCGTGCCTCTAGTTCATGGCGTGCCACTTCCTCGCGGCGGGATGATTCTGCTTGCAAACTCTTTTGTGCTTGTAATTGCGCAACTAAGGCAGCCTTGTCGGCAGTAAGCAAATTTTTTTCTTGTTGTAATTTATCAAAGCTCTGTTGCAGACTGTGTTGCTCGTTGATAAGTTCAGCAAGCTTAACTTCACGGGCATTGAGCGCCGTTTTAAGCGTAATTTGCTCATTGATGTTTTGTTGGAGATCGCGCTGCAAGGTAGCATTGGCCTGTTGCAAGGTGATGATTTGCTGATTTAAATCTTCTATTTGGCGGGTAAAGCTTTGCTCCCCCGTCTTAAGCTTGGTGGCGTGCAATAAGAGATAAACAATGACGATGAGCGCCAAAGCTAACAATATGGCCGGGAATAAGGGCAGAGAAAAAGACAGGGGCATGAGTATCCTTAATTTAAAACGCCTCACTAAAGAGCGGCGGGCAGAGTAAAAAAGATTGACTATTGAGCAGGCAAGGCCAACAATACAACTTAGCTATTTTACCATCGCGGCAAGATTTAAGCTTGAGGGGAAGTATGGATAGCACTATACAGGATAAGCAGCAGCCTTTATCTGAGCGGATAGCAACGGAGCTTATTGCCCATATTGTGCAAAGTGGGCTACAGCAGGGGGATAAGCTGCCCAATGAAAAAGTGCTGTGTGAACAGCTCAATGTGGGGCGTAGCACCTTACGTGAGGCCGTGCGCATGTTAGCCTCGCGCAATATTCTGGTGGTCAAACATGGCTCGGGCATTTATGTCAGTGACAAACCAGGACTCTCAGACGATCCTTTGGGTTTGGCCTTTATTCGCGACAAAGAGCGCTTGGTGCTTGATTTGGTCGATTTTCGCTTAATGGTCGAGCCGCGTACGGCGGCATTGGCTGCGCAAAAGGCTGATAGCAAGCAATTGCAAGAGTTAAAAGATCTGGCCCTTGAAGTGGAGAGCTTAATTGCCGCGAAAAAATCGCATGCCCGCGCGGATGCGGCCTTTCATACCAAGCTTGGGGAATTGTCGGGCAATCTCATCATGCCCAATTTAGAGCCTATTTTATTTAGCAGTATTGAGCTCTTTGCGCATATGTGCACGCAAAACTCCCGCGAGGAGACCATCAGCTCGCATCGGCAAATTGTTAAAGCTATTGAAAGTCATGATGCCATTGGCGCCATGGATGCGATGGTGATGCATTTGACCTTAAATCGCAACAGCTTGATTTATTTTATCAAGCAGGTGCATCCATAGTTGTGGCCTTAAGGCCTCGGCCTGACCTGTAAAAAGCAAGATGCCCGTAAAGCTTACGGGCATCAGGAAGAGTTTTAATTAAGCTTTACGCTTAAGTTATTTGCTCTTCTTTTCTTTTTTCTTGCTATCGCTATCATCCTTGCCCAGGAGCGCAGTTTCGAGCTCACTTAAGTACTGCTGAATGGCAATCTGACTGCGCACTTCCGGCGCTTCGGCGCCACTGTCAGCGATGGCATAGTTATTTTGCTGCTCGGAATCAATCACGCGCGCCTTTTGATTGTCATTGCACTGAATGCGGAAGATGGTCATGATGCGATCGCGTAAGGTCGGATCTAAGACCGGGGCTCCCACTTCAATGCGATAGTCCAGGTTACGGGTCATCCAGTCGGCAGAAGAGATGTACAGCTCCGGGTTATTGTTATTGCAGAACACCATCACGCGCGGATGCTCTAAGAAGCGATCGACAATCGAGGTGATGTAGATGTTCTCCGACAGCTCCGGCACGCCCGGACGGAGTGCGCACATGCCACGCACAATCGCGCGAATACGCACGCCAGCTTGCGAGGCCTCATAGAGTTTTTCAATTAAACCGCTATCAACTAAGTTATTGACCTTTAAGTTGATATAGGCCGGGAAGCCCGTCTTAGCATGCTCAATTTCGCGATCTATCATGGAGTAGATGCGTTTACGGGCATTGAGCGGGGAGACTAACAGATGCTTAAAGCGCGGACGCGTGTACGGGTACTCGATGAACTCAAATACGCTTTCAACTTCAGAGGCAATTTCCTGATTTTTGGTAAAGAGGGCAAAGTCAGTGTAGATCTTGGCGGTCTTTTCATTGAAATTACCGGTACCGATATGGGCATAACGTACCATTTCATCGTTTTCTTTGCGCGTAATTAAGCACAGCTTAGAGTGAATCTTTAAGGTCGGCAGACCAAAGAGCACCTTGACGCCGGCATCGGTTAAGCGCGAGGCCCACTTAATATTGTTAGCCTCATCAAAACGTGCCTTTAATTCCACCACTACGGTAACGCGCTTGCCATTGTTGGCAGCATGGATTAAAGAATCAATCACGCGGCTATTGGAGGCTACACGATAGATATTAATCTTGATGGAATGGACCTTGGGATCATAGGAGGCCTGACGCAGCACTTCAGTGAAGTACTCAAAGGAATAGTACGGATAGTACAACAGCACGTCACCCTTGGTGATGGCTTCAAACGGGGTTTGCGCTAAATCAAAGGCCGCCGACGGTACGCTTTGCAATGAGGCATTTTCATACTCATCACTAATGCTTGGGAAGGAGAGGAAGTCTTTGAAGTTATGATAGCGATTGCCCGGCATTAAGCTGTCAATTGCGCTCATGTGCAGTTTCTGCGCCATCGTCTCGACCATTTCTTTAGGCATGTCACGGTCATAGGCAAAACGTACCGGGATGGCATCTAAGCGCTGCTTTAAGGCCTCGGTCATATTCTCGATGATGCTCTTGTCGACATTACCTAATAAATCGTACTCAGCATCACGATTCATCTTAATGGAATAGGCTTCAATGGTGGTGTAGTCAAAAAAGCCGCGGAAGATGATATCTAGGCCTAAGCGAATCACATCGTCAAGGAACATTAAGGTGGTGTCACCTTCTTGCGAGGGCAGGCGAAGGAAACGTGGAACCACATCCGACGGGATTTCAATTAAGGCATAGCTGTCGCTCTTCTTGCCGGTCATCTTGACGAGCAGATAGGTGTACTGATCGCGCAGGAAGGAGACTAAATCGATATTCTCCGTTACCAAGACCGGATTGATGTGTTTGAGCACATGACGTTTGAAATAGCGCTGTACCCAGGTCTTTTGTTCGGCGGAGATTTCTTTTTCATTGCGCAAGAAGATCTTATGCTCAGCCAGCTCTGCCATCAGATCACGATAGACCTTATTTTGCACTTTCTGGAAGTCACTGGCGGCGGTTTGTACCTGCTTTAAGAGTTTGGCCGCCTCTTCGCTCTTGGCGCTACCTTGCTCTTTATTAATGATGACTTGACGCTTTAAGTCAGCCACGCGGACTTTAAAGAACTCATCTTGATTATTGGAATAGATACCTAAAAAGCGTACGCGTTCAATTAAAGGCACCGATTTATCGGCCGCCTCTTGCAGCACGCGGGCATTGAAAGATAACCAGCTTAATTCCTTAGGTACAAATTTATTCATAGCCATGAAATACCGCCCATAAAAAATATGCACTTTGCACTGTGTGCGAGGTTTTGAGATCGCACTATTTTATGCCTTAATTGTAAAGTTTAGATGTGCTCGACAAAATTAATTGACCTTCCATGCTTAATGCAAGCGCGCAGGGGTGCAACTATCTTTAATAAAAAGGGCAGATCAAATATAATAGCCGGCGGATTTTTGTAACTTTTGCTGGGGCAAATCGATGCCTATCTATGAATACCGCTGCGCCCATTGTGGGCAGATGTTGACCGTGCGCCAAAGCATGCACGCGCCGGCGCTGACCCATTGCCCGCAGTGCGGACAGGAAAGCCTCAAAAAGCTGATTTCTGCCAGTTTCGTTTCCTCAGGTACGCAACAACCGTGTAAGACCATGGGCGCGTGCCCGTGTCACTGTGCCTCATGCCCGCAGCAAGGGTAAAGATTTGGTATTTTCTATGTCAATGCGTTCACATTATTGCGGCGAACTTAATTTAAGCCGCGAGAATCAGGAAGTCACGCTGTGCGGCTGGGTTAATCGCCGTCGTGACCTAGGGGGTCTTATTTTTATTGACCTGCGCGATCGCAGTGGGATCGTTCAGGTGGTGTTTGACCCCGATGAAAAAGAGGCGCACGCCGCTGCCGCGGCCTTACGTGCCGAGTACTGCATTCAGGTTAAGGGCAAGGTCAAAGCGCGTCCTGCCGATCAGCGCAATCAGAAGATGGCCACCGGCGAAGTGGAAGTCTATGCCACCGACCTTACCATCTTCAATAAAGCCGCCCCGTTGCCCATTGACTTCAATCAGGACAATACGGAAGAGCAGCGCTTACGCTATCGCTATTTAGATCTGCGTCGTCCGGAGATGACCGCCATTTTCATTAAGCGTGCGGCCATTACCCGTTATGTACGTAACTTCCTTGACAGCCACGGCTTTTTAGATATCGAAACGCCGATGTTAACTAAGGCCACTCCGGAAGGGGCACGTGACTACTTAGTGCCTTCGCGCATTCACCATGGCAAGTTCTATGCGCTGCCGCAGTCGCCGCAGCTGTTCAAGCAATTGCTGATGATTGCCGGTTACGATCGCTACTATCAGATTGTAAAGTGCTTCCGCGATGAGGACTTACGTGCTGACCGTCAGCCGGAGTTTACGCAGATCGATGTGGAAACTTCCTTTATGAGCTCGCAGGATGTGCGGGCGGTGATGGAAGAGATGATTGTCGGCCTGTTCAAGGAAATTGCACAGGTGGATTTAGGCCCGCTACCGGTCATGACCTGGGATGAGGCGATGAATCGCTTTGGCTCGGATAAGCCGGATTTACGCATTGACTTTGAGCTTCACACGGTATGTGACGCAGTCAAGAACTCCAGCTTTAAGGTTTTGGCAGGTCCGGCCAACGATCCGCAAAGCCGCGTGATTGCCTTTGCGCTACCCGGTGGGGCTAAGCTTACTCGGCGCGAGATTGATGGCTATACCGACTACATCAAAAAAATGGGGGCCTCAGGCCTTATCTGGATTAAGGTCAATGAACTTGCCAAGGGCGCGGAGGGTTTACACTCTTCTATAGCCAAGCATGTGACGGCCGAAGAGCTCATGGCCTTGGTGCAAGGCGCGGGCGCTCAAGATGGCGATATCGTCTTTGTTGCCGCCGGCAAACGCAATCAAACTGACAGTGCGATGGGTGCGCTACGCTTAAAGTGCGCGCGTGAACATGGTTTAGTGCATGCGGGCTACAAGGCACTGTGGGTGGTAGACTTCCCGATGTTTGAGATGACCGAGGAAGCTGGTTTAACGGCCATGCACCATCCGTTTACTGCTCCGTCAGGGGTTACCCCGGAGACCTTAAAGAACGATCCGCTGTCCGTTTATGCTGATGCCTATGACTTAGTCATCAATGGCTATGAAGCAGGTGGCGGCTCGGTACGTATTCACGACGATGCGATGCAGCAGGCCGTGTTTGAGGTCTTAGGCATCAGCCCCGCAGAGGCCCAGCAAAAGTTTGGCTTCTTACTTGACGCGCTGTCCTTTGGTGCGCCGCCGCATGCCGGTTTGGCCTTTGGCCTTGATCGTTTAACCATGTTACTTACCGGTACCGATAATATTCGCGACGTAATTGCCTTCCCCAAGACCACCGCCGCCTCGTGCTTAATGACCGAGGCTCCGAGTAAGGCCACCCCGGAGGCTTTAGCGGAGCTTGCCATTGCGGTTACTGATGATGAGGATGCGCCGCGGGCGTAGTAGATATAGGTTTAATTTTGGAGAATTTATATGTCAGGACATTCTAAGTGGGCGAATATTCGCTTCCGTAAGGCCGCTCAGGACGCCAAGCGCGGCAAGATCTTTACTAAGTTAATTCGTGAAATTACCACCGCTGCCCGTATGGGTGGTGGCGATGAGAGCTCCAATCCGCGTCTGCGCTCGGCGGTAATTTCCGCTTTAGCCCAGAACATGACCCGTGACACCATCAAGCGCGCCATTGAGCGTGGTGTCGGTGGCGGTGAGGGCTCTGATTTAGAGAGCATCACCTATGAAGGTTATGGTTTAGGCGGCGTGGCCGTGATGGTTGACTGCATGACCGACAATCGTAACCGTACCGCCGCTGAAGTGCGTCACGCCTTTACCAAGTTTGGCGGTAACTTAGGTACCTCCGGCTCGGTTTCCTTTATCTTCTCGAAAAAGGGTGTCATTACCTTTATGCCCGATGAAGATGGCAAGGTGCCGGTAACTGAAGATCAGGCAATGGAAATTGCGTTAGAAGCCGGGGCGGATGATGTGGTCTCGCAAGAGGATGGTACCGTGGAAGTTTATACCTCCCCCGATGCCTTTGCTGCCGTAGTCGATGCCTTTGCTGCGCACAATATCAATCCAAGCAGCGCCGAAGTCTCTCAGGTCCCGGCCAATGAAGTGGCCTTAGATGCTGAAGGTGCGGTGAAGTTCATGCGCATGATCGACGCCTTAGAGGACTTAGATGACGTGCAGAACGTCTATCACAATGCCTCGATGCCCGATGATGTTGAGCTTGAGTAAAAGTTAAGCCTAAAAATTTGAACCCCTCTGCACTTTCGTGATGAAAGAGCGTTTTTGAGGGGTTAATGTTTTGCAAAACTAAATAATTTTATTAAAATTAAAGTTCAGTCTGAATTTTTTGCAAAACATATGCGTACCGGCGGGAGCAGGTTTTTTCCTGATCCCGCCGGTGCATGCTTAAAAACAGATCTAATCAAACCGCACTTTAGGCAAAGAGAAGCGAGAAAGTATGGATAACAATTCAGCCAGTACTGAGTTCAAGCAACTGATAGCTAAAGGTAAGGAACAGGGCTATCTCACCATCGAGGAGATTAACGATCTGATTCCGCCTGACATCATTTCAGGCGATCAGCTGTCAGTCTTCATTCAAACTTTCATCGATATGGGCATTAACGTTTGCGAGACTCCGCCCGATCCGGATGATATTCTGCTCAATGAAAGCTCGCAGACTGCGGAAGAAGATGTCGAGACGGTAGCCAATCAGTTAGATAGCACCGTGGAAATCGGTCGTACCACCGATCCGGTGCGCATGTACATGCGTGAAATGGGCAATGTCTCACTCCTGACGCGTAAGGATGAAATTGAGATTTCCAAGCGCATTGAAAAAGGTACCAATGATGTACAGATGTGCATCGTCGAGTATCCGCCGGCGATGGAAGAGCTCTTTGCCCGCTATGATGCGACCAAGGAGCCTGAAAGCTCGGTGCGTTTGGGTGATATTTTGGTCGGTTTTACCGAACCTGAAGATCTAAAAGAAGAGCATGAGGCTGAAGAGGCGGTCTTAGAAAGCCCCGAGGCCAATGAAGTTGATGATTTAGATGCTCTGGCCGAAGAAGTAGTGGCCGAGGACGATGTCGACGCTGAAGCTGAAGTTGAAGTCGCTCCTGCCCCGAAGGCTAAGGGCAAGAAGAAGGCAAGCAAGAAAGCGGCTGCCGTTGAAGCTGATGATGAGAGCGAGGATGAGGCCGAGGATGCCGATGGCGGGCAGGAAAGTGGTCCTGATCCGGCTATCGTGGCCGAGCGCTTTGCCGCTTTACGGTTGCAGTATGACAAGGTGCAGGCGGCACGCCAGAAAAAGGGTGCCGTGGCCGAGCGTAAGTATCGTGAAGAGCTTAACAAGCTTGCCGAGCTCTTTGTGACCTTCCGGCTAGTGCCGCAACAGCTTGAAGACTTACTTACCCGCATGCGCGACATGATGGATAGAGTAAAGCGTCAAGACCGGCGCATTCGTGAGATTGCCGTCAATCGCTGTGGCATGAAGATTGATGAGCTTAAGGCTTTATATACCGATTCGGGAATGGAGTCGGATATTGCCTGGTATGAAAAGGCCATTAAGGGCAAGAAAGCCTATGTGGTAAAGCTCAAAGAATGCCGCCCGGAAATTGAAGCTTGCATTGCCTCTTTGCAGGAAGTGGAAGCTCAGACCGGTATCTCGATTGGCCGTTTACGTGAATTGTCCCGTCGCGTGATGATGGGTGATGCGATGGCCAAGAAGGCCAAGAAGGAAATGGTTGAGGCCAACTTACGTTTGGTCATTTCCATTGCCAAGAAGTACACCAATCGTGGTCTGCAGTTCCTGGATTTGATTCAGGAGGGCAATATTGGTCTGATGAAGGCGGTAGATAAGTTTGAATATCGCCGCGGCTATAAGTTCTCGACCTATGCCACCTGGTGGATTCGTCAGGCTATTACGCGCTCAATTGCCGATCAGGCACGTACCATCCGCATTCCGGTGCATATGATTGAAACTATCAATAAGTTAAATCGTATTTCGCGCCAGATGTTACAGGAAAAGGGCCGTGAGCCTACGCCTGAGGAATTGGCCGCTAAGATGGGACTTCCTGAAGAGAAGATCCGTAAGGTCATGAAGATTGCCAAGGAGCCGATTTCCTTAGAGACTCCGGTAGGTGACGATGATGATTCGCATTTGGGCGATTTCATTGAGGATAGCTCGATTGTGGTGCCGGCTGATGCCGCGACCTCCGAGAGCCTTAAGCATGCCATCAACACCGTGCTCGATGAAATGCCGCCGCGTGAGGCTCAAGTCTTGCGCATGCGCTTTGGCATCGGCATGCCGTCGGATCACACCTTAGAGGAAGTAGGACGGCAATTTGGCGTAACTCGTGAGCGTATTCGTCAGATTGAGGCTAAGGCCTTGCGTAAGTTACGTCATCCCTGCCGCTCGGCTGGACTTCGTGGTTTCCTCGATTAGACCACGGTAAAACTTTATTTTGCAGGCGAGGATACCTCATCTAACTTAAGATAAGGTGCCTTGCAGCAAAGCGGGGGTAGGTGCGTAACCTGCCCCTAATTTTTGCACTTTAGGGCTAGCCTAAGTTTAGCCATCTCAGGTGAGGCAGTTCTCACCTACGTAAATCACGTTGCATTTTGCGCAACATGATGACAACTCTTATTGGGCTTAATGTTGGCCGATGACGGTTAGGGAAGAAGGGAAAAGTAGCGTAGCCTTAGAAAGGAGTACTTAAAATAGCTCGAGGTATGACAGTAGCTTTACTGTGACGTTAAGCTGAAGTTTTGCCAAAGCCTGCTTTTAAGGTGAGGTTTGTGCGCTGTTAAATAGCCGGATGTAAAAGATTATTAATTTAACATTTGCTCAATTGATTGCATTTGAAAATGTTATAAACTACCTGTCTTAATAGTCTTGATGCTAGAAATTAACAGCTCTAACGTATAAATTTAAGTGCAATGTGTGGAGTTAAAAGTGAGTTAACCTCCATATAATTTAAGCAATTTAAATTTTCTGCTATAGTGTTTTTCGATTACTATCTGCCCCACGCGGGGACGAGAGCTTTGAGTTACAAGCTAGGGCAAAATCTACTAAGGTAGCTAAGCCCATCGAAGATGGGGTGGCAGTTTATGTTCAGCTAGTGGCAGTTGCGCCTAAATAAGGACATCGCTTGCAGCGCTTGGGGTGCCCTTTGTGGGCACGGTACGGTAGGGGCTTGGACGTTACCGGTTAGCTGTAGTTTGGTATGGTGGGATAAAACCAGCCCTCGTAAGATGCGAGGGCTTTAAATTTTAACTTAGGGACAAAGCTCAGTGGCACCGGCTACTCTTTACCTTGTGCACTGCTCAGGAAGATGGGATAGAGCTCAATGCCCTCATCGCGTCCTAAATTGCGGCTATAGCGCTTAGTGCGCACATTATCAAAGTGTTCGTGTACGCCCAGGCTCATAATTCTGCGTTGTTTTACCTGCTGATAATTGGTGTCCGAGGGCGCATTGCCAATAAGCGCAGCTTCATGCAAATAGTTTTCCATGCCGCTTTGGCCACGTAATAGTGGATTGCGTCTTTGCATATTGGGCTCATTGACCAAGAAGTCAGCACCTACTGAGTCCAAAGCCACCGGATCTTGGGAAAGGAACAAGCTGGCACTAAAACCGCCGTTAAATGGCGGCATTTGCCAATAGGCAGACTCAGCCGTTAAATTGACGCTCTCGCCCGGGGCGGTGAGCAGTCCGTCTAACATATATAGCACGGTCTTGCCACTAAGCTCAGGATGGGCCATGAGATCGGTAAGCACCGAATATGCCCCCATACGGGCGCCCCAGACATTGCCATGCAATCCCGCCTGTTGTGGGGCACGGCTACGTGAGGAATTGATAAAGGAGCCAAAGTGATTTTTGGCCGTCAGGGTAATGCCGTAACTATGGCCCTTGAGATTGGCAAGATTGATTTAATAGGTGGCCTCGGTGACACAGCGAGGCAGATAGCTTAGCTCCCCGTCAATTTCCCCAGAAAAGTTAAGCGGAGCATTGGGATCGGGCAGGGCATCTAAGGGCCCACCGGGGTCACGCATGGCAAAATGGATGCCGTGTAAGCGCCCTTTTGAGCAAAATGTGCGCATATACTTGGGGATAATGCGCCCGCCATCATACAGGGTAATATCTTGAGGGCGGATGCCACTTGCCACCAAGTTTTCCAATAAGACGCGTACCAAAACTGCATTGGCATAGCTTTCATGGGTAAGGCCGTCGTCATTATCGTCATAGGCCCCTGAGCCGTTCATATTAAGCTTGATGGCGATCTTTTCCCCAGGTTGATAGCCCCCACCCCGTCCATTGCGGGCGTTAAAGTCAACAAAGAGCGCTTGTATGGCGGACGTGATCTCGCTCTTGCCGGTAAGGGCGGTTAAGCCGCGTGTGAGCATTTCATTAATTTTGGCGCGGTCAAAGTGGTGCAATTCCCACCAATAGCCCTCCCCATCCCAGGTGACACTTTGCGGGTGATAGACCCACACCACGCGTCCGGGATTTATGCCAAAAGATTGCCCGAGGGGCGCATGCGCAGAAAAGAGGGGCTGTCGTTGTCTGCAAGTGCTGGAGTGGTCAAGCCGGCGGCTGCGGTGAGCATTAAAGCAGCACCTATTTGCAAAAGGCATGCTAACTTATGCATTTTAGTTATAACTTCTGGATTTTAATAGGAAAAATCTATAATTATTATAAACAAAAAAGGGGCGCTCACACTAGGGTTGCGCCAAGTTAGCAGGTTTTGCCGGATAAAGAACTATTCCCACGGATCGCCATACAGATGACGCTCTTCTGAAACCGTGCGGCGGGGCTCCTGGCGCGGACGGACTTGTGATGGTGCTTCTGACGTTATCTTTGCAGGCAGAGCCGGGACGGCGGCCGGATCTTCACGATTGAGCTCCTCAAAGTCAGCGCGTTGCTCCATCGGTGAGGACATCGGTACCGTAGGTACGGCCGGTGCTGGTTGATGCGCATCCTCTTGCAAGAGGGCGCGTTGGAAGTCGGTGCGCGCTTTTTGCTCTTGCTTTAAGATAAGGGCGCTGTCAGTAGGTTGCTTGGCTTTCCCCATCAAAGCCTGCAGTTGATCTGCTAGCATGCCGGCGGCAGAGTCACTGGGGTACTTTGGTTTGGAGGTCGGGCTCTTGGGCTTATCGGTAGGTTTTTTAGGCAAAGGCATATCGCCGATGGCAATCGGATCGCCCAAATAAGTTGGCTGGGCCTCAATTAAATAAACTTCAACAATGCATTTTAAGCGGGCAAAGAACTCACGTACTTGCACTTTAAAATTGGCAATAAAGGAGCTGGGGTTGGCGGCATTAAAGCCTTCGGCATTGATGCCATTGGCCCTAGCAATAAAGATGGCGCGCTCATTATGAAAGTCCTGCGAAATGATGAGCATGTCATTTAACATAAAGACGCGTCGCGCACGCAATACCGAATCTAAGGTACTAAAGCCGGCAAAATCGGCCACAATGTGCTCAAGCGGCACCCCGGCGCGCAACAGGGCGTTCATCATCATGCGTGGCTCATTGTAGGACTCATGGCGATTGTCGCCGGAGACTAAGATATATTTAATCTTGCCCTTATGATAGAGCTTGGCCGCCGCCATGATGCGATTGGTAAAAAATTCATTAGGCTGTCCTGGCGCGACATGCGAGGAGGTGCCTAAGAGTAGCCCCACTTCATGCGCCGGCACATCTTCATAGCTGTCATAGGTGTAAAAGGCGCAGGAGGAAATGCGCATATAGGACAGCACAATAAAGATAAAAAAGCCCAAGAGAAAAAGGGCGCACAGATAGAGTAGCGCCTTTAAAAAGCGGCTGAACTCCAGGCCAAAATCCTTATTGCGATTGCGGTTGCGGCTACTCACGGAAAAATTACTTTCCTATAGGACGTGCTTGACAAAAGCTAAGGTGCCAAGGCCCTTATAGATCCCATTTAGGGTATCGGCACTATCGACGGTAACGCGGATGGTATAGGAAATATATTTGCCGTTTGAGCTTACCCGCGGCTCACCTTGTACCGCATAGTCCTGTTTACCAGCTAAGGTGGTTAAATGTTGCTGTAGCTTAGTCAGGCCGTCTAACTCCAAGGCATCAATAATGATGCGCAAATCTAAGGTAGCCGGGAACTGCAAAAGCTCTTTAAAGCCTTTGGGTTGATTTTCTAAAATAGTGGGCATGATGCTTGTCCTGTATCACGTTGCCTGCAACGCAGGCAACGCGGTCAATATTACTCTTGGATAAAGAATAAGTAGATCTTATCCCACAGGCGTGAGAAGAAACCACCTTCGGTGACATCTTGCTTGGCCGTGAGCGGATAAGAGGCCAAGAGCTTGTCATCTAAGCGAAATTCAATTACGCCTAAGTTATCGCCTGCCTTGAGCGGAGCGGTAAAGACCGCTTGCTTTAAGCGATAGTTAATCTTGACACGATTCTGACTGCCGCGCGGGATCATTACATTGACATCCTGCGGCACGGTCAGATCCACGGTATCTTCCTGTCCCATACGCACTTCACGCGTTAAGATGGTCTTGCCGGCGGTAAAGGGCTGATAGTTTTCAAAGAAACGGAAGCCGTAGGTCAGCATTTGCTTGCAAAAATCGGCGCGCTGGCCTTCGGATTTGGCACCAATCACAATGGCAATTAAACGCATGCCGCCTTCTTGGGCGGAGGCGGCTAAGTTATAGCCCACCGCCGAGAGGTGACCGGTTTTAATGCCGTCAACGTTCATGGTCTCATCCCATAGCAGACGGTTGCGGTTGTATTGCTTAATGCCATTGAAGGTAAATTCCTTTTCCTTATAGATGGCATATTCATTGGGTAGATCGGCAATCAGGCGGCGACTTAACAGTGCTATGTCATAGGCGGTGGAGTAATTGTTTTCATCAAAAAGACCATGCACATTGGAAAAGTGGGTGCCGGTCATGCCCATTTGCTTGGCATAGCTATTCATTACGCTGACAAAGCCCTGTTGCGAGCCGGCTAAATGTAAGGCCATGGCCACACAGGCATCGTTGCCCGATTGAATGATAATGCCACGGTTGAGGTCACCTACCTTAATGGCCTTACCTACTTCAATGAACATCTTGGAGGAGTCAGCAAAATTTTGATTTTTCGACCACGCATCCTTGGAGATGATGACTTCATCATCCTCATGTAAGCGTCCGGCCTTAAATTCCATGCCGATGACATAGGAGGTCATCATCTTAGTAAGTGAGGCCGGCCAAATCTTTTCATGCGCATTGTGCTCAAATAAGACTTGTCCTGACGCATAGTCCATTAAGACCCAGGCTTGGGCGTCAAAGACCGGCGGTTGCGGGATCACAATCGGAGTATTGGGATCTACCGGTTGGGCAAACGGACTTTGGGCCGGGGCGGGTTGTGCTTGTTGCTTTAAGGCGGCAAATGGATCAGGAATGGCTTCATCGGCAGCCTGTACTGCAAAGCCGATGGCACTACCGCACACGGCCAGCATTAAGGCCGCGGCACGTAAGATCTTTAGCATTACTTATCTCCAGCTTACTATCAAATCAGCGGCATATTTTAGCGCAATTAACGTTTAACAAAGGCATCCTTGAAACCAAGGTTGCGCATCTCATGGAGCACGCGGGGCACGTCATTATCCGGTACCGGACCGATGCGCACGCGATACAAACCTTCCTCGGCAGCAATGACGATGGGATAGGAGGTATTGTTGCGATAGTCCTGTTGCACCCGTGCTGCCCGTTTTTGATCCATGGTGGTGAAAATTTGTACATAGGCCGTAGCCGTGGCCAAGGAAGAAGCTCCCGTCGGGGTCGTGCTACCTAAATTATTGACATAACTTACTTGTACGGCAGGCGCGCTTTGCGCCGGCGTGGCATCACTGTTAGCGCCACTTGAGGGCAGTGTGCTTGGTGGTAAGGTGGCAATTAAATCCCCAATGGCATCTTGCTTAGACCCTTGAGTTGCGTCTGTCGTATTGCCCTGACCGCTGTTTACGGAATGGGCCAAATTGGCGATGATATTGCCTTGTCTAACATCAATATATTCAAGCTTTACCGTGGCCGTACCCTTGCCGGTCATATTGATGGCACGGGCTGCGCCTTCTGACAGGTCAATAATGCGATTGCCATGGAAGGGACCGCGATCATTGACGCGCACGATGACCGCCTTGCCATTTTCCAGATTGGTAACTTTAAGATAGGAAGGCAATGGCAGGTTTTTGTGGGCCGCGCTATAGCCTTTTTGATTGTAGACCTCACCATTGGACGTATTATTGCCATGAAAGCCCGGACCATACCACGAGGCAGTACCGATTTCCAAATAAGAATTGCAATCGCGCCATACCTGATAGTTTTTACCAAGCACCGTGTAATTCTTATTGCCCCCACGCGATAAGGGCTCATAACGCACCGTCGCTCCGCCGACGCCATTTAAATTGACCGGCTCACTTTGCGGATAGGGTTTGGTATTGTTCGGTCCACTGCCATAGATGGCGCCATCCTCGGCTTTGGCACCGTGGGTGGCATTTATTTCCCCGGAATTTGACGAGCAGCCGTTCAAGGTCAAAGTGGTGCCGAGGGCAAACAATAATAGGGGCAACGAAAAATAAGCAAATTTCATTAATCTTCGGCACGGAGCCCCGCCATTGTGTGGCGGGAGAGGAAATGCCGTCCTCCATATGTGGTATACGGTGATAAGGTCTTAACTAACATCTTTAAGTTGGGCAACCATTTAAGGGATCCGTCCTTTGGGCGGGATCACTTTGCCCAAAGCCTTTTGATGTTGGTTATAACCAATGCGGATAAATTCGGCCAATTCATAGACCGCGCGGGCATAGAGCGGACTTTTGTTATAGCGCATGATGGCATGGAAGTTTTCCAAACCCACGCCCCAGCTTAAACTGCCGTCTTCAAGTTCATAGGAAAAGAGGCGCATCTTTTCATTTAGCGACAGATTTACCTTGGTAGAAACGTCGGCATTATAGAGCATGCGTCCTGTCAGATCCCATTGCAAGTCCTTAAGCTCATTGCCGGTGGCGGGCACTAGGGCGGGGTAATAAATCCCATGCCCACTTTGCCAGCCGTGGCCTTTAAAGTAATTGGCAATCGAGCCGATGGCATCTTCAATATCAGTAAAGAGATTGACCTTACCATCACCATCAAAATCGATGGCATAGTCCAAATAGGAGCTGGGCATAAATTGTCCCATGCCCATTGCCCCGGCATAGGAGCCTTTGACCGAGGTCAGTACCCAATTTTCGCGTTGCGCCAATTTAACAAAATTAGCAAATTCCTTGGAGAAATAGCTCTCACGTGGCGGGTAGTGAAAGCCTAGGGTATAAAGGGCATCTAGTACCGACCAGGTGCCCATATTACGGCCGTAAAAGGTCTCTACACCAATAATGGCGCAGATAATTTCCGGCGGAACACCCAATTCCTTTTCGGCTCTTTGCAAGGTAGCCTCATGGGCCAAATAAAACTGTACGCCGGCCTCAATGCGTGAGGTGGTGATAAAAAGCTTGCGATATTGCCACCATGGCTTGCTCTCATAGGGGCGGGTCATGGTCTTGATGATGGTCGGTTGCAAGGTCGAAGCGGCAATGGCCGCGCGCAAATCTTGCACGCTGACCTGGGCATAAGCGGCTAAAGCATTGAGATCGGGGGCCGCTTGCGCGCTGGCTATACTTGCCCCAAAGGTCAGTGCTCCGATGAGCTTACAAAGCTTGGTCAATCGCATAATCATGTTTTCCTTATTCTTGCTTACCTTGCAATAGCAAAATCCTAGCACAAAAGTTATCTTTACGATCGGAAGGTCAAACTGCGTTTATGCGTATGAATTGACATAATGATGCCAAAACTTACGGCTAGGGTAATCATTGAGGTACCACCATAGCTAATCATCGGTAAGGGAACGCCTACCACCGGCAAGATGCCACTTACCATGCCAATATTAATAAAGATGTAGCAGGCAAAAGTAAAGGTAAAGGTGGCCGCTAAGATGCGCTCAAAATTGGTTTGCGCATTAAGGCTGATGATGATGCAACGCAAAATAATATAGCTATAGACGGCAAGCAAAATCAAAAAGCCGATAAGTCCGGTTTCTTCGGCGAGCACTGCAAAGATAAAGTCGGTATGCGGCTCGGGCAAAAAGTCTAATTGTGACTGTGAGCCTTGTAGCCACCCCTTGCCAAAAATGCCGCCTGAGCCGATGGCAATCTTTGATTGAATGATGTGATAGCCAGCTCCTAGAGGATCTGATTCTGGGTTAATTAAGGTCAGCACGCGCTGTTTTTGATAGTCATGGAGAACAAAGTTCCACATCACCGGCAAGACCGCTGCTGCCGCCACGCCACCTACGACCAACCACCACAGCGACATGCCGGCAATAAAGATGGGGATGAAGCCTGAAATGGCAATTAAACCTGCAGTGCCCAAATCCGGTTGATGCAAAATTAGGGCAAAGGGAATGGCAATTAAGACAAAGGCGATGACCACACTGCCAAAGCGTGGTGGTAAGCCACCGCGGGCTAAAAAGGCCGAGATGAGAAGCGGCATGACCACTTTAAAAATTTCTGAGGGCTGTACGCGAGCAAAGCCCAAATCCAGCCATCGTTGCGCTCCTTTGGAGATATCGCCCACGACTTCTACCAAGATAAGCAAGATAATGCCGACAATATACAAATAGATGGCGCTCTTGCCATAAAAGCGCGGTGGCAATTGGGCCACTACAATCATCACTATGAAAGCAAGACCCGTGCGCATTAATTGGCGCAATAACATATCAGGATGTTGCCCTGAGGCAGAGTAGAGCACAAAGAGTGAGATAAGCAGGGTCATGACGAAGCCTAACATCAACTGCACATCAATATGCCAGCGCACAAAGGGCGAGGTCGGAGCGCGTCCGAGCTCATTTAAATCCTGTTTCTTTTCATCTAACATCAACATAGCAAGTTTTTTACTGCACCATGACGCTGCCGCCTAAGCCAAATTTGTGTAGTTTGGGCTCCTTTTCTCCCAGATATCCGCCGGGATTGAGCTCAAGTAAATATTTATCGATCATGCGCCGCGCCAGCGGAGCGGCCTTGGCCGAGCCACCACCTTCATTTTCTAAAATAATGCCCACCAAGATGCGAGGATGGACAAAGGGAGCAAAAGCCACAAAGAGTGCATTATCGCGATGCTCGACCCGAAGTTTAGCGGCATTGTATCTTTGCCCTTGTTTAATCGACACAATTTGCGCGGTACCAGATTTACCGGCGGCCTTGTAGGGTGCCCCGTAAAAAGCACGCCGTCCGGTGCCCTCAGGACCGTTTACCACCAAGTACATGCCGGCGCGGGCGACATCCCAATAGTTATCATCCTTAACCGGAAACTTCAGGCCGTTGAGTTTATCTTCATAAGGCTGTTGGGCGTCGGCCGGGGCTAAAGGATCGCGGGCAAATTTAAGTAAATGCGGCGTGACCTCCTTGCCATAATTGGCCAGAATGCAATGGGCGCGCACCAATTGCAATAAGGTGGTGGTCCAATAGCCCTGCCCAATACCAATGGGCACGGTATCACCCATATGCCATCTGTCTTTAAAACGGCGCATCTTCCAATCTCGCGACGGATTGATACCTAAGGACTCTTCATCAATGTCAATGCCAGTGCTTTTGCCAAAGCCAAAGAGATCAAGGTATTCATGGATACGGTCAATGCCGGCGCGATAGGCCAAATCATAGAAATAGGTGTCAGCTGACACTTCAATGGCGCGATAGATATCAAGCCACCCATGGCCCCATGAGCGCCAATCGCGGAAGCGATGGGAAGATCCGGGGAGCATGAAGGCGGGGCCGCCAAAATAAGTGGAGGTGGGGGTAATCAGCCCTTCGTTAAGGCCCATGATGGTAAGTAAGGGCTTGACGGTTGAGGCTGGGGCATAGCCACCTTGGGTAACGCGATTGATAAGCGGGCGTCCGGGGTGGTTTAAGAGCTTACTGTACTCGGATGAGCGAATGCCACGCACAAAGAGATTGGCATCATAGGAGGGATTGGAGTAAAAGGCCAAAATCTCCCCCGAGGACGGCTCAATCGCCACAATTGCCCCGCGCATATTGCCCAAAAGCTCCTGGGCATAATATTGCAGGCGAATATCTAAGGTTAAAGTTAAATCAAGTCCCGGTTTAGGGGGATTATAGTTTAAGGTGCGAATGACGCGCCCATGGCTGTCCACTTCCACTTCGCGTGAGCCGGTGGTGCCATGCAATAAATCCTCATAATGCTTTTCAATGCCCAATTTGCCAATAGCTAGGGTGCCTTCATAATTGTCAATTTTCCCTGCTTCAGTTAAGGCTTCCACATCTTGTTGATTGATACGCGCGACATAGCCTAAAGCATGCGTGGTGATATTGGCAAAGGGATAGAAACGCTTTAAGTTAGCTGAGATCTGTACATTGGGGTAAAGATGGTGATTTACCGCAAAGGTGGCCAATTGCTTGTCACTTAAAGCCTCGGCAATTTCCACGCCGTTAAAGCGATTGCGCGTGCGCGCTAAGTAGACCATATTGTCCACCTCGCGCGGGCTTAAATTTAAGTTCAGGAGCGCATTTAACTTTTCAATCGTTTCCTTGGTGTTGTAATCCTTATGGGCAAAGAGCACTAAGTGATATACCGGGCGATTGTCAGCTAAGACCACATGATTTCTATCATAGATAATGCCGCGTTGTGGCACCACCGGTAACACGCGGATGCGATTTTCATTGGAGCGGGTGGAATAGTCATCATAGGACACCACTTGCAGATAATAGAGATTGGCAAATAAGATTAAGGCCATGCCAATCACGCCGACGATGCAAATGAGCATGCGGCTTTTGAAGATCTGCATTTCTTGCTCAGTATTGCGCACCGGCCCGCGCGGCGTTTTTTTGCGTTGCCGACGGGGCTTTTTGGTGTAAAAGAGCTCACGCTCCTTGGGGCGGCGGCGTTTAAATAGCATGGCTTAGGCTCGATGATAGGGCAGGCCAGCGCTAATGCTCCAAGCCCGATATAAGGTCTCAGCTAAAATCACGCGCACCAAGGGGTGGGGCAGGGTGAGTTTGGATAGCGCCCACATTTCCTGCGCTAGCGCCTTAATTTCAGGGGCCAGCCCGTCCGGACCGCCGATGATAATGGCCGCATCGCAGCCTTGGCTTTGTAAAAACTCTACGCGTTTGGCCAGTTGTACCGAGGTCATTTCCTTGCCATGCTCGTCCAGGCAAATGACATAGGCGCGCTTGGGCAAGGCCTTTAAGATAAGCTGCCCTTCTTTTTCCATTAGCTTTTGCACGCTTGCGCGCCCGTCGCGCCGCTCCATCGGCAATTCATGCAATTGCAAGGCAAAGTATTCCGGCAGGCGCTTTTGATATTCCTCAAAGGCGGTGGTTACCCAAGCGGGCATCTTAGTGCCGATGGCAATTAAATGAACTTTCATCAAGTTACGGCAAGGAGACCCCCGCTTCTTAAGCGGGGGAGGAATTGCCGCCCTCCTGGAATCTAATTTCTGTTAAATAGGTTCTGCGCTTCTCAACAAGCTTTAATTTCCTGCAGCTTACTCC
>JAHLFG010000094.1 GCA_018883895.1 Candidatus Anaerobiospirillum merdipullorum
ACCTAGCTTGGCGTCAGTAAGTTTGGCTGACAGCGAGGTTAAGGTGGTAAGCGGGGTTAAACGCTGCACACAGGTAAGTAAAATTCCGGCAATGGTCATAATGGCTCTATCCTGATTAGTAAAAGGCGGCACTAAAAGTGGTGGGCCGCCCCTGTCATCTTGTCACAAAAAGACCGGTGCGGCAAATGGGGAAGTTTAGAGATCGTCCACTAAAGCCGTGCTCTTGGCATAGGCGGTGCTACGCGCCTCAAAGAAGTCGGTCTTCACCAAGTTGGCATCGGCATATTGGGATACCCAGGCCATGGAGGCAGGCTCGGTGGCATGGGCCGGGTCATAGGGGGCATAGCCTAAGCTTTGCCAGCGCAAATTGCCCAAATACTGAATGTAGTCAGCTAGCATGGTGGAGTTCAAGCCCTTAATCTTATCGCCAATTACATACTGTCCCCAGGCAATTTCTTGGCGCACGCCTTCTTTTAACATGTTAAGGAGCTCTTCTTCCATCTTGGGGTCAAAAAGCTGCGGCTCTTCAGTTTTAAGCTCTCGGATTAAATTACGAAACAGCCATAAATGGGTGTTTTCATCGCGATTGATATAGCGAATCTCTTGGGCCGAGCCTGACATCTTGCCTTGGCGACTTAAGTTGTAGAAGAAGGCAAAGCCGGAGTAGAAGTAAATGCCCTCTAAGATATAATTTGCCATCAGCACTTTGACAAAGGTGCGATCGTCCTGCTTTTCTTGAAACTCGTTATATAAATTGCCAATAAAGGTATTGCGACGCAGTAAATGCTCATCATCCTTCCACTGATAGAGAATTTCCATGCGCTCGGCAGGGCTGACAATGCTATCTAACATATAGCTGTAACTTTGCGAGTGCACGCTTTCTTGGAAGGTCTGAATGTTAAGGCACAGACAGATCTCACTTAAGGTGATGTACTCGGTAAGGCGCGGCAAATTGGCCGTCTGAATCGAATCTAAGAAGATAAGGAAGCTTAAAATCTTGTCATAAGCCTGCTTTTGGGCAGGCTCTAGCACCTGATAGTCCTTTAAATCTTGCGCTAGGTTAATTTCCTCGGGGATCCAGAAGTTATTCATCGCCTGACGATACCACTGTGAAGCCCACGGATACTTCATATGATTAAAGTCATTTAAGTTAGTCGGATTGCCGCCTAAGATGCGGCCTAACTTAACGTCAATGTCCCCTTGCGGATTAAATAGAGCTTTTTTGGCAAGTAGCATGAAATTCTCCTTAAAGCCTGTAGCCTTTAGGCTGAGCAGGATACGCACTCTTTGACCTCTAAGGATTTAGAGCGCACGTAGTAAATGGTCTTGACTCCACAGCGCCAGGCCAAGAGGTATAAAGAGAGCACGCCACGCATGGTGTAATCATTGGTGATATACAGATTCATGCTCTGAGCCTGATCGATATGGCGTTGGCGCAAGCCGGCAGCGCGAATGGACCAGGTTTGATCCAAATCATGGGCGCTCTTGTACAGCCAGAAGGTTTGGGCATTAAGCTCGGGTGCACAACGGGGCAACATATTACCCTTCTTTTCTTCATAAAAGAATTTGTTCATTACCGGATCGATGCCAGCGGTAGTCCCGGCAATAATGCTGGTACTGCTCGTCGGGGCAATGGCCAATAAATAGGCATTGCGCATGCCTTGCGCTTTGACGCGTTGGGCCAATTCTTGCCATTTTTCTGAGGTATAGCCGCGCTTTATAAAGTACTCCCCACTTTGCCATTCACTGCCTTCAAAGGTAGCGCAGGCCCCTTTCTCCGCGGCCAAATCGCAGGAAGCGGCAATCGCGGCATAATTGATGGTCTCAAAGAGCTTATCGGCAAGTTCCAAGTGCGCCTCACTTTCCCAAGCAATACCACGCTTGGCCAAGAGATGATGATAACCACTGACACCCAGGCCAATGCTACGGTACTTATGATTGGTAAGTTTGGCATAGGGCAATGGGTAGAAGTTTAAGGAAATGACATTATCAAGGGCCCGTACGGCAGCGGCGGTCACGGCACTGATATAGGCCTCATCCTTATCAGTAAGGCGTCCTAAAACCAAGCTTGCTAAATTACACACCACAAAATCACCGGGATAGGTTACCTTGATGATGGCCGTTTGCCCATTATCATCTACTTTAACTTCCGTTTCCCCACTGTGGATGGGGGACATGTTCTGGGCAATCTCGGTACAGAGATTGGATGAATAGATATGCCCCAAATGTGCGTTGGGATTGGCGGCATTGACGATATCGCGATTGAAGATAAAGGGGGTGCCGGTTTCCACCGCCGACTTTAAAATAAGGCGAATTAAGTCCTTAATTAAGATCGGGCGCTTGGTGATGCGAGGCTCGGCTAGGCACTGTAAGTAGCGCTCTTCCCACTCCTTGCCAAAGTAATCTTCCAAGTCAAAGCCCATATATTGGCGCACTTCATGCGGGCAGACTAATTGCCAGGTGCCATCTAAATTGCGCTCAGCCTCTTTATAGAAATAATCGGGTACACAGATGGCCGGGAAGATATCGTGCGCCTTCATGCGCTCATCACCATTATTGGTGCGCAGTTGCAAGAACTCCGGTAAGTCCCGATGCCATAAATCAAGATAGACCGCGCAGGCGCCTTGACGCACGCCTAATTGATCAACGGCCACCGCAGTATCGTTAATTAAACGGATCCAACGAATGACACCACCGGCAGCGCCCTTAAAGCCACGGATATCCGAGCCCATGGCACGCACTTTACCTAGGTACAATCCCATGCCACCGCCAAACTTACTTACCTGCGCAAAATTGTCGATACTGCGATAAATGCCGGTTAAGCTGTCAGGCACGGTATCGATAAAGCAGCTGGATAATTGATAAAAAGGTTTGCGCGCATTGGCCAAGGTCGGAGTGGCCATGGTGACTTCAAGGCGCGAGAGCATGTCATAAAAACGCTGCACCCACTGCAAACGTACCGCCTGTGCTTCAGTCATCGCCAAATGCAGGGCAATGCCTAAGAAAAATTCTTGCACGCGCTCGACGAGTGCGCCTTCATGGGTGGCAATGAGATAGCGCTTGGCAAGCAGGGTAATGCCGGAATAAGTAAAGAGCTCATCGCGCTCGGGCTTAATGAAGCTGTAGGCGGTGTTTAGCTCTTCAGTGCTATAGCTTTCTAGAATATAACGCCCATAGAGTTCATGGTCGGCCAAATAGTTTAATTTATCGACAAAGGAGGTCAGGCCTAAGGATAATTCAGTCTTGCGGATACGGGCATTTAAAGTATGCAAATATAAGAGCGCGGCGATATTTTCATAACGCGGGCTTTGGGCCGTGGTAAGCTCGACGGCCGCCTTAATGAGGCTACTCATCTTCTCTTCAGCGCTAGCTGATTGACGCACTTCACTGAAGAATTTGGTGCATAACTTATCTAAATGATATTGCTCTTCAGGGTAGAGCTCTTCAATACGCTTTAAGATAGGCAAAAGCTCGCTATCGCTAACGGCCGTGCACAGGGCCTTGCGGGTCTGGCGCATTTGGGTGCGCTTTTCGCGATAGAGAATAAAGCTCTTGGCGACCTTAAAGTACTTGGCCTCCATCAAGATCTCTTCCACAAGATCTTGCACTTGTTCCACGCTAATGGGGTCTTGGGTACCAATCTTGGCGATCACCGCCGCAGTCAAGGCCGCAATTAAGGGCTCATCGACTGGCTTATGGACGCTTAAAAAGGCTTTTTGCAAAGCAGCGGAGATTTTTGGTGCGGCAAATTCCTCTAACGCGCCCGAGCGTTTAATGATGTGCATGGCAAAGATCCTATTTGTGTGGGTGGATTAAAAGAAGGTGCATTAATTAAGAGCGCGGGGCATTATACCTGGAAGTTAGGACTAAGTCACGGCAAGCACCAAATTACATTTCCTCAAGAAAAACCGATAGTTAGATAAAGATAGGTCCGATTTAGGGAAAAAATATCAGTAAGTTGGGCGAAATTGATGGCCTTAAAGCCATCCGTGGCAAAGGGGACTTAATTTCACCTCATAAGCGCCGCTTAAGCAAAAGTTAAGCAGGCTACAAGCGCGCCCCCTTTGTGGCAAGATTAAGCTACTTTCTTAATGTCAGGCTACTTAGACTTCAGCCGGGGTAGCCTGTGCGGTAGTCGTAGCGATGAGCTGATTGAACTTCGTGTGCACCAGATCAAGCGCATCTTCGATACCATCACCATTTTTGCGCCCCACCGCCCACAGGGCATCATTGACGATATCGGCGATGGCGGTTTTATCACAGCCGGCATTGGTAGCAGCCGTGATGTCTACATTTAATTTGTCGATTAAATTGTCCATTACCTGTTTAGTTAAGGTGTTAAGGCGCGCTAAATCCTCTGTTGAGGGATTCTCTTTAAAAAAGAGCGTGCCTATTTCGCGGCATTCCTGCGGGTTTAGCAAAAAGCTCATGGCATCGGGGTAGAAAGCACAATACTTGGTCAAGGCGGTGGCCACAGCGATGTCGCTAGGAATAGTGTACTGATGGGTGGTGGGGGGATTTTGTTGCAAATAGGTCAAGGGACCGTTTGTAGCGTGCAAACTTTGCCGCGCTCCGGTGAGAGTGTGCTGTATATGGTCGACCGTCTTATTGAGCAGTGCCTTAATATCTTCAGCCTTAAAATTAAAATGTAGGCTCTTTAAATGCTGCGATAAGATGCTGGTGGCGGAGAACATATCGACGTTGGTATCCCGCGCAACCTCGCTTCTGGCGGTCATGATAAGTTTAGTGGCCAGTTGGGAGGTAAAGTTAATATTTTGATTTATGACATCTACGCGATCGAGCGCTTTTTGATGATTGGTGTAATCACCGCGAAATAACTCAGCAAGGCCCTTAAAACGCGGATAAACCAGTTGTCAGGCTTTTCTTGAGGATTGACGACGACTAAGTCGCCTTTGCCATCAATGCTAAAGCGCCCGGAACTATTTCACAGATCACTGACCTGCTCACAGCTAAGACTACTGATCTCATCAAAAGTATGCGTCTGAAAATTATTGACTTGGCTAAAAAGATGGTGAAGGGCTTACGCTAGTAGCCCTCATCCCGCTTTAGGGGGCTAAAATCAGGCTTTAAGGCAGATTTTAATTAAAAATCAAGAGTCTTTGCTCATATGGGACGGCACTTACGCGCAGGTTTACTCTAAGCGCTATGGCTTGCCTTAGGGGTAGGGCACAAAAAAGCCTCAGGAGCCTTGCTGAGCGCGCGGTAGAAACGATGTTACTTTTTATCAAGGGGAGCTTTAAATCTAAGCTTACGTGATAGGCAGGCTAAGGCTGCGAACTTGCACAAATTTTCATCATATAAGGCGGTCACATCAGGCTAAAAAGTGACATAATCAATATACTTGTGCGCGCCCATAACTAATGGCGGACAGCCCAATTTAGTGCAGATAAGAAGATGAGATAGGCATCATGCTGGCAAAACTCATAGAAAGCAAAGAAGAGCAGATAGCTCTCGTGGAGAATACCGGGATTCAATTTACCGATTATGAGCTCACGGTCGATTGGAATAGTGGTAAGCCGGAAGTTGAACATGCGGTTACTGGCTACTTTGTGAGCGCTGGGAGCGCTGAGCCCTATGTCAGATTACGCCCGGATGATGGCGATGAGGCGGTCTATCGTAATGCCGCGGGGCGTGAGGTTGATATTGCCGATGCGCTGGCAAGTTTACCTACTAAAAGCTCGCTGGAGCTTTATGACGGCGTCTGGTTCCCGGTGCCATTTTTTGCCGTGGGCGGGCATATGCATGGTACCGTCGGTCCCTGGTGTTGGGCGCGCTGCCGGGTGGTGGATATTACCGCGCGCAAACAAAAAGAAGAGGAGCTTAAGGCCAAGCGTAGCGGTAAGGTGGAAAAAAAGCGTGAACTTACCCCCTTTGAAGCACTGATGCAAGCGCGTCAAGGGGAGAATGAGGGTCCGCGTACCTATCACATCACCATTGCCTTTGATACCAAGGCCGATGAAGTTAGTACCGGTGAAGTTTACTATCTGCCTACCGTGCATGATGTACAGGCCGGCACCATCTTTGAGTTAAGTGCCGAGCAAAGCCAGCACAGTATCTTCTTAAAAGCGCTACCTAACGGCGTGGCCTGGGTCAATGAATGGGCACAGGCCGTCTTTACCAAACTTGCCAAAGAGCGTTTGGATGAATTTAGCGGTGAGCGGGCGCAAGATGTAATTGCCAAGATGCAAAACGAGCATCTGCATGAGCAACATTATTTAAATATGCTGGCCTTTTTAAATCTCTTGGTAAAACCCAAGCAGATTAAGTTGCTAGCCGGCGCGGCCGAGAGTACTACCAAGCCGGTGGAAGTAAGCTTGGTGCTAGATATCGGCAATTCACGCTCATGCGGCATCTTGGTGGAGCATTATGAAGGGGCGGAATTTAGCTCCGATGACTTTAGTGGCACCTCGAAGTTAGTGTTGCGCGATTTAAACGCGCCGGAAAATGAATATGATGAGCCCTTTGTCAGCCGCTTGGAGTTTGCGCGCGCTAATTTTGATTTTGATGGCAAAGCCGCGCGCTCTTTGTGCACCGAGGCCTTTACTTGGCCATCCTTAGTGCGCGTGGGCACCGAGGCGGCACATTTGGCAGCCATGCGGCAGGGCAGTGAGGGCCGCACTGGACTTACCTCGCCTAAGCGTTATTTATGGCAAAGTCAGGGCTTTGAGGATGATACCTGGTTTTTCAACAATGCCGCCTATCAGATAAAGTCGCAAACCTTAAGTGATGAGGCCAAACGGGTAGGCGCGATTAAAGCCTTTGCTCGTCCCTTTGGCAGTTATATCAATACCTGGGGTGAGGCCCTCTTTGCTAGCAGCAGTGATGCCTCGCGCACCAATTTAAAATCCGGCTATTCCTATCGCTCCTGCATGACCTTTATGCTCTCTGAAATCTTCTTGCAGGCGCTACGGCAAATGAATGCCGCTTCGCATCGGCGCACCAAGCTAAATTACAATGCTCCGCGCTATTTAAAGACCGTGATCTTGACCGTGCCGCCGGCCATGCCGCAAGAAGAGCGCGAAAACTTACGCTCCTGCATCTATGAGGCCTTGGGGATTATCTGGAAGTGTTTGGGCTATGATATAAGCCCGGCGGATGTCTGTGCCTTTGCCTCAGATAAGGCCAGCTTTAAACAAGCTTTGCCTGAAGTGAAGATGGATTGGAATGAAGCGGAGGCGGGGCAGGTCGTATATTTGTACAATGAGACCCAAAAGGTCTTTCGTGGTAGCTGTCATGCCTTTGTCGATGCGCTACGTCAGCCAGAGCTTGACGATCGTTGCTTTAACCATCTTAAGGATAAGTATGGGCATGACTTGGTCAGTACGCGCATTGCCACGGTAGATATTGGTGGCGGGACCACTGATTTAGTCATTCGCGACTATACCTATGAGCAGGGTAAGGCCGACCATGAAAGCGATCTTATTCCCTATGAGGTCGTTTCCACGGGAGGTAAAATCGCCGGTGACGATCTGTTATTGGATCTCATTAAATTAGGCCCGTTGCAGGCCATTATTGAAGCTATCTCGGCCGATGGACGTTTTAATCGCTCGATTTTAGATCGCATCTTAGGTCAGGCTTCGGGCAATGTGCAGGATTCGCTCTTGCGCGTACAGATGGTCGATCAGATTTTAAGTAAGGTCGCCTTACGCATCTTGTTCCACTTAGAGCATTTAAGCCACTATGAGGCCGATACGCTCTATGTCACCGGTAGCATGGCCGACTTCTTATATGGCAATGAAAGTAAGAATGATTTGCCCCCGGAGGTGCCCTTACCTGAGCCAGCCCCCACGCCTAATGCTGAGGCCTTGCAATGGTTTAATGCGCAGGTACAAGAATATATTGCCAGCTTTGATCTCATGCAGGTGCCACTTAAGGTTGATCTTATCGCCCTTGACCGCAAGATCCGTGAGGGCAATTTCAATTTAAGTGCCGCCTTGCACAATCTTTGCGTGCTTATCAATCAATATGAGCCAGATGTGCTTTTATTGACCGGAAGACCGTCGCAATTGCCGGCTATCCGCGCTTTATTTGAAGAGCGTTTGGCCCTGTCACCGGCGCGCATCGTGTCGATGCACAGCTATGAATGTGGCAGTTGGTATAGCTTTAGCCCCGATGGCGTGCATATTGGCGATCCTAAGACCACCGCGGCGATGGGGGCCTTGCTGTCGCATATGCGTAGCGATCACAGCAATTTCCCCAACTTCCGCTATCAATCCGCTCCCATGCCGCCTAACAATCAGATGCACTATGTCGGCATTGTGATGCAAAGCGGACGCATTGCACAAAAAGATGAAGTCTTTGCCGTCTACGATGAAACCGAAGGTCCGGCGATGACCTTTGAGTCCTGTGCCTATGCCGATAAACGGGGCCTGAAGATTTTGGCCTTTGATGACAGCCAGGCTAAAACGGTAGGTGGCAGACCAAAGGATATCAATGTCAAGATGGCGCAGGCGACCTTTAACTTAAAGTTGGCCGCCGATTTTGGTTATCGGCAATTTGCTGACCCCTCGGGGGAGGCGACGGCGCTCTATCGTTTGGAAATGATTGATAATGTGGAGCAATACCCCGAATTAATTAGACTTAAACGCAAATATTACAACTTGTCAATTGATGATCTGACGCCTACTAATATCAAAGCTTATCTTGAGGACATCGAAGGTAAAGGCATTGAAAAAATCAATACCACCCTCGCCCCGGAGCTACGTGCGATTTTAGAGCGCATGGCTCAATGTGAGGCTATTGCTTTAAATCCCCCTGAAGTCGCGGCAACGCCTGAGGAGCAACAGGCTTTGCAGGCACAGGCAGAAATGGCGCAGGCCAATGCTAAGGTAGGGCTGCTCGGTCGCCTTAAAGGGGAGCGCACGAAACTTATCGCCGAGGATTATGCCAAGCGTTTGCAAACGCTCCTTACCCAAAAGCGCGCGGCGCAGGCTAAGGCGGCTGCAGATGAGCTGGAGCAATTAAAGCGCAGCAGTGTGCAGAAGTTTTATGCCATCGTCAAATACTTCATTGAACAGCGTACTGCAAGTTTCCAACGTGTGTTTGATAAGGCCGCGGCCTTATGCAATAGCTCACGGGCAGACTTTACCTTAACGCTGCAGCTTAAAGTGGTAAATACAGAGCACGATCATCCCTTCCCTTATTTAAAACGTGAGCTTAAAGATAAGTTGCCGCCCTTGGTGCGCTATGAGATAGCCGCCTTAGACTTTGCCACTGCTGCAGGTAGTGTTAAGGGGGCGAATGATATTAAGAGTAAGGACTTGCCGGGCTACTTTAAGTTTAAGTTACGCACGGTGCTAGAGCCTGAATATTGGACTTCAAGCGGGCGCATAATTTAAGGTAAGGGCAGGAGAATACACGATGGAATTACAAGCTAAGACTTTTGCACAAGTAAGTCAGGCTACACAGGAGACCAGGCTTTGGGTCGAGCGCGAACGTGTGAATAGTACTGACTTACAGCAAGAAGCTGATGCCTTAAACACCCGTTTGGCGCGCGCTTATACCTGCGCCCAGGCTTGCGCTCAAGTCATGCAAGCCAATACCACCTTAGGCGTCTTTGGCGCCTCACAGGCAGGCAAGAGTTATTTGGTATCCCGTTTGGCAGCCGGAGAAGATGGTCAATTGACGGCGCAGTGGGATGGCCATACGATTGACTTTTTAACCCATGTCAATCCGCCGGGGCATGATCAAGAAGCCACCGGCTTTGTCACCCGTTTTACCCATCATGCCGCCCCAGGGATTAAGGGCTACCCCATTCGCGTACGGGTATTTCGCGAATGTGAAATTGCGATGTTGCTCATTAATTCATTTTTCAATGATTTAGAGCAAAATGATATTAGCTTTGACTTATCTCCCACCACCTTGCAGGGGCATTTGGATAAATGTAGGGAATTTGCTGCCGCGCATCCTTTGGGGGATGAGGGCAATTACTTTAGCTTTGAGGATGTGGTACAGACGGCTGACTATGTCAGCACCCACAGCGGCGGGCGTTTACATGAGCTTAATGCCGACAGCGATTTTTGGCTGCAGGCACGGGCCTTATTCCCGCGTTTGAACTTAGAAGGGCGGGCGCTGTTCTTCTCCTTTTTCTGGAAAAACTGTCAGGCCTTTAACTTACTCTATACCCGCGTCGGGCGTGAGCTGCTCAAATTAAAGGGGGCAGAGGAAATTTATGCGCCGCTTTCGACCTTTGTGCAGGAGCAAGATGGCAAATTAATGCAACGGGCCAATGGCACCATTATCTGTATTTCGGCGCTCAAGCACTTATTTGAAGATAGTGATCTGCAAGAGATCTGCCTTGATAGCAGTGGTACTCAAAAGGCCATCCTCCCTTTGCCGGTCTTGGCCGCTATCAGTGTGGAAATGACCTTCCCCTTATCCGGCTCTTGCCCGATTGATGAGTTTGATGTCTTAGACTTTCCGGGGGCGCGGGAGCGGCGTAAAGATCAATTACGGCGCTTTTTAGAGGATGAAAAGAATATGCAACCCGGGCAACCGACGCCCTTTATGCGTGAGCAGGGTTCAGAGTTCATTCGTCGTGGTAAGGTTGCCTATCTTTTTGATCGCTACTCTCAGCGCCGTGAGGTCGATGTCTTGCTCTTTTGCATCGGTGTCAATGCCCAGCAAGAAGTAAGCTCTATTGTGCCGATTTTAAATAATTGGATTGAGCTAAATGCAGGTAAGACCCCGCAGGAGCGCGCGAGCATAAAATACCCGCCGCTTTTGTGTGCTTTAACCCGTTTTGATGCCATTTACTCACGGCAAATTGATTTATTAAGTACCGGCAAGCCTAGCACTACCGCAAAGGAAATGAGCAATGCCCTAGAGCGCTTGTCTGCCCAAGGTTGGCTTAACAATTGGGATGGCACGCCTTATTGCCACTTCTATCCGGCAAGACGGCCTAATTTGGGAAATATCCCGTGGCTTATAATGCAAGATGGGCAGGAAGTAGGCGTAAATCCTGACTTTGCGCCCTTAGTTTCACAGGTGACGCAAGAGCTCTTGGCCGATGACTTATTTGTCGAGCGCGTAGTCAAGCCGCAAGAGGCCTTGCAGGCGCTATTAAGTCCCGATGGCGGCGTCGATCGCATCTGTCAGGAATTACTGCGGCACTATAAATTAAGCGCGCAAGTGCGGGCACAGCGTTGCAGTGGGGAGTTATTGCGCGAGCTTAGCTTAATTGTCGCTACGCTTAAGACCTATGCGCGCGCCGATGGCGATGAGGCGGTGGCGGCTTTAAAGCAAGAGGCCTTGGAACTTGGCAATGCTTTTTTACAGATCTTTCAAATCGCGCGCGTCTTTGGCCTGTTACGCTCCGCTTTAAGCCTGCCGCATGCGCAGCTTGCTGAGCTTTATAATGCGCATTTTAGTGCCGGCGACAATGCGCGGCGCTTTGCCCGTGATGCGGTGCAACTTTATCGTGAGCGCGTGACTAATCTGCCAGATAGCGTGGCAGGGCAGCGTATAGCACGTGAAGTGGGTATTGGCTGGGAGAGTAAGCGCGAGAATTTAACCTTATTGCCCGATGCCGCGACACGCTTTGCTTTCTTTAAAGAGCCTGGCGCTGCTACCGCCTGGAAGGATCGCGCGGCGGTAGAAAAGGGCGTGCGGCAATTATTAAAGCGCTTGTGCACGCAGATTTTAGATTTATCCCAAAGTGACAAATGTGCGCTCGAGGCGCGCCTTACTGACTTATTGCAGCGCTGTGATGATAAGAACGGGGCACGCGAAACTCGTCGGGCGGTGCAAGTGGCACAATGTGCCCGCTTTTTAAGTGATTTTTCCACCCATTTGGGAGTGGAAATTTTACAGGCGGGCAATACCCCGCAGCGCTTCTTTAAGCTTGATTTAAACTTAGGTGAAGGGGCCTTTACCTTAGACAGTGCCGGGCAGAGCGTGCCTACAGGAGAGCATTTATTGCGCCTTGCGGTAAAGCGCGATCCGTTGATGTTCCCGGTGCCCTTTATTGATGAAGTGGCGCAACAGGGCGAATTTCAATTGTGTGTCGATTACTTCAATGCCCTGGCCTTTGCCATGATGAATGTCAATGCCATGGGTACCGGGGAGACAGAAAGTGACTTTACCCCCGATGCCAATCGACAATTATTAGCCTACATTAGCGCGTTGCAACTAAACTAAGGAGCAAGCATGAGAGCTTCAATTAATTTAGCGCAAGGCCAAGCCATCTTGACGCTGACTGAATTTGCTGACGACGGCTTTGCCGTCATGCCCAATGATGGCATTGGGGTACAGATGATGGCCTCGGCCGGCAGTACCTCGTGTATCAAGCATTGGCCACAAGAGAGTGATGGCTATGCTTTACTGTATGTGCACAATGCCAGTTTTGCCAAGATTGACCTTACCTTAAGCCGTGAAGCCATTGAGGCCTTGGTGGCAAGTAATGCCCAGACTGGCTTTATGCGGGTACGCTTCCCCGATGGCAATACCCGCACCTGCGATGTCAATGTGCTCTGTGATTTGTCCGCACTCTTACAGGCCTCCGCGCAAGCGCCTACAGGCGGGATAAGTCAGAGCACAGTGCAAAGTGAGCCTGCGGCGCAAGCAACGCCTGCACAGACGGCGGCGGCAAGTAGCGTAAGCACGGCTCCAGCGCCTAAAAGCAATAAGCTTATATTCATTATTTTGCTTGCCGTCTTACTCTTGGCCTTAATCGGTGGTTTACTGTGGTTCTTCTTAGGGCGCGATAGCGCTCCGGCAAGTGCCCCCACTGAGCCGGTGGCCGTAAGTGAAAGTGTCCCCGAGATAGCGCCTACGGTTGCCCCGGAGCCAGAGCCTGAGCCTGAGCCAGCTTTGGCTCCAGTAACGGAGCCTAGCCCTGCTCCGGTAGAGGCCAACACCAACACCCCCGCACCGGCAACGGCAGTCAGCGGGCCGTGTGAGTTAAATAATGCCCACAGTGATGGCGAGATTTTGCAAAATTGCCTGGCAAGCAAACCTAAGGCTCCGGCGCTGCTTACTTTGGCCCAACAGGCGGTGCAAGCTGAGCGCTGTGATTTGGCCGCGCGCTTGTTAATGAGTCAGGCGCGGGCGCAAGGTGGGGACTTTGCCCTGCTTTTGGCGCAGTATTTTGATCCCAATGAAAAAACGGGGAGCTCTTGCTTTAAGAAAAGTGCTGACGATGCCATCTATTGGTATCAAAAGGCTCAAGCTAACGCAGGTCCGGCACAAACTAAAGCAAAAACGGCTTTAGAGCGTTTACAGGCATCAGGTGGAGGACAACAATAATGCGTAAGTTTTTAGGCTTTTGCGTCGCCGTCGTGGCTGCCGTGGCGTTTAATGCTCAGGCCGCGGCGCCTTTGTTAATGGAAGGCAAGAGTACTTTGTATCAGCGCGTGTTAACGACGCCGGAGTGTCGTTTATTGGCCACGCCCGATGCGCCTACCGGCACTATCGTGCCGGCCTTTACGCGCTATTACGTCTATGCCCGCAGGGATGATGGCAAATTACAGGTAGGCCCGGATACCAGCGGTAAGATTAGCGGCTTTATTGACAGTAAGTGCGCCATTGATTGGAAGATGCAACTTGCCTTGCTCTTTACTAATCCGGCCGATCGCAAGCGGGCGCTGATTTTTGCCGATAAAACCAAACTTGATGACATCATTACCGCCGATGATTCCGCGGCGGCGGTGGCACCCTTATATCAGTCTTTAGAGCAGCAAGGTAAGGCTGATGGGGTGGTGGCCCAAGAGCCTAGTGAATACATCGATTATAAAAAGCAGTTTTACTTACTGCCCATTTTAGAGAGCGAAGAAAATTGGTTTGCCGATGACAGTCCGGTGCTTAATTTAAAGATTGCCTCAGTCTCTAAAAATGATGCGGTTGCCTCAGGCGTAAGCACTGGGCAAGGGCAAGCTGCAACTAAAGCAAATAGCAGCAAGCAGACGGCTTCATCGGCTATCACCACCTTTAAAGCAGCGATTGTCTTTGTCATCGACTCTTCCATCTCGATGCAACCCTATATTGATAGAACCAAGCAAAGCATCGAAAAGATTTATCAGCGTTTAGAGCAGGCGGGGCTTAGCGATTATGTCAGCTTTGGTTTGGTCTCCTTTAGAGCTGATACGCGCAAAGTACCGGGCCTTGAATATACGTCAAAGCTCTTTGTAAGTCCTGGACAGGCTAAGAATGGCGCTGAATTTGCCGCTAAGGTCAAGGACTTAAATCAAGCTAAGGTCTCAAGTGCGCTCTTTGATGAAGATGCTTATGCCGGTATCAATACGGCCTTGCAACAGGTCAATTGGCAGCAATTTGGCGGGCGCTATATTGTGCTGATTACCGATGCCGGAGCGATTGAAGGCAGTAACGAGCAATCTTCTACCGGTCTTGATGCGGCGCAATTGCGCCTGGAGGCTGAGCATCAGGGCGCAGCCATTTATGCCTTGCACCTTTTAACTAAGGCCGGGCAAAAAGATCATGCCAAAGCCGCGGCACAGTATCAGGATTTGACCTTCAATCAGGTTTTGCAAAAGCCCTTGTACTATGCAGTTAACGCCGGCTCGGTGCAGGAATTTGGTCAGCGCATTGATGAGTTGGCCGCCTCCATTTCCGCGCAAGTAGAGCTCTCCTCCCAAGGTAAGTTGGCCGCCGGCTCGGCTGCCGCCGCTCCTACTAAGGGCGAAGATAGCATGCAGGAAGATACGCGTAAATTGGGCCTGGCGATGCAATTGCGTTATTTGGGCTCGGTTACCGGCACTAAGGCCCCGAGCGTGTTTTCAGGCTTCATGGCCGATCATGATTTAACTTATCATCAAAAGCCGGTGTGCACGCCGGTGGTCTTACTTACCAAGGCGCAATTAAGTGACTTAAAGGATGTGGTGCAAGGGGTGATGGATGCGGCCGTGCAGGGCATGTTGTCTGCTGACACCATGTTTGCGCAAATTAAGTCGCTGGCTGCCTCCTTAGGCCGTGATCCCAGTCTCTTGACCGATAAGCAAAGCTTTACCATTGCGCAAAGTGGTCTTTTAGGCGAGTACTTAGATGAGCTGCCCTACAAGAGCGCCATTGCCTCGATTAGCGAGGACTCTTGGGCAGCGATGGGACCGCAAGAGCAGGATGCGCAAATTCGCGCCTTGGAGAGCAAGCTTAAATATTACGAGCAGATGAACGCCGATGTCGATCGCTGGGTACAGTTATCCCCCGGCGCTGATGCGGCGGAGGATGTTTATCCGGTACCCTTGGAGGCTTTGCCTTAATGGGAAGAGGGGTCAGTATCCGCGCCTTGGAGTATCGCTATCCCGGGGGTTTTAGCGTCAGTGTGCCGTGCCTGGAGTTAAGCCCCGGGGTGCCGGCGGCTTTAACCGGGATCTCAGGCAGTGGCAAATCTACCGTGGTGGAGTGCATCGGCCTGTTAAAGCATGGGAGCTGTACCCGCTTTATCTTGGGAGATAGCGATGTGCTCGCCGTGGAAAGTGAGGCGCAGCGCGCCCACTTACGCCAAGGGCAGATTGGCTTTATGCCCCAAAGTGGCGGTTTGGTGGCCTTTTTAACCGTGCGCGAGAATTTGCAGGTGCAAATTATGTTGGCCTTAAAGGCCCGCGGCATAACGCAAAATAAGGCCCCGGCCTTGTTGCAACAAGCCAAAGAAGTGGCAGCTGCTTTGGGCATTGCGGATTTACTTAATAAATATCCCCATCAATTGTCGGTGGGGCAAAGACAGCGCGCGGTCTTTTGCCGTGCCGTGAGCGCACAGCCGCAACTTCTGCTCATTGACGAGCCCACCGCGGCCTTAGATCCGGCCAAAGCGCGCGTGCTCTTTTCCTTAATTGCACAGATTTGTCGGGATTTACAGTGTTGTGCCTTAGTGGTGACCCACGATGTGCGCAATGCCGCCTTGTTTAAGACGCACTATGCTTTAGATGAAGCGGCCTCCAATGGAGAGCATAGTGTCTTTGCCCTGCAGTCTGCGGAGGGCATATGTCCTGCCTGATATTGGCCTGGCGTGATTTGCGCTTTAATGCCGGGATGAGTAGTTGTATTGTGCTAGCGCTGTGTGCCGTGCTCACCCCCTTACTGATTATCTTTGGTCTGCGTACCGGAGTACTGGCGCATTTGGAGGCAAATTTAACTTCAAGCCCCGTCAATTTAGAGTTAAAACTGACCGGTAACTATCAATTAAAGCCAGACTTTATTAAAGCTTTACAACAAGATCCAGCGGTGGCCTTTGTCGTTCCCTTAACGCGCAGCTTAAGTGTCGGTTGTAATCTACGTGCCCCGCACGGCCGCTTGTCCGGGGTAAGTGCCATTCCCACCGCCGCAGGCGATCCGCTCTTAGTGGCCGCGCATTTGCCGCCTGCCACAGATGACAGTGCTATCTATGTGTCAGCTAGTGTGGCGCAAAAGGCGCAACTTCAGGTCGGTGATAGCGTAACTTTATCCGTGCAACGCGAGCTTGAGGGTAAGCAACAGGCCGCGCGGGCGAGCTTTGAGGTTAAGGGCATCTTAAGTCGTGCTCTGCTGCCTACCGATAGCATCCTCGTCACCGTCCCGGTCATTCTGGCGATGGAGGACTATCGCGATGGCTTTGAACCGGCCATTTTTAGTGATAACTCCAAACCCAATACCACGCGCCAATATTTTGCTAAGGTGCGCCTTTATGCGCGCGATATTTATGCTGTCGAGCCCTTAGTGGAGCGCTTAGAGCAGGCAGGGATCAGCACGCACTCCAAGATAGCGCAAATCTCCGAGCTTAAGGCCATTAACCGTGCCCTTTCTGCCATTGTACAGGTCATTACGGCCGTGACTTTGGTAGGCGGCATCGGCGCTTTATGGGGCCTTTTAAGCGCGGCTTTGGCCTTAAAGCGAGAGAGCTTTGCCATGCTGCGTTTAATGGGCTTTACTCCGGGGATGGTTTATCTTACCGCTTGGCTTGAAAGTTTAATCTTAGGCCTGTGCGGGGTGGCCATATCGGCGCTGTTATGTAAATTAGGCTCTCTTATCTTGCAGCAATTATTTGCCGCCATCTTAGGGGGCAGTCAATTGTCCTTTTTAACCTTAGCGCAGTGGGGCTATTTTGCCTTGGGCGCACTCGTCGTGTTAACGCTGCTAACTTTAGGGGCGGTAAAACGGCAATTATTGGCGCAAACGCCGGCGGCGATTATGCGCCGGGGAGAATGAGCAATGTCAGGACGTATGCCGGGCAAATTTTTATGTTTAGGCTTGCTCCTTGTAGCCTTAGGGAGTACGAGTGTAACGGTTAGCGCAGCTGATCTTAAAGCCTATGACAATCCGCAAGCAATGGATGATGATGTGTTAATGCCGCTGCCTTGCGGGCAGAGCATGGCTTTTCGTAAGGTCTATACCTCCAATGGGCCGGCCCGTATGGCCGATAAAGCCTTTAATGCCGGACTGCAACAGACGGACAATGTCTTATCCGAGGCGGTCAATGAGCGCCATATTCAAGGCCCTTTTCATGATAAGCAGGGCTATTACTATTTAATGGGCAAATATGAGGTCACCGCTTTGCAGTATCAAGCCTTAATGGCAACTGATGACAGCAAGTGCCCCAAGCCCAAGCCGCCTTTAAAGCGCCCGCAAAATAAAATTAGCTGGTTTGCCGCACAAGATGCGGCGCGGAGGCTGTCACTTTATTGGGGACAAAAGGCCGATCAGGTCAAAATTGACGGACAAGTGCCCTTTGCGCGTTTGCCTACGGACAGTGAGTATGAATATGCGCTACGCGGTGGACATGCGGTAAGCTCAGCACAATTTGCCGCGCCGCTCTTTTTTACTGATGGCACCTTAGCTGACTATGCCTGGTATCAAAGCCCGCAATCGGCCAATGGCAAACTTAATGCCGTCGGTAAATTAAAGCCCAATCCCTTGGGGATCTTTGATCTCTATGGCAATGTGCAGGAGATGACGCAGGATAATTTCTACGCCACGCGCCTCGGGCGCTTACATGGGCAAAGTGGCGGCTTTGTGGTGCGCGGGGGCTCGTATTTAACGCAATCTGCCGCGATGAACGCCGCCTTGCGCGTGGAAAAGCCTTTTTATACCGTAAAGGGTAAGGAATTTAGCGCTGAAGATACCGGATTTCGTCTGGTGCTCTCGCTGCCGGTCATTACTGACAGTAAGACTTTAACGACCCTGTCGCAAGAAGTGACTAAGCTTGGTTACGATAGTGATGACAAGCAGGGGGCCTTGTTAAAGCAATTGGATGAAATTATCGCCAGCAACGAAAAATTAGGTAATGAAAAAGAGGACTTAAATGCCAAGGTGGCCACGCTACAGTCCTCCTTGGGATCGTTGCGGCAAAATATGACCAAGTTAAATGCCGAGCGCGATGAGCAGCGCAATCGCGCGATTGTCTCTTCCTTACGCTTAGGCGGCTTCTTATGTCAAAGCACGGCCGATGCGCAACACAGTCTTAATATCAGTAAGGCCGAGCTTACGCGGGCAGAAAAGATTTTACAGGGGCAAAAACCTGACAGTCGGCTGTATAAAACCGCGCAAAAATTGGTGCAAGAAAGTAAGGGGCGGGCGCAGGATATGAGCAATAACCTGAATTTCTTTAGCTCCTATTTAAGCGATCATGCCACCGACTGTAACAATAACTACAGTTTAAAGCAGCTTCAGGCACAGTTGGGCAATGCCAAACTCTCCTTGGGCAGTGACAATCAAATGGGCAAGTTCATTGAGCGCTTTGTGCAATTATTGGCCTATCGCGAACAACATGCGACTGCGTCTTTAGATGAGCTCAAAGAGGAATTTGTGGCCAAATGCTATGCCTTGCATCAGCAGGCAACTAAATAAGGGAGGCGCGCATGCAAAGGTTAACGCGTTTGCCCCGGGGGCAATTATCTGAGCGCAGTGTGCGTTTACTGCCATCCATGCTACAGGTAGTGGCGGCCTTGGGAGCCTACGATCCGCCCTTGGCAAGTTTATTGGCTCTGCCTGAGGACAGTGGCGAGATGGTGGAGTTCTACTCGCCCTTGGAAGGTGAGCTCATCGCCACGACGCTTGATAGCGGGCAAGTGCGTCTGCAGCAGGCCTTAAAAGCCTTAAGTCATTTAGAGGCAAGTGGCACGCTGACACCTGCTGTTTGTGCCGATGTGCGTTATTTTTTAACCTCCGGCTCGATGTGCTATTTAGTAGGCGGCACTTTCTGCCTGGTGCCGGCAGAAACTCAGGCGCAGGCCGCCGCCATCGCCGCAACCGCTGCTCCGGTGGTGGCCACGCGCTCACATTTACCGTGTATTATCGGATTATTGGCACTCCTGCTTTTGCTGGGGCTCTTATTTGCCTTGTGGTGGTTTAAATTAAGACCGTGGCCTTTTGCCACGCCGGAGCCGGTAGTCGAGCCCACGCCACCGGTGGCCACCGTCCCGGTAGAAGAGCCCAAGGTCGAGCCTAAGCCTTCCCCGGTGGAGGTCAAACCAGAGCCGGCGCCGGAGCCTAAACCAGAGCCGGTCGTAGAGCCAGAGCCTAAGCCCAAGGTCGCGCCGGCGCCGGAGGTAAAGCCGGAGCCAGCTCCGCTAGCGCCACCTAAGAAGGAGGTCGTAAAACCCAAGCCGGCTAAGCCGGTGGTCAAATCGGCTCCGGCCAAACCCAAACTGCCCAAATGCAGTGAGTTGCGGCAAAAAAATAAATTGCCGGCTTTAATTATGGGAATTGATGGCTCGGGCTCCATGCTCCTGCGCGACATCACCGATAACCGTACGCCGGTGACGCGTTTGCAAGTGGCGCATCAGGCGGCGATGGAAGTGGTGCAGGGCATTGATAAAAATGTCGGCGTCGGTCTAGTGGAGATCAATCGCTGCAATAGCGCGATTAATCACGGCTATTTTGGCGCCAACAATCGCCATGCCTTATTGGCCGCGATTTCCCAAGTGGTCCCCAAGGGCAATGGTACGGCCTTGGTAAGTGGCTTGCGCTCGATGAGTAACATGGTAGCTGGGCGAGAGGCGGTCGGCATCTTGCTCTCTGACGGTCTCGATACCTGCCGTGGCACGAGTCAGCTTAATATCTGTGATGTCGCGCGGCAGATCCATCGGCAAAATCCGCAGTTTAAGATTAATGTGGTGCTCATCGGTGGGGCGGTGGGGAACCTTAACTGTGTGGCGGAAATTACCGGCGGTAAGGTCTACACCCCGCGCACCGCACAAGAATTTACCAAGGGTTTACAACAAGCGGCTTCATCCTTAGAGCAGGTATGTGAGGAATAGTATGCATCAGGCGCAACTTATCAGCGGCGAGATTAATTCCTTTATCCCCATTGGCATTGATGGGCGTCCGGTCTATCAAAATGCCGAGGCTTTTCGCGATGCCATTGCGCGCTCGGCGCAATTGGGCCCGCGTTGCGCGCGCTTTTTAGCGCTCCCGCGTTTTAATGGCGCTTTAAGTCAGGCCACCTGGTTGGTGCCCTTTGCGCCGACGCGCCCTGACGGGCAGTATCGCATTATCAGTTGGCAGACGGCGACGGCGGAGGAAAAGCAACAGGCTTTAGCGCAATTAGATCAGTTTGAGCAGGCCTTGATGCAAGAGGGGCAAAAGCTGTTAGCCCTCTCCCCGGAGGGCGATCGTTTACTCTTTGCCCATTATTTAACCGGGGTGACCGAAGCACAGCGCCTGCCGGCGGTGCATTTCCCCGGGCCTGAATATCTGTTCATTGTCGATGGGCAACCGGTGATCACCTTCTGGGGCTTTTTAAAGGCCGGCGATCGCTTAAGCGTAAGTCCCTTTGACTGTCTGCGTCCGGCAAGCCCGGTAGGTGTTGCCCCGCAAGTCGCGGCGGGGTCTGGCGCGGCGGCGGCAAGTGTTGCCACGGCAGATAGCAAGCGGGGGCATCATTGTGTGTTACCGCTGTGGCTACGCTGGCTATTGCTGGCGCTACTATTGTTGTTATTACTCTACTTCTTACTGTGGTGGTTGTTGCCGCTTTTGGGGATTCGTTTGCCGTGGCTTAACTTTGACCTGCCGGGCTTTAGGATCCCGGGGCTGAATCTTAACGGGGGCGACGTGACTATTTCCGCCCCTGATCCCGGGTTTAAGGGCGATACTGCCTTAAACCTCACGAGTGGAGATAAGACGCAGGTCGTTTACGCGGGCGATCAACATACCGTCGTGGTTCCGGGAGAGGAGCCGGTGGTAACTGAAACGGCGGTAAATACACAGGAGGTGCCTGCTGCAGAAGGTACGCCAGTAGCTCCTGACAGTGAAAAGCTAGTGTCTCCGGCACCCAATGAAGAAAATGTAGTACCTCAGGAGCCCAATGCACCTGCGCTCGAGCCTGAAACCGGTAGTGAGTCGCCTACCGCTACGCCAAGTGCGGAAAATACAAGTCAAGAGTCACCTGCCACAGTAAATAGCGCGCCGCTCCCGCCTACTTTAAGTAGCACTAGCAGTGATGCAAAGCCTTTGCGTTTGGATGCCAAAGCTTTAGCGCGCGGGGATGTTTCGGCGCTTGAGGGTCAATGGCAAACGCGTTCTGGTATGATGGACGTCAATACCGGACGGCCGTTGAATCTGTCCTATAGCTATCATGCCGGAAAAGGGCAATTGGTGGTAACGCGCCAAGATGGTACGCGTTGCGTGGTGGCGGCCAATCCGCAGGCTGTCAATGGCGTGCTCCAGATTAACGCCCAGGGCCATGCCATCTGTCCGGATAATACGACTTATGCTTTACCGCAAATTAAATGTCAGCCGCGCGCCGATGGCAGTGCCGATTGTGCCGCGACCTATGGAAATGCGCAGCCTTTCCCGCTGCGGGTATACAGTTCACAGCAAGGGCAGTAAAGCTGCCATGAGGAGATCTAAATGCGATATGCAAGTTTAAGTGCGGCGATGCTCGCTGCCTTATTGGCCTGTTCCGGTTGTGCCTCCAATTCTGCCGGGCAAGGTGGGAGTAACTATAGCTATGACGGGGTGGATCCGACCTTAACGCAGGATGATGCCAATTTCTTTTCCGAGTCCGGTTGGACTGCCTGCGCCATTGGTGCGGGCGTGGGCGCCGGTTTATGTTTACTTTTAGGCCATGATGCCGATGCGCGTCTGCGCTGTGTGGCCATGGCCGTGCCGGCTGGCTGCGGTATCTTTATGGGCGGCAATTACCTCTTAGATGAATTGCGCGTCAACTATAAGACCAAGGAGGCGCAGCTTGATCATATGACGCAATTAGTTGAGCAAGACAATCGCAAACTGACCAACTTAAACGATCAGATGCAAAAGCTCTTGGATAAAGATAAGCAAGAGCTGTCGCGTTTGGAGCGCGGGCTTGCCGACGGCTCGGTGCAATATGACACGCTCCAGCAAAAATTAGGGCAGATGGATAAGAACATCGATTATATGCAGCGTAGCATCAAGGTAGCCCAAGATCGCTTGGACGATTATAAGCAAGTGCGGCAGGCATTGTTGCAAGATGGCTCCACGCGGATGACGGCAGCTGGGCAACAGCAATTAAAGGAATTAAACACCGCTATTGCTGATATGGAGGCGGCGATTGATTTGGCCATGCAAAACCAACTAGCTTACGCGCAAGAGCGTAGCAGTCTACAGGCCGGCACTGCGGCCTAAGGGAGGAAAAGATGTCCTATAAGTTAATTGCGGTTGCCGCTGCGGCCTTAATGTTAAGTGCCTGTGCTATGACCCCGCAAGAGTGCGATCCCACTCTCGATCCGGGCTTTTTAGATAAGATTGGTTGCACCATTTCCGGCTCTTATGCCCAGCGCGTGGAGGATAAGGAAGCTAATTTACGGGCGCTACAAAGTGAAAATGAGCGCTTGGTGAAATTACAGCAGTTATTAAGTAATGAAGAGGCCTTAATTAGTGACTCTAAGGCCATTCGTCAGGCGCAGTATCAAAAGATTCAGGCGCAAGTGGCGGATTTAAAGCAGGCCTTAGCGGAAGATCAAAAGCTCAATGACAGTTTGCGCACGCAATTAAATCAGCTCGAGACCCAAAGTGCCGAGCTTGCTCAAATGCCGGAGGAGGCTTCTATCTTAGAGCGGCAGCAACGCCTGGCTGAATTGCAGGAAACGGCTGCGGCGCTGGGCATCTAAACGCCACTTAAGGTACAGGCAGGCTGCAGGAAAGCGTGAAGAAAATTTGGCGTATCCTGTAGCCGCCTGGGCTTTTACCTTGTTAAAAGTGATGATAGCGATAGCGATAAAAGAACAGCGGTGGGATGGCAATGCCTAAGGCAATGGCCAAGAGCACAGCTAAGACGCGCATGCTATGGGCAAAGAGGGTAATAATATTTTGGTGAATGAGCTCCGGACTTTGGGCATAAACCACCTGTAACAGCGCCAGGAGCGCGGTATAGGCATCAAGTCCCGGAATAAGGCAGATGACGCAGGGCGGTAACAGCACCGGACGGGGGAATTTAAGTTTGGGCGCTAAATAGATAAAGAGCGCAGAAACGAGCGCGCAGGCACAAAAGGCTGAGCTCACCACATCAAAGTCCAGCTTGAGGAGCAGATCGCGGCTTAACTTGCACAGCAAGGAGCCGATGGCAATATAGGGCAGGGTGGTGCGCGGCACGGCAAAGATCATCGCAAAGGCCGGCCCAATGAAGGCGGCCAAGAGCGCCGGGACAATAAAATCACTGACGATGAGGCTTAACATAAGCTATAAACCTAAATTGGAGCTTACCAAGATGGCTCCCATGAGGCCAATCGAGGCGGCAAAGATAATGGTCAGGCCATAGCACAAACGGATAATGCCGGTGGCCAAATAGCCTTTAAAGATGTCTAAAAATCCATTCATGAGCGGAAAGCCGGGCACCAAGAGTAAAGAGGTGGCCATTAAACTTAGTGACAATTGGGTATGACTTAAGGTTAAAAGATGGGCACAAAGCGCGGCCAACAATCCACCGACAAAAGCGGCGCACATCACCGCAAAGTTCTCAAAATAACGACGCTTTAACATTAACAGGCGACAAAGCATGAGGCTAAGACCACCGATGGTGGCACATAACGCTGCGGCGGCCGTGCCGCCATTTAAAAGGGTAAAGCAGGCGGCCGCTCCTGCAGCGGCTAGAGTAATTAAGGGCAGAGGATAGGTTTTAAGCTTGATGTCCTTAATGCGCTGATAGATGGCATCAAGGGAGCCCCCGTGCCCTTCTTCTACTTGTAAGCACAACTGATAGAGGGCGCTGACGGCAAACATATTGATGCCAAAATGGGAGATGGCACGGTATTCATGCACGCTCTGACCGTCGGCACTTACCTTAATATGCACGCCGGTGCGATCAAAGCCTAGCTCCAGGTTGTCCTCCGGCACTCCTAGGGCCTTGCTCATAATCTGTCCACATTGCATGATAAGGCGGGTCTCGGCGCCACATTGCGCTAGTTTCCAACAGAGGGTACATAAAATCTTGGCCTGTAAGTGCAGGGGGCTTGGGGCTGAGGTCATGTAACTTCCCAGATATTAAGGCTAAAATCAATTACCGCGCGCATTGTAGCGATAAAGGGCAAAAATATCATCATCTAAGGGTAAAATTTGTCAGCAAAAGGGGCATTTTTGCGGTAAAATCGCGCAAATTTCTTTAAGTGCAAGGACGACATATGAGCAATGCAAGCTTTGAGCTATTAAAACAGCGCATCCTGCGTGACGGCAAGTGCCTAGAAGGCGGCATCTTAAAGGTAGATAGTTTTATTAATCATCAGCTAGATCCGGAGCTCCTTGAGCAGATGAGTGTGGAGTTCATCCGCCGTTTTGCTAAGGTTAAGTTTAATAAGATCTTAACCATTGAAGCCTCCGGCATTGCTCCGGCGATTATGCTCGGCTTCTTATTGCATCTGCCCGTAGTCTTTGCCAAAAAGAAGAAACCTTCCACCATGGATCATATGCTCACCACGCAGGTCTTCTCCTTTACTAAGAATCGTACCTATGACGTCTGCTGTAGCCGTGATTTCTTATGCCCGGGCGATAAGGTCCTCTTTATTGATGATTTCCTTGCCAATGGTAATGCTGCTAAGGGCATTATTGATTTAGTGCAACAAGCCGGCGCTGAAGTGGTCGGCATGGGCTTTTTAATTGAAAAGTCCTTCCAGCACGGGGGAGACTATTTACGCGCCCAGGGTATTCAGGTGGAATCCTTAGCGGTAATTAAGAGCCTTAATAACTGCACTATCGAATTTGCCTAGAAAATAATTTTTTACCGGTAAATCCACGGCCTGCGCAAGCAGGCTTTTGTCTTTTGTTTTGACTTAACCAAAGAATAAGGGAACAAAACCCATGCAAGAGCAAAATAAGCAATCGGCCTTTGCCGCTGACTTAATTTATGGACTTGAGGACAAGCCGCCGTTTAAAGACGCGCTTTTTGCCGCCATCCAACATCTGCTGGCAATTTTCGTTGCCATCATTACGCCGCCACTTATCATTGCTGGAGCGCTGGATTTTGATCTGGAGACCACTTCCTTTTTAGTGTCGATGTCGCTTTTTGCCTCAGGGATTGCCACCTTTATTCAATGCAAGCGCTTGGGGCCGATTGGTTGTGGCCTGCTGTGCATTCAGGGTACCAGCTTTTCCTTTATTTCCCCGATTATTGCCGCCGGCATGACCGGTGGTTTGTCGACCATCATCGGTGCGGTGATGGCAGGCTCGGTGGTGGAGATGGCTATTTCGCGTTGCTTACGCTACACCAGGCGGATCATCACCCCCTTAGTTTCCGGCATCGTGGTGACCTTAATTGGTATGAGCTTAATTAAGGTCGGTATTACTGCCTGTGGCGGTGGCTTTGCCGCACAGCAAGACGGCAGCTTTGGCTCCTTGCAAAATTTAGGTGTGGCCGCTTTTGTCTTGGTGTTGATTCTTGCCTTTAACCGTAGCTCCAATCGCTATCTGCGCATGAGCTCGATTGTGCTGGGCATTATCGCCGGCTATATCCTGGCCTATTTCCTTGGCATGGTCGATTTATCGCGGTCCACGGATTTGGGCGGTTTAAATATTCCGCTGCCCTTTAAATATGGGGTGGATTTTAACCTTTCTTCCATCATTGCCTTAGGTATTGTTTATCTTATTACCGCCATTGAGGCCTATGGTGACATTACCGCCAATTCGATGATCTCAGGATTGCCGGTTGAAGGGGAGAAATTTATGAAGCGCGCCTCCGGTGGTATTTTGGCCGATGGCTTTAATTCCCTGGTGGCAGGCTTGCTCAATTCTTTCCCCAATTCCATCTTTGCGCAAAATAACGGCATGATTCAGTTAACCGGCGTGGCTAGCCGTTATGTCGGTTATTTCATTGCCGCACTGCTTATCTTATTGGGGCTCTTCCCGGTGGTGGGCGTGATTTTCTCTTTAATGCCTGATCCGGTCTTAGGTGGGGCGACCTTATTGATGTTCGGTACCGTGGCCGCCTCGGGTATCCGCATCATTGCCTCGCAGCCGATGAACCGTAAGGCCATCTTGGTGATGGCACTGTCCTTTGCGGTGGGCTTGAGTGTGGAAATGGTGCCGCAGATCTTAAATCATATGCCCGAAGTGATCCGTGGGATCTTTGCCTCGGGCATTACGGCAGGCGGGGTGACCGCGATGCTGGCCAATTTCTTTATTCGCATTAAGGAATAAAGCTTGATTTAAAGCGCAGCTCCGGCCGTGGGCTGCGCCTCTTGATAAGCCTGCGGCAGGCCAAAGAGCAGCTTGGTTATCTCTTCATTATTTAAATCAAGCAAGGGCTTGTCAGCGTAGATGAGCTTTAACATATCTCCGCCCACCACCTGCGTAAATTTACGGCCATCGTCGTAGCTAAACTCTAAGCTAAAATCGCGCGGGCTGAATTTACCACTTTCCACTAAGCTAAAGACAAAGTCTTGTTGCATGGTGACGCTTTGCGGCTTAAGCGCCTTTTGCGTCAGCTCTTGGGAGGAGGAGAAAGGATCATCTTTTGTAGCGTGATCGCTAAACAAGGAGCCTAGGCCCGAGCCAAAGGCCACAATGGTCTCAAGCAGTCCCAAGTCACTTAAATCATGGGTAAAATCATGTAGCGCGCAGCTAAAGCGCACCACTTGCTCTTCTTTTTTGGTGGTAAAACTCGTCCACTTGGAGCTACCATCGAGGCAATCATAATATTGCTCTAAGGCCGGCCCCAAGCGCACGGTATCGGAGTATTGCGGTAGCACCCCCGCTTTGACGGTGGCGATATTATCGCTATTACCATCATCACTGCCAAACAGGCCAAAGAGGTCAAAGGCCTGTGCCGGGGCTGCTAGCGCGCCACATAACGTGATGCTAGCTAGTATCAGATGTAACTTTTTTGCCATTTAGTATTAAGCCTCCTTCGGGCAATTACTGACAATTACCGTACTGCGGGGTGGAATGGTGATGCTCTTACCGGCAGTAAGCTCAGTTAAGAAGCTCGTGGCATATTCCTCCGTCTGCTTTTGCTGGCCATAGACCTTAAGCTGTAAGTTTTCGTGAGCGAGCATTTCATACAAACCTTCCAAGCCCTCACCATGATCGGTGCGGCGCACATTGCGCCCGGAGAGCGGAATTAATAAGTTTTCGCCACTATCTTCACCCGTATACGCTTGCGTGTTATCCGTTGGCGGATAGAGTGCGGCCAAGAGCGGGAAGAGGATCGAGCCTTGCTCGAACTTGGCATTTTGTCGACCGGCATTGACCAAGACTAAGGCAAAGCGATGCTGATAGAGGCGAATATAACCAAAATAAGCGCCGCCGGCACAAATAAAGACCAAGGAGCCTAAGGTAAAGGCCGGATTGGCACGGCGCAAGGCGGCTAACTCATTTAAGGTCGTTTGCACGCGCGCACTATAGGGGGTGACATGATGATCGGCCATGGCCTTAAAGGGCAGCGGCGCCTTAGGGCCTAAATCATACTGTGCGATGGCTTCGCCCAGCTCATCGCCCTGATATACGCACGGAATACCGCGCCAGGTATACAGTACCGCCAAGGCTGCCATATAGAGGTGCTTATCTCCGCCAATAATGGAGAAAAAGCGCGGTAAATGCTCATTGTCCAATTGATTGAGCAGGCAGAGTTTTACTTGCTGCGGCATGCCGACACTGTAATTTTCGGTGGTGCGCCGTAAATCCTCACCGGTATAAGGGGTGGGATCGCCACTTAAGGAAACACCGCCAAAGAACGCGCGGATCGGGCTTAAAAAGCCGGTGTAATTGACCGCGCCATCTAAATTACCATCGGTATTGAGCACATAGCGCGCATCGCTATTAATATCGCCTAACATTAAAGCATTGGGATATTCGCGGCGCGCGGCATGACAAATCTCGCGTAAGCGCTTGACGTTATTGGCGGCGGTGCCATTGTCGCCAAGCTGCGCGGCGGCAGTTAAGCACCAGCCATCGATGCCATAGGGCAGACGTAGCCATTTGCGTACGGCGCTATTTCTATCCTTATAAATGGCCTGACGCACCGAGCGCTCACCGTAATTTAATTTAGGCAATTGCGCATTATTTTGCTGATAGCAGGCCTCGCCGTTTTTTCTAAAGGTATAAAAGTCGCGATACGGAGAATCCTCATGATGGCAAGCGCCCTTACCGCTACGCTCATGGCGGTCAAACCACGGATGCATATCGCCGGTATGATTGAAAGGACCGCTTAAAAAGAGGCGCATCTCGTATACTAAACTTTCCTTGCGCAAACGCTTTAAGGCGCCATTGCCGCCAAAATGCGGATCAATGACATCATAGTCCTCAGGATCATACTTACTTACTGACGGCGCCTTGAAGATGGGGGATAAAATCAGTCCATCACAACCCAGGCCCCGAATATAAGGGAGCATGCGCGCCACGCCATCTAAATCACCGCCGCAGTGAATGCTGTCCAAATCCTTATACTCAAAGGTATTGGCATGAATCGGCTCATCGGCCGGATAGCGTTGCGCATCGATGATAAAGCAGTCTTTAGCTGAGGCAAAGCGATCGGGGAAAATCTGATAGAGAATTAAATCCGGTACATAGTCAGGATGCGCCGGCTTTTGTTCAAAGGCAAAGCAATGTTGTTGTAGCGGACACTCGCGCGACATTCCTAGCGAGCTGTACCAGACCACGTCAGAAATCTCCCCGCTTTGGGCGTGGGTTAAGCTTATCTTAAAGCTGTAAAACTGCAGATTGGAGCCTTCGGCAAGCGGCATTTGCGCCTCAAAGCGATGAATGCCTGAGCGCGAGCCGGTATAACGCATTGGGATGACAATGCCGGCATGTTGCGGGAAGGCCACTAGGGTGCAGTGCAAACGCTGCGGGGCCGCCCCACGCACAAAGAGCACGGCGTTTTCGGCATTACCGGCAGGCGCGGTGCAGGTATGAAAGCACTGAAAGGGCAGGCTGGCGCGCGGGGAGGAGGTATTCTGACGCATGGGTGACTCTCCTTAAATTTCAGCTAAAGTGCGGCGCAAAGTCTCATAGCAAGTCTGTACCGCGAGAATATCGCAATGTTCGTCCGCCGAATGCGGATGATTGACCGTAGGACCTAAGGAGACCAATTGCAAGTTGGGGTTCTTGGCCACAAAAGCTGCCGTTTCCAAACCTGCATGTAAGGCCGTGACCTTCATCTCCCGGCCGGTGACGGCGTGATAGTGCTTCTTTAAGGTGGCAATTAAAGGCGTATTGGCCGGTGATTGCCAGCAACCCTCACGATGCGGGGATTCAACTTCGGTCTTATCGGATAAATAACATAAAGAGGCGACCTTGTCGCTAATTAAATCAAGCGCAAAGTCATTTAATGAGCGTGCCATCAGGGAGATGGTGATGACATTATCCTGCGTGGCAATTATGCCGACATTGCAAGAAGTTTCCACCACGCTCTTATCCTCGCTAAAAGGACGCACCGGGCCGCAGGGCAGGTTTTCAATTAAGCTTAAGCACTCAATGGTATCGGCAAAGCTAAAGAGCGCTGTGGGCTCTGCTTGCACCATTTCCAGGCGCATATGCGGATCGGTGTCTTGATAGAGGAGCTTAAAGCGGGCAAATTCAATTAAGAGCGCCTGCTTAAAGGCTTCTAGCTCATCTTGCGCCACCGCCAGGCAGAAGGTGGCCTGATTGGCAATGGCATTGCGGACCGTACCGCCGTGGGCACTTTCCAAATAGAAATCAAATTCAGCGCTTTGACTTAACAGTAAGGATGCCATTAAGGTAATGGCATTGGCGCGTCCCAAATGAATGTCGGTGCCGCTATGGCCGCCTGACAGGGCGGTTAAATGTAATTTTAAGGACACTAAGTTGTTACTTATCTCCTGCGGGGCACTTAAGGGGTCGGCGGTGAAAATCACTTGCAGATCTTGGGAGCCGGCCGAGGCAATAAAGAGATAGCCATCTTCTTCAGAGTCTAAGTTTAATAAATATTTGCCCTGCAAAGACGCGGCACTTAAATTGCAAGCGCCTTTCATCGAGGTTTCCTCGGCGGTAGTGAAGATGGCGCGCAGCGGGCCGTGTTGCAGGGTATCGTCAGCAAGCAGGGCCAAGATCATCGCCATACCGATGCCGTCATCGGCGCCAAGTGAAGTGCCATCAGCATAGATAAGATGGCCGCGCACCACCGGGCAAATGGGATCGGTCAGGAAGTTGTGAGTGCTATCCGGGCGCTTGGCCGGCACCATATCCTGATGGCCCTGTAAAATAACCAGCGGGTGATCTTCACGGCCTGCCGTGGCCTTTTTTTCTATAATGACATTGCCCGCCTCATCTTGCGTTGCAGGTAAATTATGCGTGGCGGCAAAGCGCATCAAGTATTGGCCCATCGCCTCTTCATGTCCAGAAATGTGCGGAATGGCACAGATTTGCGCGAAGTAGGAAAAAACCGCTTGGGGCTCTAATTGCTTGATATCGTTAATCATCTTATTCTTTCCTTGGCTTAAAGCTTTATTTTTTGCCTAAAGACTCATTATATCGCTATATCGCAGCGTGCTCTTGCCTCGTGACTATTTTGCCGCAGGCTTCTCATCTGCAACTGCATCAGCTTCGGCCGCATCAAATTTCAGATCGCCCCAATGGGTGCGGCTTTCGCGCTCGCGGCGCTCTTGCAACACGGCCGGCAGTTTGGCGCGTACAATCATGCGATTGGAACGGTCATAGGTGATATAGCTCCACATCCAATCTAAGAGTACCGCCAATTTATTGTGCACGCCTAAGATAGAGCGCAGATGGACTGCCATCCATAAAAACCAGGCAAAGAAACCGGCAAAATGGAATTTGCCGATATCGGCTACCGCCAAATTGCGGCCGATGGTGGCCATGCTGCCCAAATCCTTATAGCTAAAGGGGCGGCGAGCCTCATTTTTAAGCAGCGCCTTAAAGTTATAACTTAGATTAAAGCCCTCTTGAATGGCAGGTTGCGCCATCATCGGATGGCCCTTGGGGTAATCGGGATCACCTTCAATGCAGGAAATGTCGCCTAAGGCAAAGATGTCATTTACCCCTTTAACTTCATGATAGCGATTGACCAGCAGGCGGCCACCACGGGTAAAACACTCCTTCGGCAGGCCAACGAGCGGCACGCCACACACGCCACCTACCCAAATGAAGGTCAGCGACGGGATGTTTCTGCCATCACTTAAATAGACTGTGCGTTCACGATAATCCTGCACTAAGGTATTTAGCGACACCTCAACGTTAAGCTTCTTTAAAAAGTCCAGGGCCTTACGCGAGGCCTTGGGTGACATCGCATTTAACAGCTTGGGGCTGCCTTCAATTAAATGAATGTGCATGCGCGACGCGTCCATATCAGGATAATCGCGCGGCAAGACATAATGGCGCATTTCGGCAATGGCGCCGGCAATCTCTACGCCCGAAGGTCCGCCGCCGACGATAACGACGTTTAACAGCTCTTGGCGCTCTTGCTCACTTGCACAGGTAAGTGCCCGCTCAAAGTTTGACAAGAGAGCGTTGCGCAGACCCATCGCTTCTGCCACCGTCTTCATCGGCATGGCCTTACTGGCAATATCGGCATTGTTAAAGAAATTGGTGGTGGCACCACAGGAGAGCACCAAGTAATCGTAGCTTATTTTGCCAATAGAGGTTTGGATGTACTTTTCCGTCGGGTAAATAGCGCGCAATTCTGCTAGGCGAAAGAATTGATTTTTGCGCTTGGCCATGAGCTTACGAAAAGGGAAAGAAATGGAGCTGGGGTTAAGACCGGCAGTGGCGATTTGATAGATTAAGGGCGGGAATTGATGGTAATTGTTCTTATCAATTAAGACCACCTGATAGTCGGTATCTTTTAATTGCTCGATTAACTGTAAACCGGCAAAACCGCCGCCGACAATGACAATGCGTTGGTGCGTACTTTCCGGAAGATTGGCACTCATGATGTGACTCCTTGAGTTAAGTCTTGCTTAGCTTGAGGTAAGTATAAACCATTGTGTGGGGGTACCATGGGGGATACGAGGTAGTTTATGGGGGTGGCTTCACCCCCAAAATAGGTGTGTAAGGTTCTAGCTTAATGACTGTTAAAGAAGGCTGCTTTATGCGCCTCAATTTGCGCTGGGCTATTGGGCTCACGGGTAGGCTCCTTGGGCGCAGATAACTTGGCAAGTTCTTTTTTGTATAAGGTTATCTTAAAGGTACTGCCCACGCCTACTTCACTTTTAAGCTTAATCTTGCCATGATGGAAGAGCACGGTGCGCTTGACAATCGAAAGCCCCAGGCCAGTGCCGCCAGTTTGGCGTGAATGGCTCTTATCGACGCGATAGAAGCGCTCAAAAATGCGGGAGATGTGCTCCTTGGCAATGCCGATGCCGGTATCAATCACCGCAATGATTAATTTATTTTCATGCTCTTCAAAATGGACGGTGACGCTACCTTGCGGGCGATTGTAATTAATCGCGTTGTCACACAAGTTATAAATCATCTCATAGATATAGCGATAGACCGCCGGAATCACTAAGGCCGGGCCCTCGGTCTTAAGCGTGACCTCACGCTCTTGGGCCTTGGGGGTGAGTACTTCAAAGACTTCGTTTACCACCTTGTTTAAGGCCACCGGCTCAAAGATGGCATTGCCCGAGCCTTCATCTAAGGAGGAGAGGAAGATGATATCTTCAATTAAGGAGATAAGCCGTACGCCTTGTTTGCGGATGCGCCCGGCAAAGAGGGTGAGATCGGCAGGTTTGACGATGCCACTTTCAATGAGCTCTGCCGAGCCGATAATCGATTGCAGCGGGGTTTTGAGCTCATGTGAGACATTGGCGGTAAATTCCTGTCTTTGCTCTTCAGCCCGCTTAGTTTCGGTGACATCTAAGATAATGAGCGCATAGCCCAAGACATTGCCATCGACGCGAATTTGGCTAAAGCGCAGATGATAATCGCGGCCATCCTTTTCAATGGTGCACGAGCGTTTGGTTACTTTAGATTGCGGGTTGAAGAACTCGCGAGCCTGCTCCCCGCGTTCAATGGCCATAAAACTCTTGCCGATACAATCATCGGTGATGTTAAAAATCTTTTTGGCCGTCTTGTTGATGGTAAGAATGATGCCGTCGCGATTTAACAGCACCAAGCCCTCGGCCATACTCTTGGTGATGGTGAGAAATTCTTCATTTTTCGAGCGCATTAACTGCATTTGCCGGTCAAGCTGCCGCTGTTTTTTGTCAATTTCGCTTAAAAAAGGGCGGATCTCTTCATAGCAGTCACTGAGCAAAGGATGATTTAAGTCAATGCGATTTAAAGGCTCGACAATGGCATCGGAGATCTTCGAGGAGGTAAAGAGCGCTAAGGCTCCAAAGACGGCCAAAATTAAGGCAAAGTAGGCGGTCAAACGCACCGTGAACATGAGCATGTTATCGGTGGTAATGGAGACGCGCAAGATACGGCCGTCATTTAAGATGCGGGCATAGTAATAGGTTTGGGTATTTAAGGTATCAGAATAGCGCTCAGCGCTACCGGTGCCCTGCGCTAGTGCTTGCACCACCTCGGTTCTATCTTGATGATTGTCCAAGGGCTCATCGGACTTACTGTCATAAATGACCTTGCCATCAGGATCAATTAAGGTAATGCGATAGAGACTTTCTTCATTGGAGGATTGTTTAATAAAGTCAATGCCCAGATGATTGTAGCCGGAGCTGATGACAGCATTGATACGCCCCAATCTATCCTGTTCAATGCCGGAAATCGCTTCATGGGCAATAAAGAGTACTGCGCCTAAAGCGAGGATGAGCGAAACTAAGATAGAAAAAAAGATCGCACGGAAAATCTTACGGTTCACAGTAACTCTCAGGTAACTTGCGCTACCCGTCCCCTAATAAAAAAAGACCTGCCAAATGGCAGGCTGTACTTATTTAAACTTCGTCGTCGTACTCTGCCTTATAGCCGACGCCGCGTACGGTTTTGATGATATGCCCCATTTCCTTGAGTTTTTGGCGCAAGGTCTTGATATGCACATCGACGGTACGGGTTTCACCATCATAATTGGTGCCCCACACCACATCTAAAATCTGCTCGCGCGAAAAGGCGCGGCCGCAACTTTTACACAACAAGAGCAAGAGCTCATATTCTTTTAAGGTCAACTCCAAGGGGGTGCCATTGAGACTGGCCTGATGGCCCAATTTATCAATGGTTAAAGCACCGATGGTGATAAGACCTTCATTGGTGTTTTTCTTGGTGCGCCGTAAGACCGCTTTGACGCGGGCCGTCATTTCCATCATCGAGAAAGGTTTGGCCAAATAATCATCGGCGCCTAAGTCTAAGGCTTGAATCTTTTCAAACTCTGCACTGCGCGCTGTAGCCATAATCACCGGGATATCCTTGGTGCGGCTGCGCTGGCGCAGCATTTTCAAGATCTGGATGCCGTCTAAATCAGGCAGCATCACATCAAGAAGCACCAGATCGGGCAATTGCTGTTCTAGTGCCTCAAAGAAGGCTTTGCCGTCGGCAAATCCGGCGACGTCAAAGCCCATGGACTGCAGAGTGTAGATTTCAATTTCACGGATGTTGACATCATCCTCTACACAATAGATCACACTTTATTCCTCGTTGTTGTGACTGCCGGTAATGGCGAAAATCACCCACTGCGCGATGTTGCAGGCATGATCGCCAATACGCTCAAGATATTTGGCAATCATTAAAAGGTCAAGTGAGGTCTGACCGTCCTGATCGTGAGCACGAATGCGCTCGACTAGCGAGGTCTTGACCTTATAGAAGTAATCATCGACCGCATCATCATGATTGATGACCTCTTGCGCCAGCTTCAAGTCATGGCGAATATAGGCATCAATGCAGTGATTTACCATGTCGATAACTTCATCGGCCATCTTGGCAATGAGCTCTAAGTCGCCAGCTTCGTCGAAGTTTAAGTTCAAGACGATTTCGGCGATGTCACTTGCCTGATCGCCAATACGCTCCATATCGGTGATCATCTTTAAGGCCGCGCTGATAAAGCGCAGATCGGAGGCAATCGGCTGCTGATGTAAGATAAGCGATAAGCATAAGCTTTCAATTTCACGCTCTTTCTTGTCGATAGTGCTATCGGACTTATAGACATTCAAAGCCTGATCTTTGCTGTGCTCAGTTAAAGCCTGGCAGGCCTTAGCAATCGCATTCTCGCATAAAGAGCCCAATAAAATCAGCTCGTTGTTTAAGGTCGCGAGCTGAGCGTCAAAATGAGTACGCATATTAACCAAATCTCCCGGTAATGTAGTCTTCAGTGCGCTTGTCGCTAGGCTTGCTGAAGATCTTGTCAGTCTTATCAAATTCTACTAAATCGCCCAAGAGGAAGAAGGCGGTATAGTCAGAAATACGCAAAGCCTGTTGCATATTGTGCGTCACAATGACGATGCTGTATTCCTTTTTGAGATCTAAGGCCAGCTCTTCAATCTTGGAAGTGGAAATCGGGTCTAAGGCAGAGGTCGGCTCGTCCATTAAGAGCACGTCAGGCTTGACCGCCAAAGCACGGGCAATGCACAGACGCTGTTGCTGACCGCCAGATAAGCCTAAGGCCGAATCCTTGAGACGATCTTTTAACTCATCGAAAATTGCGGCATCGCGCAGCGACTTTTCGACAATCTCATCTAATTGCGAACGATTGCGAATGCCATGGGTACGCGGACCATAGGCGATATTGTCATAAATGCTCATCGGGAAGGGATTGGGCTTTTGGAACACCATGCCCACTTCCTTTCTTAAGTTGTAGACATTGATGTCTGAGTTGACAATCTCTTGTCCACGATACTTAATTGAGCCTGACAGACGGACCGACGGAATTAAGTCATTCATGCGGTTTAAGGTCTTGATGAAGGTGGACTTACCGCAACCGGACGGGCCGATTAAAGCCGTGATGGCATTCTTTTCAATCTGCATATTGATATCGTGCAGGGCGTGATTGTCGCCGTACCACAGATTGAAGTTTTGCACCTCGAAAATGGTTTCCATGTTTTCTTTCCTGTAAAAATCTATTTAAACGATTAGCCCTTGATCTTCTTCATATGACGGCCATAAGCCTGAGCTAAGTAGTTGGTAATAAAGCACAGTACTAAGAGGATGGCGGCAATCACGAAGGCCACCTCAAATTCGCCTTGCTCCTTGGCATAGACGTACAGAGCTACGGTTAAGGTTGCACCAGAGCTGGTGATACCATCGAAATAACCGTGCAGCGCGTGCGCAAAACCTGCGGTAAAGAGCAGGGCGGCGGACTCACCTAACATACGGCCGGCAGCTAAGATACAGCCGGTGACGATGCCGTCGATGCAGCAGGGTAAGACCACGGTACGAATCATGTGCCAGCGCGCGGAGCCTAAACCATAGGCACCTTCACGATAGCCTTGCGGCACCGTCTTCAAGCTCTCTTGCGTGGTGCGGATAATGACCGGGATGGACATAATCACCAAGGTTAAGGAGCCGGCTAACAGTGACGTTTGCAGACCTAAGAATTGGCAGAAAAAGAGCATACCGACCAAGCCGTAAATAATGGACGGAATGCCGGCCAAGGTTTCAACTGCATATTCAATGCCTTTGACCAAGCGCTGGGACTTGGCGTACTCATTTAAGTAAATGGCAGCGCCGACACCCAAGGGCAGGACGATAACTAAGGCCGTGAGCACCAGATAGACAGTGTTTAAAATATCCGGCAATACACCAATCGTCCCTTTTAAGTACGACGGCTTAGTCGAGATAATCTCCCACGAAAAATGCGGGATAGCACGAATTAAGATATACAGAATTAAGAAGAACACCAAGGCTACCGTGATGCCAATGCACAAGAACATGCAAGTCTTGAGAATATTGGAGTACATAGCCCGGCGTGCCGGGATCCCGCTGTGCAGGGAAGAGGCTAATTTGTCGCTCATTGTTTCTTCACTCCGCCGCGCTTTAACAGTACGTTCAAGGTGGCATTAATCATCATGATGAAGACGAACAGCACTAAGGCGATGGAGAACAGCGCCTCACGCTGTAGACCCGAGGAGTAAGACATTTCGCTGGCCACAGCGGTGGTCAGGAAGCGTACACTCTCAAAGAGTGACGGCATATTGGCAGCATTACCTGCCACCATCATGACCGCCATGGCCTCACCGATGGCACGTCCCACGCCTAAAACCACGGCCGCGGCAATACCGCTTTTGGCAGCCGGGACAATGACGCGATAGTAGGTCTCAATTTCATTGGCGCCTAAGGCCAAGGAGCCTAATTCATATTCCTGCGGCACGGCCTCTAAGGCAGTAATCGATACCTTGATAATGGACGGTAAAATCATGATGGCCAGGACGATGATGGCCGCAAAGAGTGAGGCACCATCGGGCAGACCAAAGATAGAACGAATGGCCGGCACTAAGACCAACATACCGATAAAACCGTAGACTACCGAAGGAATACCGGCTAAGAGGTCAATTAAGGGCTCTACAACATAGCGCACCTTTTTGGAGGCAATCTTGGCCAAATAGACTGCCGAGAAGAAACCTAGCGGCAGACCGATGATAATGGCACCTGCGGTACCGTAGATGGAGGTTAAGATAAAGGGCAAGATACCAAATTGCGGCTCTGCGGCAGTAGATGCCCACTTAGTGCCAAAGAGGAAATCAATGGGTCCAATCTTAATGATGGCAGGCAGACCGGCTATCACCAGATAGACGCAAATGAGGAGCACGAAGCCGATATTAATCACACCTAAAACCAAGAAGATGGTGCTTGCTATCGACTCGACATTGTCCTTATTGTTTTTATCTAGCAAGTTCATAGTGTTGCTCTGAAGATTTGCTCAGTGAGTGGAGCAAGAAGACATTTTTTCACAATAAGGCAGGATTAAATCCTGCCTTTGAAGATGACTTAGTGTGTTTTCAGCAGATGATTACTTAGCTACCGGAACCACGCCCGACTGAATGATGATGGGCTTGGCTTCATCGGAGAAGCAGAAGTCAAAGAAGGCCTGAGCACCCTCAGAGAGCTTCTCGCCCTTGCGGGTTACTAAGACGAACGGACGCTGTACCTTATAGGTGCCATCCTGCACAGTCGGCTCAGAAGCGGTCACACCATCAACGGTGACAGCCTTGACCTTGTCAGACAGGGCAGCTAAGGAAGCATAACCGATAGCATTGGGGTTCTGGGAAACGGTGGTGATCACGTCGCCAGTGGCGGTCAGCTCTTGACGATATTTGCACTGATCCTTGGTGTTGGTGACGGTCTCAAAACCATCGCGGGTGCCGGAGCCAGCTTCACGGCCAATTAAGACTACCGGAGCGTCAGCGCCACCTAAATCCTTCCAGTTGGCGATCTTGCCAGTGTAGAGGTCAGCAATCTGCTGGACGCTTAAATCGCTGATCGGGTTTTGCGGGTTGACCACAATCACAATACCATCTAAAGCTAAGGTGGTGCCGTCTAAGGTTTGCTCCTCTTCGGCAGTTAAAGCACGGGAGGACAGACCGATGTCGCAACGGCCTTCCTTGGCAGCGGCAATACCAGAGCCCGAGCCGGTCGGGTTGTAGGTGAAGGCAGCGCCATCATACTTTTCCATGAAGGCTTCGCCTAAAGAGCCGATGGTCTTTTCCATAGAGGTAGAGCCGTCGGTAGAAACGCTGTAGTCAGCGGCAAAAGCAGCAGAAGCACTGCAGGTAGCAAAGCAAGCGGCAGCAATTAAGCCTAAAACATTTTTATTCATCACAAACTCCAAGTGTTGCTGTTCAAAGGTTGGGCATAGCATAAAAAGACTTTGTAAAGTTGTGATGTATGTCACTGTAAAGTTTATGTAAAAACGATCTTAAATTTAATAACGCTATGAAAATACAAGCAATTTTCTCAAGTTTAATTTTTTGCCAACGTCTCTACCGCGGCCACGGGGCCTAAATTAAATCCGGGCAGGGTGAGGGGCCTTATCTTTTTATATTAACGCGCGCACGCGCGCAAGGCTGGGGGGCTACAAGGCACGTTTTATAAAAAAGCTTTTAATTTAAGTAAGATAGGCCCGAACACGGCACAGAAGGATAACTTTACCAAAATTTAACTCAAGGGACGTCGTTTATTTTACAAAGTACTTTTAAGCTTGAAGCCACTTACTAAATACATGAGGTTAATTGATATATGTTTACCCGTAAATCCGTTCTTGCATTGGCTTTAGCTGCTGTTGTTCCTGCTTTAACTGCCTGTGCAGGCTCCGCTTCTACTGCTCAAGTTGATGATAGCGCTTTATATGCACGTGCCGCTAAGGGCGATATTACCAAGTTTGCCGGCGCCCGTCGTTTGTCCGGTAACATGACTGATGTATATCAGCAAGAGTTGCAGCATGCTGCAATGAAGTCGGCTAAGAACGTGATTTTATTAATTGGCGATGGTATGGGTGATAGCGAAATCACGGCTGCCCGTAACTTTGCCCACGGTGCCGGTGGCATGTTCAAGGGCTTAGATGCTCTGCCCTTCACCGGTCAGTATACCCACTACTCCTTAAACAAAGATACCTTAAAGCCTGACTATGTCACTGACTCTGCCGCCTCTGGCACTGCCTGGTCGACTGGTGTGAAGTCCTACAATGGCGCCATTGGCGTGGACGTGTTTGGCAATCCGCATGATTCCTTAATCGACCTGGCCAAGCGTGCCGGCAAGGCCACCGGTGACGTTTCTACCGCCGAAATTCAGGACGCCACTCCGGCTGCCCAAATTGCCTCTGTCGTGCAGCGTAAGTGCTATGGCCCGAATGCCACTTCTGAAAAGTGCCCGACCAATGCCTTAGAGAACGGCGGTGCCGGCTCGATTTCCGAGCAGTTATTAGCTCTGCGTCCGGATGTGACCTTAGGTGGTGGTAGCAAGTCCTTCAACGAAGTTGCCAAGGCCGGTCAGTTTGAGGGCAAGACCTTATTTGAGCAGGCTGAAGCTTTAGGTTACACCTTAGTTGACAACCTCTCTGAGCTCAACGCCGTGGACGTGGCCAATCAGGACAAGCCGCTGTTAGGCCTCTTCTCTGAGGGCAATATGCCGATCCGCTTAAAGGGCCCGCAGGCTAAGTTAGGCGGCAACTTAACTGGTGAAGTGGTTAAGTGCGAAATCAATTCCGAGCGCGGTGCTGAGGTTCCGACCTTAGCGCAGATGACTGCTAAGGCCATTGATTTATTAGACGACAATCCTAACGGCTTCTTCCTGCAAGTTGAGGGTGCCTCGATTGATAAGCAGGCTCACGCTTCCAATCCGTGCGGTCAGTTCGGCGAGACCATGGATTTAGATGAGGCGGTGCAGGTAGCCTTAGACTTTGCCCGTAAGGATGGCAATACCTTAGTGATCGTTACTGCCGACCACGCACACTCCACTCAGATTTGCTACCCCGATGCCAAGTCCATGGGCTTTACTCAGGCCGTGATGACTGCTGATGGCGCCCCGATGACCGTCAGCTATGCCAACTCTGAGGATGTCAATGACACCGGCCACACCGGTGCACAGTTACGCATCGCCGCCTATGGCCCGGGTGCTTTGAATGTGGTAGGCCTTACTGATCAGACTGACCTCTTCTTCACCATCCGTGATGCTTTAGGTTTACAGAGTAAGTAAAACTTCCCTTTAATGAGACCACAAATTAAGGCAGATAACGTATCTGCCTTATTTTTCCTCCGATCCTAGAGCCCTAGCCTAAAACTTCTTTTGCTCTAGGGTTTTGAGTAAAGCAAAGCACTCTAAGGCCGTCTGCAAAGATGGCCTTCTTGCACTTAAGCCCTTTACTTAAAACTTGGGTTTTACCTTTAAGTACGCGCAAAGCGTAAGGCTTTACCCCCACGCAATCCGGTTAACTTGCCGTTTTCTACCACCAAGGTGCCACTTACAATGGTATGCGTGATGGAGCTGTTAAAGCGATGGCCGGTAAAAGGCGAGAAGCCACATTTGCTGGCAATTATTTCCGAAGTCACGATCTGCCCCTTGACCAAATTAACCAGCGCAATATCGGCATAGTAGCCCTCTTTGATAAAGCCACGATCGGCAATATTAAAGCGCGTAGCCACATTGCCTGAGGTGACTTTAATCACTTCCTCTAAAGTAAGCTCGCGCCGTTGCCATAACTCCAATAAAGCTTGTAGCGCAAATTGTACCGACGGAATACCTGAGGCGGTATTGAGGTAGGAGCCACATTTTACTGCCCATTCATGCGGCGCATGATCGGTGCCGACGGTGGAGATGGCACCGCTTTTTATGGCCTTAATCAAGCTTAGGCGATCGCCTTCACTCTTAACGGCCGGATTGCATTTAAGCAGGCCCTTAAGGCGCGCGTAATCGCCCTCTGAGAAGAATAAATGCGGAATGCAGCCTTCACCACTTATCTGGCGGGTGGCTAAATCACCTTGGGCAAAGTATTGCAAGATGGCACATTCTTCCTTGGTAGACAAATGCATGATATGCAATTTAGCCCCGGTATCAAGGGCGGTATTAATCGCCATTTTGGCTGAATTAATGCAGCAATCGCGTCCGCGGATGATGGGGTGGAGGGCAAAGGGAATATTATCGCCATATTGGGCCTTGACGCGTTTTAATTGCGCGTTGATATAGGCATTGTCCTCACAATGAGCGCAGATCATCATCGGCGCGGCCTTAAACACCTGATGGAGAATATGTTCGTCATCAAGTAGCAGACTACCAGTGGTCGAGCCCATATAGACTTTAATGGCCGGAATGGTGGTGGGATCGGCGCGCTTGACGTCCTCTAAATTGCGATCATCAGCGCCTAAGTAAAAGGCATAATTGGCCGCACTATCGCGCGCGGCAATGGCCTGTTTATCCGCCACCGCCTGCGCGTTTAAAGTGGGGGGCAGGGTATTGGGCATTTCCATATAGGAAGTCACGCCACCCAAGACCGCCGCTTGCGCCTCATGCAAAATGTCGGCCTTGTGCTCCATACCCGGTTGTCTGAAATGCACATGGGCATCAATCATGCCGGGGATGGCCAATAATTCATGACAGTCGATGACATAGGCATTATCGGCACTAATATCCGGGGCAATCTTAACAATGCGCTCCCCTTCAATTAATACACATTGACGGCTAATGCGCTGCGGCTCTACTACCTGCGCGTCTTTAAGTAAAATCTTGTTCATCATGACCTTCCGAAAAATTAATCTGTCCTCATTATGCCAAAGAGCACTGCTCAGCTACAGAGAATTTTGTGCGTCAGTTTGCGTATAATGACCACACAGTAATAGCACATACTTAAGATAAGTTTAGATACGATTATGGTAACCGCAGAACAAACAGGGGCGGCGCTGTTACAGCCGCGTTTTACGTTAAAAGATGTCACCATTGAAAAGAAAGAGCGCTTGTTTAAAAAGCATTTTGCGCTAGATGAGTATGTGGTGCATTACAAGAAATTTGATGGCAGTGAGACCCCGTCCTTAGTACGTGAGGTCTTTGAGCGCGATCAAGATGCTGTCGCCATTCTGCCTTATGATGCCGCGCGCGATGAAGTGGTCTTAATTGAGCAATTCCGTCCCGGGGCCTTAAAAGATCCGGTATCTCCGTGGCTAATTGAAATTGTCGCTGGGCTCATTGATGCCGGGGAAAGTGAGCTTGAGGCTGCCGTGCGCGAGCTTAATGAAGAGGCGCACTTTAAGATCACTCCGGATAAATTGCATTTAATTACCTCCGTTTACCCCAGCCCCGGCGGGATCTCCGAGCGCGTGACGGTCTATGTGGCCAATGTTGATGCCACGCATATTGATGCTTTAGGCGGCCTGGCGGTGGAAAACGAAGATATCCGCATTTTTAAGGTCAAGGCGCAGGAGGCCTTTGAGGCCTGTCGTAACGGACGTATTTGCAATTGTGCCGCTTTAGTGGCGCTCCTTAATTTGCAATTGCACCATGAAGAATGGCGCGCGCAGTTTATGGCACAACCGGCATAAGATGGCTATGAAATAAGCCAAAGGATCTTGCGCAATTTACGCGCAGTGTCGCGCATCCTTAGGTGGCGGCATAAGAGGTGTCGCCCGTCTTAATGCCAAGGTGTTGCCAGGTAGTCTAGCTGTTCCGGATCATTGTCAAGGGTCAAGTACGCAGTGAAGCTGGCGGGGCCTGTGCACCACAAAGTAAGAGTAGTCTAGTTTACTTAGGAAAAAGCAGAGAGCCTTATGGCGCTCTGCTTACTTCAGGGATTTGCGTGCGGCTCCCTTGACGGAAGCCGGCGCGAATTTTTTAGGATTTAGAAGCTGTGTCTTGCACCTATGGAGAAGATATAGGTGTCAGAGTAGTTGGCTCCAAAGAGCTTTTCAGCTTCCATAAAGAAGTAGGTGCTCTCATGGGCCTTGACGCTAAAGCCTAAACCTACGTCATACCAAGTGTCATTATTGTCATAGCTTACGCTCATGTAACCGGTATCATCAGAGGCACTGATGTCCTGATCGCCCATGAACTCATGCATGACATCAGCTCTTAAGTAGAGCGCGACCGGGGTGGTGTCTTGAGCTAAGTCCGCGCCCAATCTAAAGCCGGCACGGCCGATTAAGCTGTCAATGGCTTCCACATCCACCTTGGTATCCTGTGAGGTGGTGTAATCGGCACCGGTGACGTGTGCATACTGCAACTGCACCTGCGGCTCAAAGAAGATGCCACTGTCCTCATCGGCAAACTTATAGCCGTACTCGGCCGAGAGCGAGTAGACATCATTGCCATAGCTACCGGTGACATTGCCATTGGTCGGGGTGGCCACTTCAAAGTCATTTTCGATATGGCCATACTTGAGGATGAGGTCAAGATATTGGCCATCATCGCTCAGCCAAGTGCCATAGAGCCAAGCACCTAAGCGGTCAAGCTCACCATCGCCATTGACACTATTATAGTCGGTCTGACCGTGCATATAGTCCAAGGCGGCGCCGAAGTGCCAATCACCGCTGTCATAGGCAGCCTTGCGGTCATAGCCGATTTCAACCATGGTGTTGTGAGAGCGGAACTCACCCTCTTGACCCAAGTTGTCAAAACGCATTCTCACCCACATGCCATCGTCCTGATTAGGATCGGCAAAGTGAGCTTGGCCCTGACGCTTGTTCAAGGTATCCATATAGACGGCATTGAAGTAGTTGGCACGCGACATGCTAAGCACGGTCTTGCCAGCATCGGAAAG
>JAHLFG010000095.1 GCA_018883895.1 Candidatus Anaerobiospirillum merdipullorum
AATTGTGGATTATCAATGGTCACACGTACGCCGCGCCAGCCAAAGGCCGGATTTACTTCCTTGATGGGCAGATACGGCAGACTCTTATCTGAGCCCACATCTAAGGTACGCATGCACACCGATTTGCCGGCAAATTGCTTGAGCAAACGCACATACCAATCATATTGCTGATCTTCCGTGGGGAAACTCTTGGTGAGCATAAAAGAGATTTCCGTGCGATACAGACCAATACCATCGGTAATGGCGCACAGATGATCAGTGGCGTCGGTGTGATTGAGGCCGGCATTTAGCTGAATGTTAATCCGCGTACCATCTAAGCAGACACCTTCTTTATCGAGCTCAGAGCTAAATAAATCCGATTGCCGCTTATCTTGACTTAAGAGCTCACTAAACTCATCGACCACCGACTGCGGCGGATCAAGCAGGATTTCACTGTGCTTACCATCTAAAATAATGGTATGCCCGTCAATGGAGCTTAAATCCACCCCAACACCTAAAACGGCCGGGATACCCAAATCGCGCGCCAAGATTAAGGTATGGGCGCTAGTGTTAAAGGAAGTGGCGACAAAGCCTGCAATCTTATCGCGCGGCAATTCTGCCACCATGGCAGCCGGCAATGAATCCACCACCAAAATCACGCGCTCATTTAAATCAAAGTCACGCGCCGAGGCATGCACCAAGCGGGTAATTAAAACCTGTGCAAAGTCCTTGGTGTCGACATACTCTTCTTTATCATGCTTAAGCTCTGCCTCTTTTAAGCGCCGTTCAATCACGAGCTTAATGGCCGAGGAGGCTAACAAGCCTTCATCGACGATATGACGATCCACTTCCTCTTGGAAGGTCGGATCATCAAGCAATTGCCCATAGCCTGACATATAGCCAAAGAGCGCATTGGACTTTTCATCCTCTTGCATCTTAAGCGACGCCCGATCCATTTCCACCTGCAATTGGAACATCGCCTGATGGAAAAGCTCCGTTTGCATTAAAGGATCGTCACTATGCAACACCTTGACCTGATCAATCGAGACCGCCGGTTGCCAAATGAGTGCCTTGGCAATGGCCAAACCCCCGGTACCGGATAAACCATGAATGCGCCGGATATTTTGCTCTTCGTCAAGCTCAACCGAACGATTCATCGCGATGATGGAGGCTATCTGCACACTTAAAGTGAGCATGAAGTATTCTTCATTAGGGCCAAATTGGCGTTGCTCCTTACTTTGAATGACGAGTACACCAAGCAAATCACCTTGATTTATCACCGGCACGCCTAAGAAGGAGTGATATTCATCCTCACCTACATCCGGCAGATATTTAAAATTAGGATGAGCAAATGCATCGGCCAAATCGAGCATCTCCCGTCGTTTGCCGACAACACCTACCAAGCCCTCGCCTGATTTTAAAGTCGCCTTACCGACCGCTTCTTGTGCCAAACCATCGGTGGCACGCAATCTAAAACGGTCGCGCAATGATTCATATAAATACAAAGAGCAGCAGTCAGCATGTGTGGCGCGCCTGATTTGTTGCACCAAGATCTTCATCGCCTGCTCTAGGCTCTGCTCGCTTGCCACTGCCTCAGTAATTTGACGCAAGGCAAGTAAAAGTTCACTTTGTCTTTCGTCCATATCAATATCCTCCGCGCATTCTGCCGCGGCTGTATCTGGCCTCCGCGGTCAAAGGCTTGCCGAACAAAGCGGCCGGCGCAAATTCAGTGAGCACACGACGGTAAACGTCGCGCTTGAAGGCTATTACCTGTCTCACCGGGTACCAATACGAGACCCAGCGCCAGTCATCAAATTCAGGATGCCCTTCACGATTGAAACGGATCCCAAGTTGCTTTTCGGCGGTCAAGGAGAGCAGAAACCATTTTTGTTTCTGCCCCAGGCACACCGGATCGTCAGTCCAGCGAATTAAACGCTTGGGCAAACGATATTTGTACCATGCCCGTGATTGCCCGAGGAGCTTGACATCATGTTGCGTAAGTCCCAGCTCTTCATACAATTCGCGATACATCGCACCTAGCGGAGTTTCACCTTCGTCCACACCGCCCTGCGGAAACTGCCAGGAGTTTTGCCTCACCCGGCGTGCCCACAGCACTTGACCATTGCGGTTGCAGATCACTATCCCCACATTGGGTCGGTAACCATCTTCGTCGATCACAAAAACCGCCTAGTCTGTCAGTTAAATTTCACCTATGAAAGTGATGATGAAAATCACTTTCACGCTGTGTGCATTATCGCACAGAGCCTCCCACTTGTAATTTGAGCTTTAGCGCGTTTTACACATGCACGTAATGGCGCGCAAGCCGCATCACAACGCGTAAGCGCCAAGTTTGAGGCATTTTCCAGCTTACTTAGTTCCTAGACTACAAATCTTGCCAAAAAGTTCACTAAAGTTAACAAGGAGAGCAAGATAAGGACCGTGCTAAAATGCCGTATACAGTGTAAAAAAAGACCGTAAGTGCATGTCCAGTTTTTTTGCTAATGTTTCTCATCTCCCCGAACCCCACACTCTCGATGAATTGCGCCAACGTCTTGAGCTGATTTGCGGTAAAACCATCAGTGAACTTGCCGGCGCATTAAATTTAAGCATTCCGCAGGGCAATACCCACAGTAAGGGCTATACGGGAGGACTTATCGAGCTGTATTTGGGAGCGGCGGCACCTAATTTGGGGGCTCCGGATTTTCCTTTTTTAGGCATTGAGCTTAAGACCGTACCGGTAGATGAGCTCTTTACTCCCATCGAAAGCACCTTTATCTGCCATGCCCCGATTAAGGATATCCGCGGGCTTGATTTTTACCATAGCACGCTCTATGCCAAAATCAGACTTACCCTCTATGTCTTCGTCCTTACGGCCAAGAAAATGCCGATAAGGCAAAGGCGCGTAGTGGACTATCTGCTCTACCAAATGCCGCCAGCTGACTTATTGCAAGTTAAAGCCGATTACGACGAGCTGATGGAATTAATCACCCAAGGTCAGGGTAAGCAAATCACCGCGCGCATCGGTACCTTAGTGCAATTGCGTCCCAAGGCCCCCAACGGGCAACGCTTGACGGCGATAGTCGATGAAGATGGCGCCGTGAGTACGACCAGGCCGCGAGGTTTCTATATGCGCCGTAGCTACATGGCTAAAATCTGCAAATTAGTAGCTACGCGCCATCAGTTACCCTTGCAATTAGCCCCAGCTGACAACTAGGGGGTGACTAAAAAGGTCACCCCCGATTTTATGTTCCAGAAACGGTAAAATTTGCAAAACAGAATGTTTTCGCAAAATATTTCCTTTTTATTTCATTTAATTACTTGTAAAGTTTAGCTGTTTTTGCTATAATTCACCCATAGTCAGCGCAGACTATCCGGAGGTGAGTATGACTAAACCCGTCTTCAGACAGTACCGGCAGCATGAAACCATGGTCCTGCCTCCCAGCC
>JAHLFG010000096.1 GCA_018883895.1 Candidatus Anaerobiospirillum merdipullorum
CATGGCATCAGCCTGGGGGCATGGAAAACTCAAGGGATTGCCATTTTTGATACAAGAGGCAAAGGCAATGCATTGTGCGCCGCGGCGTACCAATTCCCGGGCACGCAATACCGCATCCTTACCCGGGCACCCGCCACAACTGACAAAGCCTATTAACTCCAACTCCTCTTCTTCATGTAAGGTGGCAAAACTGCCTTTACCGAGGGCAATGGTTTTAAAGTCTGTCGTGCCCGGACAATAATTTTCTGTGGCACGGCAACGAATGATCCCAATCTTCATGCAAATACTGCCGCCCGTAAATCCCGTGCTTAAAATAAGTTTGGGAAAGCTGGGACGGTCATCCTCCATATTTAAATGTAAAGCTACATGTTTGTGCTCTAGCTTAACAAAGCTTGAGGCTAAGGTCTGTGCGGAAGATCGATTAAAAAAGAAGGCAGGTCTTAATATTGTCTGACCTGCCTGATGGGGAAAAAAGCCATAATTAGCGTCATCGATTAGACGCGTTGTCGGCTATTTACTGTAAATACTTAGAGTAGGACATCATATGCTCGCGTTGTTCCTTCAGGCGGGCAATGGAGTCCTCGACGCTTAAGGCATACGGCTCTTGGAAGTTGAAGTTCTTGATGGCTTCCTTGTACTCGGCATCGTTGTTGACGATATCAAGGACCGTGGCATTAAGCTTATCCACAATTTCCTTCGGGGTGCCCTTAGGCGCAAGCAGTACGTATAAGGTATCGATTACCAGATCAGGCACGCCGGATTCACGGGCCGTCGGTACATCCGGGGTGGCCGGGAGACGCTCGGACATTAAGGTGCACAGGGTCTTGACCTTACCGGACTCAATATATTCCTTGGCCAGCGTATACGGGGCAATGGTGACATCGATATGGCCGCCTAAGAGGGAGGTCATACGCTCAGCACCATCACCGCCGGCATCCACCATCGCAAACTTAGCATCCTTGGTCGTTTGCATAATCAGGGCTGCAATATAGGAAGAGCCGCCCATGGCCACACCCATGGTGATGGAATCAGGATCTTTTTGCGTGGCGGCAATTAATTCCTCTAAGGTATTGTACGGAGCATCGGCACGCACTAACAGATTTTCACCGCATTGCTTGCCGTACACCGAGATCACCTCAAAAGCATCATAGCCAAAGTCAGACAGTCCCGAAGCTTCGTTGGAGGCCAGCGACATGGCATTGGTACCAATTAAGGTATAGCCATCGGGCTTTTCGTCCTTATATTGGGTCAGCGCAATAGAGCCATTGGCGCCGGTCACATTGTTGACCACCACACTGACGCCCAAACGGTTTTCCAACATACGTGAGATTAAACGCGTATTGTAGTCGGTATCACCACCGGCACCATGCGAGCAGATCATATTAATGGTCTGATTGGGGTATGCATCGGCAGCAAAGGCAGTCGGCGCAGCTCCCACAGTCAGCGCGGCAGCTAAGGTTAAGGCGGTAGCAAATTTCTTCATAATACAACTCCTGTAAAAGACTAAGATTCTTCAGAGGCTTTAAGTAAGGCGGCTTCTTTACGCTGACGGCGCAGGGAGAAGATCACCACAATAATCGTGACCACAAAGAAGCAGATGGCGATGGGATGTGAGAACACTCCGGTCGGATCAATCTGCGCGTGCTGAATGGCACGACGGAAGTTCAGCTCAAAAATCGGGCCTAAGATGAAGCCTAAGATCATCGGCACATGCGGGATCTTGGCCTTGATAAGCAGATAGCCCATCACACCAAAGACCATGACCGACCACACGTCAAACATACGGTTGGCATTGCCAATGGCACCAATGACGCACAGCACCATGATGACCGGCAACAGCAGATACTTAGGGATTTTAAGCACGCGGATAAAGATCTTGATGCCAAAGAGCTCAATAATTAGCATGGCAATCGCCGAGATGGCTAAGGCAAAGAAGATACCAAAGACTTCCACGCCGCTCTTATCGAAAATAAGCGGGCCCGGTGCAATCTGATGGACCATTAAGCCGCCCAAGAGCATGGCCGTAGCTGCATCGCCCGGAATACCTAAGGTAAGGAGCGGAATCATGGCACCACCAATGCCGGCGTTATTGGCCGTCTCAGAGGCCACCACACCGTCCATAATACCGGTACCAAATTTCTCCGGATGCTTGGATTGATTCTTGGCAGCGGTATAGGCCAGCATGCCGGAAATGGCACCACCAATGCCCGGCAGAATGCCGATAACAATACCGATGGCAGCTGAGCGGACCATATTGAGCTTTTGCGACAAGAACTCGGCTAAGGAGAAACCAAAGCCCTTGATGCGCACATTGGTTTCCACCGTGGCCGTTACCGGCTTGCGCACTTCTTCGGCAGCCTTAATCACCTCGGTAATCGCAAAGAGGCCGATTAACAAAGTAAGCAGTGAGAAGCCGGCATTAAGCTCTACCATGCCAAAGGTAAAGCGCTTGGCCGAATCTACCGGCGCTAAGCCGACGGTGGCTAGCATCACACCTAAAAGACCGCTGATAAGGCCCTTGACGAGGTCACGCCCGGTTAAGGAAATTACCAGCGAGAGGGCAAAGAGCGCTAAGGTGCAATACTCATACGGCCCAAACTTAATGGCAAAGGCGGCCAGGAGCGGGGAGACTAACACTAAGACCAACAGGCCTAAGATCGTGCCGCAAAACGAGAATACTACGCCCACGCCCAAGGCTTTACCGGCCTCACCCTTACGTGCCATCGGTGTGCCATCAAAGGTGGTGGCGATGGAGGAGGGTGTGCCTGGAATATTAAGCAAGATGGCGGCAATAAGACCACCTGAAATACCGCCTACATAGAGCGCCACTAGGGTGGAGACACCTTCAATGGGCGACATGGTATAGGTTACCGGCAGGAACATCACAATGGCCATGGTGGCGGTAAGTCCGGGAATAGAGCCGAAAATAATGCCGACGAAGACACCAAAGAAGATAAAGAATAGTACCGTCGGTGTCAGGACGGACATCAAGCCGGGGATAATATCTGCTAACATCTGTGCTCCTCCTATTCAAAGATGGCACCTACCGGTAGCAGAACTGCCAGCCAGTAGACGAAGATTGCATAGGATGCCACCGAGCAAATCACGGCAATGATAAGGGCCTTGACATAACTGCGGTGTTCCTTATCCATCAGGATCAAGGTTTGCGCAAAGATATAGAGAATGCTGGAGATAATGAAACCTAAAGGCTCCATTAAGGCCGCATATAAAAACAGCGCAATAAAGGTTAAAAAGACCTCGTAATTGGCCTTGACCCAGGCTCCCAGGCTAAAGCTTGCCTTAGCCCCGTCCCTTTTGGCCGGGGTTCTGAGCGAGCGCAGAATAAGCGCGCCCGCCAAGAGTAGCAAACATACCGCCCAGATCTTGGGCATGGTGGTGGAATTGACCACCGCCTTGCCCATGCCGGCAAATACTCTGATGCTCAGGGCCTCGTAGAAGTACCACAAGGCAAAGAGCGCCAGCACAATGCCGGTGATCATGTCGTTGCGTTTGTTATTCATAAAAATTTCTCCAAAAGTTAAGCGTTATCGGCAATGAGGCGACAGTAAATGCGCTTCATGTCCTCATGACTTAAATCCTTGGGATTGTTATTAAGTAGACGGGTGACTTTAGCTGCCGCCGTCACCAGTTCATCTACAACCTCTAAGGTGATGCCCTTGGCCTTAAGATCGCAGTGAATGTGCAAATCCCGATTGAAGGCGTAAAGCTCGCTAACAAGCATTTGTGCCACTTCTTCCGGGCTCTTGCCGCTAGTAGCAAGCCCCATCGCCTGAGCAATATCGCCATAGCGCTCGATGCAGCAGGGTGCATTTTCTTCCATGATGTAAGGCATTAAGATGGCGTTGGACAGCCCGTGAGGGATGTGATAACGCCCGCCTAAAGGATAGGACAGCGCATGAATGCCGACGGTGCTCGAGCCGGCAATGGCAATACCACCAAAGCAGGAGGCCAAAAGCATGTCAGCGCGGGCGACCAGATCATTGCCGTCGGTGTAGGCCCGACGCAGGCTCCGGGCGATAAGGCTGATTCCACGCAGGCAGAAGGCATCACTTAAAGGATTGTGCTTCTTGGAGATATAGCATTCCATCAGATGGCACAGCGCGTCGATACCGGTATTGGCGGTAATAGCAGGCGGCAGACCTTGCGTGAGCTTGGCATCTAAGATGGCGGTATCGCAGACCATCAGATCCGAGACGATACCAATCTTTAAGTTTTGCTCGGGCACTAAGACGATGGCATTGGGAGTGGCCTCCGAGCCGGTACCAGCGGTGGTGGGCACCATGATTAGCGGCACCTTACGGCTTTGCGGACGCTTGCCATCAAGTAAGTCTTGTACTGTCAGGTCATTTTGTAACATTAAGGCGATAAGCTTGGCCGTATCCATGGCCGAGCCGCCACCAATGGCTAAGACTAAGTCAGCCTTAAAGCCGGCGGCTTTGTCGAAAATGGCCTGTACTTGCGCCTGTGTCGGCTCCGGCGGGACATCACTTTCGATGCACAGCTCAATGCCGGCTGTTTGTAGCGCCGTCTCAGCTCCCTTGGTCAGACCTAAGTTATAGACGCCCTTGTCGGTGACCATCAGCACATGTTGTGCGCCAAAGGCTTGCACCTCAGCGGCGATATTGTCCAATGAGCCGCATCCTTCCACAATGCGGCGAATAAGTCCAATTGCTGCCATTTTTGCTTCTTTACCTCCCATTACTTATTCCAACGCGGATGCTGATAAACTTCCGGATTGCAGACATAGGGCCATTTTTCGCCGTTGATGACGGCAACCACACCCTTAGCCGCGCCGGTGGCCACATTGGAGGCCGCTTCCTTGGTTTGACCGGCCATATGCGGATAGACGATGACATTGTCCAAGGTCAGCAAAGGATCATCGGGGCCTAAAGGCTCGTGATCAAAGACATCCAGGCACGCGGCCATGATCTGATGTTGCTCGAGGGCTTGCTTTAAGTCCGCTTCATTGATGATGCCGCCACGGGCACAGTTAACTAAGATGGCGTTTTTCTTCATGCGTGCCAATTGCGGCGCAGCAATTAAATTACGCGTGGCATCGGTCAGCGGTACATGCAGGGAAATGACATCCGCCTGCTCTACAATCGGATCAATGGTGGCGCAATATTCATAGCCATCAGCGGCAATTTTTTCGGCTTTGACAAAGGGGTCGTAGACCATAACCTGCATGCCAATGGCCTTGCACAGCGAGGCTAAAATACTACCGATATGACCGTAACCAATGAGGCCTAAGGTCTTACCATAGAGCTCATAGGCACGATACTCACTACGCATCGCCCAATTGCCCTTACGCAATTCTCTGTCGGCACGTACCATATCCTTGGCGGCAGTTAACATCATGGTAAAGGCACATTCGGCTACGGAGCGGGTATTGGCGCCCGGGGCAATCACTACCGGGATGCCAAGCTCGGTGGCGGCCTTAACATCAACATTGTCCACGCCCACGCCCGGACGGCCGATGACCTTTAAGTTTGGACAGGCTTCCATGGTGGCACGATCAATATGGCCAATGCGGATAATAAGGCCATCGGCATCCTTGACAAAGGGCAGATACTCTTCTGGGGTTCCGCCATTGGACACGTCGGTCTCAAAGCCGGCAGCATTTAAGATGGCCATGCCGTCTTGATGCAACGGTTGGGTGATAATTACTTTAGGCATGATGCACTCCTTACTTGTAGAGCTTAAAAACTTCCAGCAAAGCGTCATCAATGGCTTTGTTTTCAACATTGGACGGGGCACGGACCGGACCTACATCAAAGCCCATTAATTGCGCGGCGCGCTTGACCACGGAGTTAGGATTGCCCATCTGCATCACATTGCGGAACGGACGAATCTTCTTTTGCGCCTCGTTGGCCTCAGCAATCTTGCCTTCCTTAAACAGGTTGTAGATGGAGACCATCAGATCCGGGAAGACATTGGAGCAACCAGAAATGGCACCGGTGCCACCTGCAAGTAAGGTCCACAAGATGAGAGAATCGGAGCCGGCAAGGACCGACAGACGCGGATCGGTATTTTCGATGTACTTTAAGGTATTATCAAAATTGCCGGAGCTGTCCTTGATGCCGATGATATTCTCAAATTGTGCCAGTTTCTTGACAGTTTGGAAGGCAATATTATTTCCGGTACGGGCCGGAATGTTGTACAGCAAAATCGGCAGATCAGTGCACTCAGCTACGGCCTTGTAGTGACGGAAGAGATCGTCTTGGGTAATGCTGACAAAGTACGGGGAAATGACGGACAGGCAATCCACGCCGCCCATCTTGCTTACGCGTTGGGTCAGCTCTACGGTTTCCTTAGTGGTCACGCAACCGGTGCCGGCATAAACCGGAACTCTACCTTTGACCGCGGCTACAGCAGTCTTAATAATTTCGAGTTTTTCCTCCATCGAGAAGGCATAGAACTCGCCATTGGTACCTAAGGCAAAAATACCGTGGACACCATGATCGATCAAATGATCGATAAACTTGGTATAAGCCTGCGGATTAAACTCTTCCTTTTCATTGAGGGCAGTTAAGACCGGGGTAATGACGCCAGTGGGTTTAAACATGATAATTCTCCTTAATATTAAAAAATCAAGTAAAACAATACGCTTTAAACGTTATTGCAATTTGTCCTTAAAACGGGTGGTAGCCATGATGGCGCCGAGATCGAGGGCAGTGTCCATCGATTCGCAGTCGGCAATGCCACGTCCGGCAATTTCAAAGGCCGTGCCGTGATCAACTGAGGTGCGAATGCACGGCAGACCGACAGTAACGTTGACGCCAGATGAGAAACCTAAGACCTTAAGCGGAATATGGCCTTGGTCGTGATACATCACTACGACAATGTCAAATTCACCCTTATTAGCCGCACGATGGAATACAGTATCCGGAGCGATCGGACCGCTGACATTTAGTCCTTCGGCCTGCGCCGCTTGTACTGCCGGGATAATTTCATTTATTTCCTCATCGCCAAATAAGCCACCTTCACCACAGTGCGGGTTCAGACCGGCCACAGCAATGCGCGGATTGGCAAATCCCATGAGTTTTAAGGTGTCATCGGCTAAATGAATGACTTTGTAGACGCGCTCCTTGGTGCAGGCATCGCAGGCTTTACGCAATGAAATATGGGTAGAGACGTGAATGACACGCAGCTTGGGGCCTACCAACATCATCGAGAAATCCTTGGTCCCGGTGAGGTTGGCTAAAATTTCGGTATGGCCCGGGTAGGGGCAACCGCCTTGATGCAGGGCTTCTTTATTGAGCGGAGCCGTGACCACGGCATGGATGGAGAAATCCTTGGTATAGGATACGGCCTTGGCAATATATTCATAGGCAGCCTTACCGCATACAGCATTTACCTTGCCAAAAGGGACATCGGCCGGGACATTGTTAAGATCGATGACTTCAATGCGTTGTGCCGAAGGCTGGGCCTCACTGGGATGATTAATGGCATGCACCTCTACCGGGGCATTAATGATGGCGGCGGCACGGCGCAATTGTTGGGCATCACCGAATACCACCGGGATGCATTTTTGATAGAGCTCAGGTTTGAGCAGTGATTTGACGGTGATCTCCGAGCCGATGCCGGCCGGATCACCCATCGTAATACCTAAAATAGGTTTTCTCATCGTATTACTTCCTTGCTTGGTGCATAGTTAAAGTGCGGTAAATATGTAAAAAGGTTTGGGCTCTGCCAAAGGCGCCGGCCTTACTTACTAAGATGCGTCCGTGAAGCGGCCCGGCGGCAATGGTGCAAGCGGCAATACCGGTTTCAATTTCTCCTTGTAGCTCAAGGGTGGTGGCTTGAACGGCGCGGCAGGCGTGGACGGCAGTATCGCCACCGGTCATGACATAACCATCAAAATCTGCGGCACAAATTTTCATTAAAGCGGCCATGGTTTTGGCAAAGCACTCGCCGGCTGTAAAAAAGCTCAGTTGCATCTCTTGGGCCACTTGTCTGCAGGTACTGACATCGGTGGGGCTTAAGGCCCCGCTTACTAAGACGCAATCTGACGTCGCGGCAGTTTTTTGTATGCAACTTGCCAGGCGCAAGGCTTCAGCCTGCGGATTGGTCAAAGCCCCCTGCGGGTCAAGCTTAAAGACCTTACAGGCAGTCTCTTTAATGAGGAGCTGACATTGCTCTTGGCTTACGGCACTGATGGAGCCAGAGAGGATCAAGAGCCGCTTGACCGGGGCTAAGGAGGGGGTTTTTATGTCCTGCTTGGCCTTAAGGGGCAATAAGCTACTGTGCGTTAAGGCCCCGGCTAAACCTGCCGAGCCGACGAGCACACAAGGCATGAGCTTGACGGCCTCTTGTGCAAGCTTAATTAAATCGTCGGCCACCTTGACATCGGCAATTAAAACTTGCTTGGAAACTAAGCTGCGCTCAACTAATTGATGCGAGGGGAACTTGCTGTTGAGCGCAAGTTGAGTAGTAATAATATGGGTATCTTGGCTTAAAATTTGTGCGATATCCGAGGTCGTGACCGGACTTTTAGGAATATGGGCTAGCTCCGTTAGTTCTAAAGGAATACCGTGTAAAAGCTGCCGGCCGTTGACCGTCGTTCTTCCCGCCTGCGGGAAAGCCGGGGCAAAAAGGGCGCGCGGCAACTGTAATTTATCCATTAAAGTTTCCAGCTCAGCGCCGATATGACCACGCAAGGTAGAATCGACCTTTTTATAAATAATCGCCGTCGGGGCTATTGATTGAATGTAATCACAAGCCGACGCTACCGCAGCACGGGCTTCTTCTACCGGTAAATCACGGCTTTCAGAATCGAGAACTAAGACCTCGCCACTATAATCTAATGACTGCTCAAAGGGATAGATCATAACGCGAGCCGAAAAACCGCACTGTCTTAAATAAGCTGCGCTGTCATTGGCGCCGGTTAGATCGTCTGCGATGATCACAAGTTGCATTTTTGCTTTTCCCCAAAATTGATGTTGAATTGATTATATTCCGTCTTGAAAGATTAAAAATAATCAAATATCCGATAATGTGAATAAGATCACGCAATAAAGGGCAAAATATTGGTGTAGCGCGGTTAAAGTTACTCAAAGTTTCCGTACATTAAGATAAAGGCTTGAAAAAATTAGATTTTTATGAAATAATGTGTAGATTAAATAAAAGGTTAACAAAAGCAAACGCAAGGGGGCTTAATGGCCGATGACACTAAGGCAAAGCTCATCATTGATTATTTAAAGTTGCACAATTTGGTCACGGTGAATGAATTGGTCAGTGTCACCGGACTTTCTGCGGCGACTATTCGACGTGAATTGGTGCGCCTGGATAATGAAGGTGTGGTTTATCGCGTTCATGGCGGAGTTACATTAAATCGTTTTGTGCCTGCGCAACCAACTACCTCAGAAAAGCAGGGACAGCATGCCGTTGAGAAAACCGCGATCGCCGCAGCTGCGGCGGCGATGATTCATGCTAATGATGCGGTGGTGCTCGATGCCGGTACAACTACCTATAAGATAGCGCAAAATTTAATTAATACCCCGGTGCGGGTCATTACGCCAGATCTGCGCATTGGGCTACTCTTGGCTGACTATCAGCAAATTGAGGTGTCGGTGACCGGTGGCTCCATCGATTGGAGTTCACAGTCCTGTATCGGTCCACATGCGGTGTCGATGTTAAGTCAAATTCATCCCACCTATACTTTTTTAAGTTGTAATGCCTTTAATGTTGCCACCGGCATTACCGCTCCCACCTATGAAAAGGCTTATATCAAGCAAACCTTATTAAAACAGTCCTCCAAGCGCATCTTGGTGGCCGATAGCAGTAAGTATGGGCTGACGCAATTATTTGAGGTAGGAGAGCTCAAGGAGCTTGATACCATCATTACCGATAAGCATTTAGATCCTGCAGCTGCAACTGAGATCCGTCGCCTCGGGGTAGAATTGATTTTGTGTTAAAGGCGACGGAATAAGGCGCTATTAGTTGGCAACGCTGAAATTATCGATAAGGCGAGTTTTACCGATATAGACCGCCATTGCAAAAAGCATGCCCGGGGTGACGGTCTCAAGCGGCAACATGGTCTGCCCGTCTACCGCTGCTACATAATCAATGCGCGCTATGGGCGTGCTCTCAATTACCTGACACATCTTAGCTAAGATGGTGGCACAATCTTTTTCCCCGGCGGCTATCAGCTCTTGCCCCAAACGCACGGCCTGTGAGAGCACTAAGGCCGCTTGGCGCTCACTTTGATTTAAATACACATTGCGCGAGGATTTGGCCAGGCCATCGCTCTCACGCACAATCGGGCAACCGACAATTTCAATATCTAAGGATAAATCCTTGACCATGCGCTTAATGATGGCCAATTGTTGCGCATCTTTTTGCCCAAAGAAGGCTTTATCCGGCTGTACGATGTTAAAGAGCTTGCACACCACGGTGCATACCCCACGAAAATGAATCGGGCGGGTCTTACCACACAATTGCTGCGGCATGGCCGAAAGGTTTTCTACATAGGTACAAAAGCCCTCGGGGTACATTTCACTGGGCTCTGGGTGAAAGACCAGATGGCATCCTGCCTTCTCTAGTACCTGACAGTCATGGGCAAAATCGCGCGGATAGGTGGCCAAATCCTCATTGGGACCAAATTGCGTGGGATTGACAAATACCGAAGCTACCACCCGATCGCAACTTGCCACGGCTGCTTTGACCAAACTTTCATGGCCGGCGTGCAAATAACCCATGGTCGGCACTAAGCCTACGGTCAAGCCTTGTTGTTTCCAGGCTCTGACCGTAGAGCGGATCTCTTGTATAGTGGTAGCTGTCTGTAACATAGAAATTTTCTCATAGCAAAGCAGTTTTACATACAGTATAGCGCAAAGTGTATACTGTGGCGTGTACGTGGATACGTGGAAAAGAGGAAACAGTACCGGTAGCTTAAGCTACCGGCACTTTACTAGACGGCTTTAAAGTTGACACCGAACTTTTCTTTTAATTGCAGCTCCTTGGCCGTGGTGAGGAAGAGCTTTAAGCGATTGGCCACATTGGACTGCGCAGTTCCGGCCTCAAAGTCGATACTGCAGAGGTTGGCATCTTCATAGCCCATGCGGATGGCGCGCATCACGCCTTTGCCGGTCACATGATTGGGCAGGCAGGCAAAAGGTTGCACACAGAGCACATTCTTAATGCCATGCTCAATATAATCAATCATCTCGGCAGTAAGTAGCCAACCTTCACCGGCCTGTTGGCCGGCACTGACCAAGCCCTCAATGGCTTTTTTATAGTCATTAAACGGCGTTAAGTTATCAAACTTACTGTCCTCGAGTGCCTGCATGATCACCTCACGCATGCGATTGAAGCGATGGGCAATCAGCCACGAGCCGGTGGCTTTCACCCATGAGCCTTTGAGGTATTTGGCCTGGAAGATGCTATCGTTCAGGCAATAGAGCAAGAAACTTGAAATATCACCAATCACCGGCTCCACGCCCTCTTCAATGAGTTGATTCATCAAATTGAGATTGGCCTTGGGATGATATTTAAGCAAAATCTCGCCTACAATGCCCACCCGCGGCTTTTTCTTGCTGTCATCCAGATCAATTTGTGAGAAAGCCTGGACGATGGCGCGCACGATATTGACGAAATTATGATGGCGCTGCGAACTTAGCATATAGTGGGAGCATTGCTCGACCATGATCTTTAAGACCGTATCGCTACTACCCTTGAGTTTTTCATAGGTCTTGGTATGGAAATAGAGCTTTTGCAGTAAGTCACCGAGCAAAATACCGCGCATGAGGCGATATAAGCCGTGCAAGCCTAATTTTAAGTGTAGCGCATCGGTATCTAAGTCATAGCTTGATAAGGTGACAATCGGCACCTCGTCATAGCCTAAATCATGCAGTGCCCAGCGTAGCAGGGCCGGGTAATTGGTGGCGCGGCAGGGACCGCAGGTTTGGGCTAAGAGTAAGGCCGCCCGCTTGGCATCAATCTTGCCACTTACCAAAGCTTCCACTAATTGGCCAATGACCACGATGGCCGGATAGCAGGCATCGTTATTGACATACTTAAGGCCAAGTTCAATGGCTTTGTCATTGACATCAGGCAATAATTCCACGCGATAGCCTAAGGCCTGCAGGGCCGCGGTTAAAATCGGGAAGTGAATGGGCGCCATTTGTGGCACATAGAGGGTGCGCAATTCATTGGGGACGCCCTTTACTGGCTTTTGCTGATGGACACTTTCCCCGTTTAATTTGCTCATCGCATCGGCATTGAGCGCACACAAAAGCGATTTAATGCGGATCTTGGCAGCTCCTAGGGTATCGCCTTCATCAATCTTGAGCATGGTATAGATCTTGTCATGGCGCTCTAAGATTTTGCGTACCTGCTCGGAGGTAATGGCATCGATACCACAACCAAAGGATACCAATTGGACCAATTGCACATTGGCTCTTTCGGCGGCAAATTCGGCAGCTTTATACAAACGGCTATGGAAGGCCCATTGATTGACGACATCAAGCTTGGGCTGCTCTTTGGCCAAATGGAATACCGCATCTTCGGTAACCACAATGGTGCCCATCGACGAAATCAAGGCCGGAATGCCATGATTGATGAGCGGATCGATATGATACGGTCGCCCGGAGAGCACAATTAAGGTCTTACCTTCATCCTCGGCTTTAAGCACCATGCGCTCGCCTTCATGGCGCAAGGCCACGCGATAAGCATTGAGCGCTTCCTCGGCTTTATAGATGGCGTGTTTAATTTCCCGGGCTGGGATCTCAGGGAAGCATTTTTTAATGGCACGCAAGACCGTACGCCCCTTGGTAATATCGAGGAAGGGGGTATGAATCTTAAGGCCGGGGTGTTGCGTGATGACATTGAGCTTTAAGGCCTCAGGATAACCACCGACCACCGGACAGGCATAGCTGTCGGCCATGGATTGATCGACCTTAGCCTCACGCGGAATGCAGGGCAGGAAGATATCTTGCACTCCCAAATTAGCCAGATACGATACATGTCCATGGGTAAGTTTGGCCGGATAGCACAAACTTTGGGACGGGATGGTGATGTTACCTAGCTCCGCAATTTCCTTCGTGGTAAGCGGGGAGAGCTCAACATGCATATTTAAGGCACTAAAGAGGGCATGCCAATACGGATAGTGTTCGTAAATATTAAGTACGCGCGGAATACCGACCGTGCCACGTGCCTTTTCTACCGGGATCACCGGACGGTCAAAGAGCGTGGCTAACTTAAATTCGATAAATTCATTGCGCTCTTTATTCTTAATGCCGGTCTTGAGGGCAAAGTCACAGCGATTGCCATGAATGTGCTTTTGCCCGGATAAGAAGGTATTCATCGTCAGCAGACAATGATTATTGCAGCCCTTGCATCTAAATTGCCGGATCTTAATCTTGCTTAAATCAAAGAAATCGTCCTTTATCACCAGCTCTTGCTTGTCATGGGCATAGCGCTCTTTGGCCAAGAGCGCGGCGCCAAAGGCGCCCATTAAGCCGGCGATATTGGGACGAATGACATTGCGGCCAATGAGCAATTCAAAGGCGCGTAAGACCGCGTCATTGAGGAAGGTGCCGCCTTGTACCACCACGTGATCGCCAAGCTCTGCGCTATCATGGATGCGCAAGACCTTGTAGAGCGCATTGCGCACGATGGAAAAACATAAGCCGGCGGCAATATCCGGTAACGGCACGTTGTCACGCTGTGCTTGCTTTACCTTAGAGTTCATAAAGACCGAGCAACGCGTGCCTAAGTCTGACGGATAGTGCGCCTCTTCAGCCGCGGCGACAAATTGCGGCAAGGTCAAATTAAGTTGTTTGGCAAAGGTTTCAATAAAGGAGCCACAACCTGAGGAGCAGGACTCATTTAATTGCATATCTTTAATAATGCCATTTTTAACCTTAATGCACTTCATGTCCTGTCCACCAATATCGATGACATAGGTGGTGTCAGGATCAAAGGCACAGGCAGCCTTTTGATGGGCCATGGTCTCAACTTCGGCATATTGGGCATTTAAGGCCGCTTTGGCCAAGGTGGCACCATAACCGGTGGTGCAAATAGCCGTAAGTTTGGCCGTCGGTGGAATGGCGGCGAGTAAAGCTTTGACCTTAGGCAAGAGCTTTTCTAGGGGGGAGCCTTCGTTATTGGTATAAAAGCTGTCTAATAACCGTAAATTATCGTCAATCAGGACGCTTTTTACTGTAGTGGAGCCCAGGTCAATGCCCAAATAAAGATTGCCCTCAGCTTGCGCCAAAGGATAGGAGGTAAGGCTCTCTTTTTGATGGCGGGCTATGAAGGCTTCACGCTCCGCCGCATCTTTAAAGAGACAGGGTAAGGTGCTCTGCTCGGGCTTAAAGTTAGTCGTGGCTAAAGCGGCAATCACCTCTTCTAAGGCTTTTACCGGTGTTTTTTGCTCAGCAAATTCATCGCTATAGGAGCGTAGCGCCTCTAAAGCAGCGCCATGGGCCATGGCATATTGGGCATTATCCAAGAGCACAAAATGCGTTTTATCTGACTCTAAACGAGTACGAAATGATGCTTGTAACTCACTTAAAAAGCTCAGCGGACCGCCTAAAAAGCAGACATTACCTTCAATACTACGCCCACAGGCCAATCCTGAAATAGTTTGCTCACAGACGGCATCAAAAATGGATTTGGCAATATCTTCTTTGGCCACGCCTTGATTGAGCAGGGCAACTAAGTCAGTCTTGGCAAACACGCCGCAACGTGAGGCAATGGGATAGGTCTTTTGGGCATGTTTGGCCAGCTCATTTAGCCCCGGCGCATCGGTATGCAGAAGCGTGGCCATTTGATCGATAAAGGCTCCGGTACCGCCGGCGCAGGCCTCATTCATGCGCAACTCCATGCCCCCTGACAAAAAGAGGATCTTGCTATCCTCACCGCCAAGTTCAATGGAAGTATCAATCGTTTGCGGAAGTTGCTTTAAAAAGGCGCTGGCCGCTATCACTTCTTGTACAAAACCCAGGCCCAAATGCTCGGCTAGTGCTAAGGCTGCCGAGCCGGTGAAATTGATACAAACTTGAGCATGGGGATAGAGCGTGGCAAGCTTTTGCAGGCAGGTTAAGAGTGTCGGAAAAACCGCACTTTGATGACGAACGTATTCTTGTTGCAGTACTTGTCCGTGGGCATTGAGCAGCACGTATTTAACTGTAGTCGATCCGAGGTCGATTCCTAAATAGTATTTATCGTCTAGCATAAGTTATGCACGCAAATTTTTTGGCATTAGCAATTAATTAAGCTTCTTTCCACAAGGCTTAATTTCAGGCCTTTGCATGTTAGCAGATAGTGGCGCTAGCACTCAAGTTATGAGAAAACTTTGCAAAAAAGAAAGGTAAAGTCCATGCAATGAAGACTTAATTGTAGGTAAAAAGGTTAATTACAACCGTTTGCACAATTTGCTAAATTGCAGGTGCAAACTGTGGATTAGCTCCGATGTTCAGACGGGCTTTGTGCTAACATGAAAGTAGAGGTGGAAGCCCCACCTGCAGATGCGGATTGAGATATATATGACACAGCACAAGCTGCAAAAACCGATTAAAAGCGCCGTTATCGTCTCTAAGGTATTCAGACGACCGCTAAGTGGCGCTATTTTAGAATTAGCACATTTGCTCAAAGAATTAGGGGTGGAAACCTATATCGAGCAGACCACCTCGGTGGGCTTTAATTTGCCGCAATTACCCTGTGTATCGCGGCGACAGATTAAAGATTTAGATCTCATCATTGTGTTGGGCGGCGATGGCTCGGTGCTAGGAGCCGCGCGCACCTTAGTTGATTTGCAAGTGCCGATGTTAGGCGTCAATCGCGGCCATTTGGGCTTGCTTACCGATGTATCTCCCGCTACCTTACGCTCCTCTCTTGAAAAGGTGGTGCAGGGCCGCTATGTCAAAGAAGAGCGCATGATCTTAGATATGCGCGTTTTTCGGGAAGATGAAGATGGGGCCGGGGAATTGGTCGGACAGTCGCTAGCTACCAATGAGACCGTAATTCACTCGGGCATGATGGCGCATATGATGGTGTTTAAAGTGTCCATCAATGGCAGCTATATGTATACCCTGCGCGGTGATGGCATCATTATCAATACCCCCACCGGCTCTACCGCTTATTCCTTATCGGCAGGCGGGCCCATCATTGAGCCGCATCTGGATGTTTTAGCCTTAGTGCCGATGTTTCCGCAATCGCTTAACTGCTCGCCCATCATTATTCCGGGTAAATCAGAAGTACGTATCGACTTTGTCTATGAGGGCGATAATCCTGAATGGGTGAATATCAATTGTGACGGTCAGGTCAGTCTGCGCGCCGATACTAAATGTGCGGTCTTAATTCGCCCGCATCGCATTGCGCTGACCTTAATTCATCCGGAAGGTTACGATTATTACAGTCTGCTACGGCAGAAATTAGGCTGGGGTCAGCCCTTGGTATAGAGAATTTATATGTTACTGGAACTTTCTGCCATCAATGTGGGCTTAAGCGCCCACAGTACGCTCGAGTTTGGCCTCGGACTGTCGTGCATTACCGGTGAAACCGGTGCCGGTAAATCGCTGACCATTGACGCCTTAAGTTTGGCCTTAGGGGGCAAGGCGTCGGTAAGTTTGATTCGCGATGGGGCCACGCAAGCAGAGGCCGCGGCCTTATTTGCCATTGGTCCCAAGCTTAAACAAAAGTTAAAGGCTTTAGATCTGACAGCTGAGAATGAAGATGAGCTGGTCTTACGCCGCGTCGTCAAGCGTGATGGCAAGAATAAGGCCTATATCAATGGTCATTTATCGACCATTAGCCTCATGAAAGAATTGGCCGGTGATTTAATTAGCATTCACGGGCAACACGCAAGTTACAAGCTCTTGGATGCAAGTTATCAATTGGCCTTAATTGACGGCTTTGGTGCGCTTGATGCACAAGTGCACGAGGTGCAACAGTGCTATGCACGTTATCAACAAGAGCGCAGTCATTTAAATGCCTTGGCGCAGGCGCAAAAGGAAGGGGCTTTGCGCTATAAAAGTTTGCGCTATGAAAAGGAAATTTTAGGCAGGCTTAATTTAAATCCCGGGGACTATGAGGACTTGGTCGCCCGCTTTGATAAGAGTATGCACGCACAAAAGCTACAAGATGCCATCGCCTTGGCTGAAAGTTGCCTTAATAGCGATGAGCGCAATGTCATCGATATCTTGCAGGCGCGATTGCATGATTTAAGTGCGGTGCAAAGCTATGAGCCCCAATTAAGCCCGATTATTGCCGATCTCAATCAGGCCCTGACCTTGCTTGACAGTGTGCGTGCAGATTTAAGTGCGCTGCTTTCCAATTTGCCCATTGACGATCCCACGGAGCTTAATGCGCGCATGACTTTATGCCATGATTGTGCGCGCCGCTTTGGAGTGCAACCTAACGAGCTTTATGCTTTACAAGAAAAGGTTGAGCAGGAGTTAAATGAGTTTCTTTCTTTGCGCGAGCGCATTGAAAGTACCACCGCCAAGGTCAAGGCGGCACGGCAGGAATATGAGCAGGCTGCTCAAGTTTTAAGTACCGCCCGCCTTGCGGCGGCCGAAAAGTTGAGTGCGGAGGTAAGTAAACTTATTACCACCTTGGCCATGCCCGACGGGCGTTTTAAGATTCGGCTGTGGACTGAGGAAGGGGTCAAACCACGTGCCCAAGGCCGCGATGAAGTGCAATTTCTCTTTTCGGCCAATGTCGGGCAAGAGCTTAAGGATTTAGGGGAAGTCGCCTCGGGCGGTGAATTATCGCGTTTGGCCTTGGCCTTAGAGGCTGTGACCGCCTCCGTGCGCTCCACTCCGACCTTAATTTTCGATGAGGTCGATACCGGGATCTCCGGACGTACCGCTTCGGCCGTTGGGCAATTATTGCGCCGTTTGGGGCAGAGCGTGCAGGTTTTAACCGTCACCCATTTACCGCAAGTGGCTGCCTGCGCCAATACACAATATGTGGCGCAAAAGAGCTCTCATGACGGAAATACGGCATCGGTTATCGTGAAATTAGATGAAGCCGGGCGCGTGGAAGAATTAGCGCGCATGATGGGTGGGGCGGTGGTCACCGCCGATACACGGGCTAGTGCGGCAAGTTTATTGCAATTATCTACTAAATCATGAGTGATTCCTTTACCCTGCGTTATGCCAATAAAGCAGATGCGGCGGCGATCACGCGTTTAGAGCTGTGGTCGGCGCAACATGAGGCGCGCGTCTATCCTTTGCCGCCTTATCCAGAGTTATGTGCCATTTGGCGCAATCGTTTGGAGCAACAGACCCATGTGGTTATTCTTGCGCAAACAGACGCCGAGCTTATCGGCTTTGCCGCTATCGCGCGACCGGTAAAGAAGGGCTTTTTGTTGGCCCTCTATATTGCTCCGCATTTTTTCCGCCGCGGGGTGGGATCTACTTTATTACAATACGCCGAGCGTCTCGTGCGTGCTGAGGGTGGAAGGCAATTATTCTTGGAAGTGGAAGAGCGCAATTTGCGCGCCCAAGCCTTTTACCGGGCGCAGCAATATCTGCCCCAAGCGCAATATGTGGACGGCCATTTAATCCCCTATCGCAAAAGATGGTAAATTGCTCTTTTATGGTGCAAAAAGTGGGGGCCGCTCTTTGCGCCTGCCTTGCGCTTGGGTACAATCTAGCAGATTATTTTGGGCTATTTGCAAAGGAGCTGTGAATGTTAAAGCTGGGAATCGTCGGCATTAGTGGTCGCATGGGACATGCGCTGTATGACAGTATCGTCGGAATGGATGGACTTAAGCTGTGCTGTGGTATTGATAGCAATGTACAGTCCTTACCCATAGGGTGCACGGTGGAAGTTGCCCCGTCGGTACAGGAATTAAAGACCCTGCCACAGATGTTTATCGATTTTACCCGCCCGCAATGCTCGCTTGAGGTCTTACGTTTTGCAGCCGATCACGGGATTGCTTATGTCTTGGGTACCACCGGTTTTGATGAAGCCGGTAAGGCGGAAATTGCCGCTTGTGCCAAAAAGATCCCGCTGGTGATGGCCTCTAATTTCTCGGTGGGCGTGAATTTACTCTTAGCCTTGGTAAAAGAGACCTCCGCCATTATGCAAGATGCGGATATTGAGATTGTTGAAGCCCATCATCGTTACAAGGTGGATGCTCCGTCAGGGACCGCGCTGTCCTTAGGTGAGGCCGCGGCAGCTGGGCGTGGGGTCGAGCTTAAAGATGTGATGGTAGCCGGACGCAATGGCATTACCGGGGAAAGACAGTATGGTACTATCGGCTTTTCCTCGGTACGCGGGGGTGATATCGTCGGCGATCACAGCGTGATGTTCTGTGCCGACGGTGAATTGGTGGAGTTAAAGCATCATGCTTCTAGTCGTGCCACCTTTGCCCGTGGCGCACTGCGCGCCGCTCGCTGGTTAGAAGGCAGAGCTCCGGGCCTCTATGGTATGCCGCAGGTCTTAGGCTTAAACGGCTAAATTAAGCATGCAAAAAAGGGGGGCAGATTAAAATCTGTCCCTAATTTTTGCTGGTGCATAGCTTTAAAGCAGAAAAAAGCATCCTGCCCCCCATCTGATGGCAGGGGCAATACAGGGGTGAAATTACTTCTTCGCGTCAGCCTTGTCGTCTGCTGGGGTAGCAGCTTCTTGCTGGGCTTTTTGCTGTTGCAGTAATTGCTGCTGACGTAACTGTAACTGCTTTTGCCGTT
>JAHLFG010000018.1 GCA_018883895.1 Candidatus Anaerobiospirillum merdipullorum
ATAGCAAAAACAGCTAAAATTTACAAGTAATTAACTAAAATAAAAAGGAAATATTTTGCGAAAACATTCTGTTTTGCAAATTTTACCGTTTCTGGAACATAAAATCGGGGGTGACCTTTTTAGTCACCCCCCCCCCCTTGTTTTTAGGCGGCATCAGTGCACTGATGGGTAATGGCGCTACAGGCCACTAAATGATTGTCTGCGCAGGGCAGTAAGTGCTGCGCGTCAGTGGCAAAGGCACAGCGCTCAAAGCACCGTCCGGCAAAGCGACAGCCGGTGGGCGGATCAATGGGGCTGGGTAAATCACCTTGCAGCAAGATACGCTGCTTGCGTTTGTGCGGATCCATAATCGGAATGGCCGAAATCAAGGCGCGCGTATACGGATGTTGCGGCGCATCGTAAATGGCTTCCTTGGGGGCCACTTCCACCATTGAGCCCAAGTACATCACGCCAATGCGATCGGAGATGTGCTTGACGGCGGCTAAACCATGGGCGATGAAAAGATAGGTGAGCTTAAACTCATCTTTCAAATCGCACAGCAAGTTTAAAATCTGCGCTTGAATCGATACGTCCAAGGCCGAAACTGCTTCGTCACAGACGATGAGCTTGGGATTTACCGCCAGAGCGCGGGCAATGCCAATACGCTGGCGTTGACCACCGGAAAACTCATGCGGATAGCGATTTTTATAGGCCGAAGCCAGGCCCACGCAATTGAGCAAATGTTCGACACGCTTGCCAATTTCCGCGCCCTTATGGGTCTTATTGACAATCATCGGCTCGGAGATTATTTCTTCAATCGTCATACGCGGATTGAGCGAGGAATACGGATCTTGGAAGATCATCTGAATGTCACGGCAATAACGGCGGCGGGCATTGTCCTTTAGGGCCGCCAGATCGGTGCCATTGAACATGATTTGTCCCTTGGTGGGATGATAGAGCCCGGCAATCATCTTGCCTAAGGTGGTCTTACCACAGCCCGATTCACCGACCAGGCCAAAGGCCTCACCGCGATAAATCTTTAAGGAGACGCCATCCACGGCTTTGAGCAGACTTAAATGTTGCTTAAATAGCCCACTGCGCACCGGGAAATATTTGCACAGATCTTTAAGCTCCAGTAGAACTTCAGGCTCAGACATTTAGGCATCCTCCGCAATGATGTTAATGCAGCGTACACTGCGATCCTTGAGGGTAACGAAGGGCGGGAGGCCCTCACGGCATTTATCGGTCGCGCTCTCGCAACGATCGGCAAAGGCGCAATAATCCGGTACTTCTTCAGGTGGCGGCACCATGCCCGGGATCATATAGAGTCTATCGGTATGATCATCAAGGCGCGGGATGGAGCGCAACAGGCCTAAAGTATACGGATGGCACGGCCTAGTTAAGATATCGACCGTCTTGCCTTCCTCGACCACGCGACCGCAATACATGACCGCCACGCGATCGGCAGCCTCTGCGACCACTCCCAAATCGTGGGTAATTAGGAGCACGGAAATATTAAATTGCTCGCGCATGCGATAGATGAGATCTAAGATCTGAGCCTGAATGGTCACGTCCAAAGCCGTGGTCGGCTCGTCGGCAATGAGCAGTTGCGGCTCACAGGCCATGGCAATGGCTATCATGACACGTTGGCGCATACCACCTGACAGCTGATGCGGATAATCTTTGACGCGCTTTGACGGGTTGGGGATGCCGACTAAGTCTAGTAAATGCAGCATCTTTTCTTGGGCTTCTTTTTTACTGAGCTTAGTGTGCAAATTAATGCTCTCTAAGATCTGATCGCCTACCGTAAAGATGGGATTTAACGAGGTCATCGGCTCTTGGAAGATCATGGAGATCTGATTGCCGCGGATTTTACGTAAGGCATGCTCAGATTTAGTGAGTAGATCTTCGCCGTTAAAGAGCACCTTACCGGAGCTGACGCGGCCATTGGAGCCCAACAGGCCCATGATGGAGAGCGAGGTCACCGACTTACCCGAGCCCGATTCACCCACTAAGGCTAAGATCTCGCCTTTTTCAATGGAGAAGCTGACATCGCGTACGGCCTTAATCATGCCGCGCCGGGTACGAAATTCGGTGGTTAAATGTTGAACATCAAGTAACATCGTTGATCCTCCCTTAGCGGCGTCTGGAGCGAGGGTCGAGCGCATCGCGCAGACCATCACCAAAGAGATTGAAAGCCAAGACGGTAATCGTGATGGCCAGACCCGGGAAGATTAAGGTATAGGGCGCCGAGAAGATGAAGCTGCGCGAACGGGCTAACATATCACCCCATTCGGCAAAGGGCGGCTGTACACCTAAACCTAAGAAGCCTAAAGCTGCGGTATCGAGCACGGCCGAGGAAATACCCAAGGTGGCACGCACCACGATAGGCGAGGTAATGTTCGGCACAATATGCTTTAAGATAATGCGCAGATTGCTATCACCAGTGACGCGGGCGGCCTGAATATAATCATTGGCCTTTACGGCCATCACACAGCTACGGGCAATACGGGCATATTCTGGAATTGAGACCAGGCCGATGGCGAGCACGGCTTTATCCAAACCGCGGCCCATGGCCGCCATAAAGGTAATGGCCAGCAAGATGGAGGGCACGGATAAGACCACGTCCATGGCGCGCATGATGAGGTTATCAAGGCGCCCACCAAAATAACCGCCAATGGCGCCTAAGAGCGTACCAGTCACCAAGGCAATGGAGACTGCGGCCACACCGACACTTAAGGAGATCTTGGTGCCGTCAATGACGCGGCTGAAAATATCACGGCCTAATTGATCGGTACCAAACCAATGCTCGGCACAGGGGGCAATAAAGGCATCTTCCATATTGCCGGTATTGGGATCGTAGGGCAGGATCTGTAAGCCCATCGCCTGCGTGATGGCCAATACGATGGCGGTGACCACCAAGAGCAAAATAAAGATGAGGCTGCCCAGAGCGGCCTTATTGGCACAAATGGAGGCCCACATATCCCCCCACTTGGAGCTACGTTTTAACGCGATAGCACTGTCAGTCATCAGGCACTCTCCTGAGAATATTTCACGCGCGGATCAAGCGCGGCATAAAGCAGGTCAACTAATAAGTTCATCACCACGAAGATAAAGGCGACGATGAGCACGACACCCTGAATTACCGGGAAGTCCGAGCGTAAGATGCATTGCACCGAATAAGCTCCGATGCCTGGCCAGGCAAAGACGGTCTCGGTGAGCACGGCACCTGACAGTAAGGAGCCAAATTGCAAACCAATCACCGTAATGATAGGGAGCAGGGCATTGCGAAAAGCGTGCTTGAAGATCACTTTATAGGAGCTAAGTCCCTTGGCCTTGGCAGTGCGGATATAGTCTTGATGGAGCACATCGAGCATCGACGAGCGCGTCATGCGGGTAATGATGGCCATGGAGTAACCGGCTAAGGTCACCGCCGGTAAAATCGCATGCTGCAAGGCATTGAAAAAGGCCTCATAGTCACCGATGACTAAGGTATCGTAAAGATAAAAACCGGTGCCATCATAGGGACGCATCAGGGCATCAATACGGCCGCCTGAGGGGACTAAGTGTAAATAGCCCGAGAAGAGAATGATAAGCAACATACCAAGCCAGAACACCGGCATCGACACGCCAATTAAAGCGGTGGTCATGGTGAAATTGTCGATGATGGAGTTCTTTTTGACGGCGGAGATAATGCCAAAGAACACGCCGACGATGGAGGCAATGATGATGGCGATGACGGAAAGCTCAATGGTGGCCGGCAAGCGCGAGAGCAATTCGGTGGTCACCGGAGTATTAGTGAAATATGACACCCCAAAATCACCGTGCAGTACTTTGGTCATATAGTCAATGTACTGTTCGATAATCGGCTCATTCAGGCCCATTTGTTCTCGCCAAGCATTGGCTTTTTCGAGGGTGGTGTGCTGTCCCAGTACAATGGTTGCAGGATCGGGAGAGAAGACCCGCATAATGAGAAAGACTAATACCGAAACGAAGAACAGTACCGGTATTAGCATCAAAACACGTTTTATAAAATATAAAAGCACTGCGTCAGATCCTCTAGGGGCTGTCTTAAGTTAAGGCGCTAAGTTAGCCTAACAATGACAGGTGAAAAAGGATAGAAAGTGTGGTTTTCTGTAATGCAAAGGCCCCGCATGTCGGCAGGGCCTGAGGCATAAACCGCTATTATAGCGTATTTACATGCTTTTTACTTAGTTTTTCTTGACTTTATCTAAGTAAGTCATGCCAGTCGGGTGAATGGCAAAGCCTTCAATATTAGGACGCATAGCCGCTAAGAAGCGCGGATGAGAAATCGGCAGGAACGGCAGTTCCTCGGCAATGATTTGCTCGGCCTTCTCATAGATGGCATTACGCTCCGGACCATCCTGGACGTTCACGCCCTGTGCCACGAGATCGCGGTACTCCTGATTGACCCACACGCCCTGATTGTTAATCGGATCGTCCGAGGCAAACAGATTCATGAAGTTATCCGGATCGCCGTTATCACCGTTCCAGCCCATGAAGCCTAAGTCAAACTCATCCGTCAGGAGCTTGTTTTTATAGGTAGCCCAGTCATAGACCAACACATCAGACTCCACGCCGACGGCCTTTAAGTAAGCCTGAATGGCCTCAGCTAAGACCTGACCGCCTACGGTATTGTACAGACGGGCACCGGAGTAGGTGATGATGGTCAGCTTCTTGACGCCTAAGTCAGCAAGCTCCTTCTTAGCAGCCTCCGGATCATAGCTTACCGGGCTTACCTTATCGCTATAGCCGGGAATGAAGGTCGGCAGGAAGGTTTTGGCCGGGGAGTCATAGCCCTTGTACAGGGACTGTACCATTTCCGGTACATTGATGGCCTTGGCAATAGCAACGCGCACAGCCTTATTCTTGGTGATGGAATTGTGCTTGGCGTTGACATTGAAGAACATATACTGCGTGGACATGGCCGGAGCAGAGAAGAGCTGATTGCCCGCCTGCTGGATTTCCGGGATCACGTTGGCATCGATACCATTGATGATGTCAACCTCACCATTGTTGAGGGCTACCACACGGGCAGAAGTTTCCGGCATGGTGCGGAAGATTAAGTTTTGCACTTTAGCCGGCTCGCCCCAGTAATCTTCGTTGCGGGTTAAGATCACCTGCTGACCCTTATCCCAAGCGACGAACTTGTACGGGCCGGTGCCACACGGATGCTCCATCACATTGTTGCCATACTCCTTTAAAGCCGTCGGGCTGACGATAGGAGCTGCATAGGTCATGGCGATATTGTGTAAGAACGGGGTGCTCTTTTTCTTTAAGGTAATGGCGATGGTGTACTCATCGATAACTTCGCTCTTAGCGACATCACCGTAGACTAAACCGGCATAGGACATCTTGGGGATGACGTTTTCCGGCATCTGACGGTCGATATTGAACTTCACCGCCTCGGCGTTAAACGGGCTACCGTCGTGGAAGCGAATGCCCTGACGGAGCTTGAAGGTATAGGTTAAACCATCGGGGGACACGGTATAACTTTCAGCCAGGCCCGGCACGACGTTGGTGGAGTTATCTTCAAAGCGTAGCAGGCTCTCATAGATATTGCAGTTGATCTTGCCAGAATCATTGTCGTCCACTAAGGCCGGATCTAAGCCTAAAGGATCGTTGGTGCTAGCAAAGATCAGATTGTCTTGCGGCTTGCGCGATAAGGCGGCCGAGGCGTCGGAAATTGCCGCCACTGCAAATACCGCTGCACACAGCGCGGCAAATAATTTGGATTTGCTAAAATTCATGCAGTTAACGCCGCTTCTGCTTGCTAAGGCTTGCAGTTATGGGCGTCCTCCGTAAATAAGTAAACACAAGCGCCGCCAAGTAAATTAGCGGCCAAAACCGCTAAAAATTTTCATTCAGTTTCTATGCCAATGCAAGACGCGACTTCACACTTTGCCCAAAATTTGTCGACCTATGCTTTATTTTGGTGCAAAAAGCGTGCTAGTGCGGTTTATCTGCCGGTAAAAAGGCCCATGACGCGCCGTGATGGGGAAGTTGCGGCGCGTAAATTTAATCGACGTTAGGCCTGTCTTCAGCTAGGGTAATGGGAATGGTAAGCTCTTGGCCATTGCGACGCACGGTAATCTGCATTACCGTACCAGGTTGGGTGCTGGAGATAATGTCAATTAGCGAGCGCACATCTAAGATGCCCTTACCATCAACTTCCACTATCCAATCGCCCACGCGCAAGTCTGACTGCGCCGCCGGGCCATAAGGGTCGATATAGCCTACGCGTACCCCCACTTGATTGCTATCGGGCAGTTGCGTGGTGCCGCCATCGGAGATCCCCAGATAACCGCGGATCACGCGACCATGTTTGATGATTTCTTGCATCACATACACCACCAAACGGGTAGGGACGGCAAAGCCGATACCATAGGTACCGTAACGCAGGCTGTTAAAAGAGGCCGTATTAATGCCCACCAGCTCGCCGGCGGTGCTAATTAATGCGCCCCCGGAGTTGCCTTGATTAATGGGGGCATCGGTTTGAATTAAATCTTGCAGGCCCTCACGGATATTCATCTGCTCGCGGGTTAGCAGGCCAGAGCCGGTACGTGCTGTCGCCGAGACAATACCGTGGGTTACGGTTTGTCCCAAATTATTGGGATTGCCAATGGCCAAGACCACATCGCCCACTTGTACCTGATAATTGGTGTCAAAGGGGATGGGCGGTAAGTCTTGCGCTTCAATTTTGAGGACGGCAATATCCGTACGGCGATCATAGCCGACGATAAAGGCCTGATAGACCTTACCATCGCGACTTTGCGCAAAGATGGAGGTATTAGGGGCAGTTACCGAGGGGATGACATGATAATTGGTGACAATATAGCCATCCTTACTCATGATGACCCCCGAGGCGGAGGTGGTGATAGTCCCGGTACTTTGGCCGGAATAATCATGATTTAAGGTGGCTACATAGATGTTAACTACGCTGGGGGCGGCACGATTTACCGCATAGGCATAGCTTTCTAGCTCTTGCCCATGCGAGTAAATGGCGTCCCCAATTCCGCTACCGGCTTTGGGATTTATCAGTAAAACCCCAATACCGGCGGCAATGCCGGCAACGACGGCCGGCAGCGTATAGAGCAGGGCTTTTTTCACGTTAAGTCCGCTTGCTTACTTCCATTAGCGGAAGGTAATGTAGATGGTATTGCCATCACGATTAATGCGCAGGGCATTAATGCGACCGGAGGACTTTTTCACCAAGGAGCGCAGATCATTTAAGTTTTTAACTGCGCTACGGTTGACGGCGGTGATGATATCGCCCTCACGCAGGCCAATCATTTGTGCCGGGGAGTTCTTGGCCACGGCGGTGACTTCCACGCCTTCCGTATCGGCATTGGCAAAGGAAGCGCCGGCAAAGGCCTCAGACAAGGAGCCCGAGTCATTGGCATCCATTTCCTGCGGCTGCGTTAACTTTACCTTAACTGTAATGTCCTTACCGTCACGGAAGATCCCTAAGGTAACCGTATTGCCCGCGCCAATGGTGGCTACCTTGGCACGTAACTCACCAAAAGAAGTGATCTTCTTGCCATCAATGGAGTGAATGATGTCGCCAGGCTTAATGCCAGCCTTAGCCGCCGGACCGTCCTTTATCACTTCATTAACAAAGGCACCGTCATTGCTATCATAGCCAAAGTTTTGCGCCAGATCGGCGTTCATTTCTTGACCTAAGATCCCAAGCTGTCCACGGCGTACTTCACCATATTGCTCTAACTGTGACACCACCGTTTTGACCATATTAGACGGAATGGCAAAACCGATACCGATATTGCCGCCGTTAGGGCCTAATATGGCGGTATTGATACCAATCAGCTCGCCGCGCAGATTGACTAAGGCGCCACCGGAGTTGCCGGAATTAATCGCCGCGTCGGTTTGAATAAAGTTTTCAATATTTTCAATATTAAGTCCGCTACGGCCTAAGGCGGAGATAATGCCGGAGGTGACGGTCTGACCTAAGCCAAAGGGATTACCTATGGCCACTGCAAAGTCACCTACCTCGAGGGCATCGGAATTGCCAAGCTTAATTTCCGTTAAGTTCTTAAAGTCCTTAAGTTTGAGCAGCGCCAAATCTGTATGCGGATCAGAACCAATCTTTTTGGCCTCAAATTCACGACCATCGCTTAAAGCTACACGAATTTCATTGGCATCATCTACCACGTGATGATTGGTGACGATTAAGCCTTTTTTGGCATCAATAATGACGCCTGAGCCTAAAGCTTGGAATTGACGGGATTGCTTACGCCCCAGATCCGGGAACATGAAGCGAAATTCATCCGGGACATTGAAGAGCGGACCTACATTGACGTCCTTCGTGCCCTTAACGGCGATGTTCACCACACTGGGGATGACATTCTTCAGCATGGGGGCCAGTGACGGCTCACCGTTATCGGCATTGATAGCATTAATCAGGGGCGTGGCGTCTTGCGCTAGGGCACATGAGCTCATCGCCGCACCGGCTAAAACAGCCGCAAGGCTTAACGATAAAACTTTCATCTGGCAATTAACACGCTTAATCATATTTGTAATAGCTCCCTAAATGGCCAAAAGGCCGTATTTTTCTGCATACGGCCTTTAGACAAGCAAAGTTTGAGTTAGTTCACACTTTTTTAAATTTTCGTGGGAGCAGGACGCTCTTCCGCAAAATCCTTGGGCGGCTCGGTCAATTGCTTTTCGGCAAAATCATCGGCTCCCTGATTGAGGACCGCAGTTTCGCTCACCTCCTTGCTCTTAGCCTCGGCAGTGGGGTGGGTAGCAGCCTTATTTTCCGTAGCTTGGCTTGCCGGGGCAGAGGTTGCTTCGGCCTGCTCTTGCTTTACTTTGGGGGCTTGCAACACATTTTCTTTATTCTTCACCGGAATAATGGTCTCGGTGGCTACCTTGGCCTGCACCGAGGTCGGAGCTTGCTTGATGACCTGCTTGGCCGGATCTTGGCTATCATCATCATTTTGGGCCAGCGGGCGGAAGGCCTTGAGTACGGCAGCCTGTTCGGCCGTGCCGGTCTTGGCATTAATCGCATCATCGGAGATATCATCTAAGACTTCATTGCGCTCTAAATGGAACATATCCGGAGTCTTATTGAGTTTGGCCGCGCCATTGCTTAAGACTTGAGCAAACTTCCGATAGGCTTCATCTAATTTGGCAAAAGCGGCATCGGCTTCATTATAAAAATCGTTCAGTCCTCGTTTAGAATTGGCCAGCTCACGGCGTGCGGCGGTAAGTTCATCATTGAGTTGATGTTTAAAAAACAATTTAACTGCAGTTAAATAGCAGATAAAACCGCCGAAGATAAAACCAACGATAAAGGCAATAGCGATATGCATTAAGTTCACGATGCTTGTCTCCTTATTCTTTAGCTTGAGCGTGAGTATAGTGCGCCATCTATAACGAGTAAGATAATTATCGCATAAAAAGGCGTTGGAAATAGGGGGCTAACACGCAAAAGCGCACTTGGGTTAACCGGAGGAAAAGAGCTGAAAAAAGGCTTTCATCGCACCGCACTTTTCTGTATAATTCTGCCGCCCCTCTGAATTGAGCACTGGCTTCCCACCCACGTACTCAATGGACAGATTTTATTATCTGTTTTTGTTAGAGAAATTTGACGAAAGGACTTGGTCCTTCCATAAAGGGTTTTTTAATGAAGACTTATGTAGCCAAACCGTCCACCATTAAGCGTGATTGGTTTGTTATTGACGCTGACGGCTTAACCTTAGGTCGTCTGGCAACTCAGGTGGCTTTACGCCTGCGTGGTAAGCACAAGCCGGAATACACTCCGTTCATGGATACCGGCGACTATGTTATCGTTATTAACGCCTCTAAGGTGCAGGTAACTGGTAACAAGGCTCACGACAAGATGTACTACACTCACTCCGGTTTCCCGGGTGGCATCAAGGGCGAGTCCTTTGAGAAGCTGCTTGCACGCAAGCCTGAGCGTGTCATCGAGAATGCTGTGCGCGGTATGCTGCCTAAGGGGCCGCTGGGTCGTGCTATGTTCCGCAAACTCAAGGTCTATGCTGGTGAGACCCATGCCCATGGTGCTCAGCAGCCTCAGGAATTAAAGATTTAAGGAGCGTAGCAAATGGCAGTTAATCAATACTATGGCACTGGCCGCCGCAAGAGCTCTACCGCTCGTGTTTTCATTAAGCAGGGTACCGGCAATCTGGTCATCAATGGCCGCTCTTTAGAGCAGTACTTTGGTCGTCCGACTGCCCGCATGGTCGTGACTCAGCCGCTGGAGCTGCTGGAAGTGTCCGACAAGTTTGACATCTATGTAACCGTTGTTGGCGGTGGCATTAGTGGTCAGGCCGGCGCAATCCGTCACGGTATCACCCGTGCTTTAATTGAGTATGATGAGAGCTTCCGCCCGGCTCTGCGTAAGGCCGGCTACGTCACTCGTGACGCCCGTGCCGTTGAGCGTAAGAAGGTTGGTCTGCACAAGGCCCGCAAGCGCCCGCAATACTCCAAGCGTTAAGAGTTTTCACCAATTTGGTGTACAAGCCCTCGTGCCTCGGTACGGGGGTTTATTTTTATATGTGACGGATACCTACTACTCACGCTACAATATGCAGATGTCCTATATGCAGACTAAAGAACACTGAGTAGTGAGGAGGACTTTATGCCGACCACGAAGAAAATGACGAGCTTTAATCCGCATATCTTTCATGCGTTTTACGATTGGCTCATCGAAAATGATATTACGCCGCACTTGGTCGTCAATGCTAATCGTCCGGGGGTGGTGGTGCCGCGTCAATTTGTGCAAAATGGCACCATTATTCTGTCCATCTCGCCGCTAGCTACGCGGGAGATGAGCATTAATCGACGCGATATTAGTTTTGTCGCCCGTTTCCAAGGGCAAGATCAGCATGTGGTGGTGCCTTATACCGCGATGCAGGAATTATTTGCCGTCGAGACTTCCACCTCTTTCCCGATCTCTTTGTGGATGAACGAGCAAGACGACGATATGGCTCTGGAGGATGGGAGCGAGGATGATGAGATGCATTTTGCCCCGGTGGTCAATCCGGTGGCTGATGTGCAGGCATCTAGCGCTGACAAGGCCAGTGATGATGGCCCGTCCTTTACCATTGTGCCTAAGTCCAAAGACTAAAGCACCTTAAGTTAAAACTTGCGAGGCTTAAGTTAGCGCTCGCAAGTTTTAGCCTTAGCTTATTGGGCGCGCGGGAAGCTAATGGTAAGCCACAGCGGCGCGCTTTGAATTAAGCCTTGAGGACCTAATTGCAGATCACCTGACAGCCCATGGAGCACATCGGCAGGATTGGCCGCCAGATTATTGACGTTTAAGGCAAAGCCAATACTGTCATAGGCGGCAGCAAAAATGCGTTGCACTTGGGCATCGGCCTTAGGGATCTGCTGCATGAAATCAGCCTTCATGGTGCTATCGGTAATGAGCCACGGCATATCGCCTAAGTGAGCTCCCACCAAGAGGGCTTCATTGGGCGAGGAGTTAACGCCATTAAAGCTCTGATCGGTGATATATACCTGCATGCTTGCCGGGAGCGCATTCTTAATGGCCGGGGCCTGTTGGGCGGTGGCGGCCAGATAGACGCTGTCAGCTGCGTTAAGCGGGCAAGAGGACAGGGCGCTTACCGGATTTTCATTGGGTAGCGTGCAGGTAAGCGGGGCTTTACCGCCGGCAGCTGTCCACGCTCCATTAAAGCCTTGTAACGCGCGGCGTGCCTTTTCATTGCTAGTGTGAATGATAAGCGGGGCGCGATGGCCATCGAGGGCTATCTTGGCAGCGGCCAACTGTCCTTCATAATCCGGACCTAAGTTAAAGTACCACTGATTGCGCGCTAAGGCTTGCTGCGGATTGTTGAGCATAATGGTCGGAATATCAAGGCGCTCGTTTAGTAGTGCCTGTACTTCCGGCTTTAAGACCGGGCCTAGAATATAGTCCGTGCCGTCGCTCTTGATGCGGGCGGCAATCTCACTCATCGTCAGGCGATTGGTATCATAGAAAACGGCCTGTAATTTTAAGTTTCTATCCTGCAAGGCCGCGATAATGCCCAAGCGTGCCGGCTCGCCTACACTCATGGCATAGCGCCCACTTAAAGGTAAGAGTACGGCAATTTTATCCCCGGCCTTGAGGGCAGTATATTGGGCCGCAGGCGCCGGGTTAGCGTTGTCCTGATTGGTAGCTTGCGTCGTAGCTTGCGGGGCAATTAACTCATTTAAGACGTGGCCTGCATACTTTTCTTGCCAGCCTTGTACTAATTTATCGCGTAAAGCGGCATTCTTGCTACTATCAATTAACGCATATTCATAGTAACCGCGTAGCTCTTCATCGGTCGTGCGGGTTAAAGCGGCACTTAATTCTGACGGACTTAATTCTTGTAATAAAGCTACCGCCTGCTTTAACACCGTAATTCTATCGTTGCCTTGCAAGCTCCCAATTAAGGCGCGCTTGTGTTCAAAGGCAGAGCGCAAATAGCTCATATCCTGCGTGCTTTGATAGAGCTTGTACTCGACCATGGAGCTTAATTGATAGTAATAACTTTGCGCCTGCAACGGCAGGGTTTGCACATTGACCTTTTGTAGCATGGCATTGGCCTGCGGCAATTGCTGTTGCTGTGTTAGGGCCAGTGCCTGAACAATGGAGGCTTCATCCACCTGCAGCGGGGTGATGGCTTGGGCCTTGAGTTGCTGTAACAGGGTGATGGCCTCATTATATTGGCCGCTGACAATTAAGGCGCGGGCTAACAGCAGATTGGCGGGGTAAACACTATCGCCAGAGGCCGTACGCGCCTGTTCCTGATACTGCGTTAAGGTACCGCTTAAAGGCGCAAAGGCCTGAGAGGTGGTCACAGTGGCACTGTTGGTGCTACTAGTAGTGGCGCAGGAGCTTAAAAGTAGCGCCGCGGCAAGCGCCGCTGCACACAGGCTAAGCGGGGCTTTGATAGCTGAAGCTTTCATAGTTCATCCAAATCTTTTGTGTTAAAGCAGGCTGCATACGCGCGGCCTTAGGCATCAAATTTATTGCTATTATAACGCCATCCAAAAGGCGGCATGGTGCGGCCTTATGCGGAGATCTTTATTATGCTTGAACCGGCCCTCTATATTGCGGCAACCCCCATTGGAAATTTACAGGATGTGACCTTGCGCGTACGCGCAACCTTGCAAGAAGCCACCTTGATTGCCGCCGAGGATACACGCCACAGTCGCATTTTCTTGGACAGTATCGGCGTCAGTGGCACCCGTATGATCTCTTGCCATGATTACAATGAAGCACAGCGTGCCGATTTAATAGCCGCTGAAATTGCCAAGGGGGGCAGTGTGGTCCTGATCTCCGATGCCGGAACCCCGCTTATCTCTGACCCCGGCTTTAAATTGGTGCGTGAGCTGTGCGCGCGCGGCATTAAGGTCACGGCGCTCCCCGGGCCCTGTGCGGCGATTACCGCTTTGTGTTTATCTGGGCTGCCGACAGACAAATTTTATTTCTATGGCTTTTTACCGGTTAAAGATAAGGAATTGCGCGAGGTCTTAACTACCTTTAGTGACAGTGAAGCTACTACCGTCTTTTATGAAAGCCCACGGCGCATTGCCCATACTCTTGAGCTAATGGCACAACTGTATCCTAAGCGGGAGGCGGTACTCTGTCGTGAGCTGACCAAGACTTTTGAAAGTGTCTATCGCGGTACGGTAAGTGCTCTGCAAGCACAACTTTTAGTCGATGAAAATATGCAGCGGGGGGAGCTTGTTTTATTACTTGCCCCGGCTCCTAAGGAGCATGAGGTTGCCATTCCGCCCAAGGCGCGGGCGGCCTTGGAGGCGATGCTCAAGGAAGGCATGAGTGTAAAGGGGGCCAGTCGCGTATTAAGTGAGCTTTTAAATCTTAAGAGTAAGGCTTTGTATCAATTGGGATTAGAGCTTAAAGGTCAGGCTTAACCTGCTTTTAACGCGGGGCTTTTTTAGCTATAATGGCGCGCAGGTCAGTCGGGCAACCGCTGCTGTGGTACGTGTTTGCAAACGGCCACAGGGGAGGAAAGTCCGGGCTTTATAGGACAGGGTGCCAGGTAACGCCTGGGGAGCGTAAGCTCACGACCAGTGCAACAGAAAGTATACCGCCGAGATCTTCTCGGTAAGGGTGAAATGGTGCGGTAAGAGCGCACCGCGCCTCCAGCAATGGTGGGCGGCAAGGTAAACTCCACCCAAAGCAAGATCGAATAGGCCTCCTTTTATGATGTGGTCCGCATCGGGGGCGGGTAGATCGCTTGAGCCTGTGGGCGACTGCAGGCCTAGATGAATGGTTGCCACTGCATTTGCAGACAGAACCCGGCTTATAGACTGACCTCTACTCTCTTCTTCTCTCCTCCTTTAATTTTCTTTTATCTTGAATTTACACAAGTTTTTCTGCGTTATGCACCCTTTGTTCAGCGTGCTGTGGGCGTTTTTTGCGGTGCAAAGACCTTGCAGGGAGTAAAGTGCGCTAAAATATAGGTTCAAGTGGCAGAAAGTGGGTGATAGTGGTAATTACCCGAAAATAGGTCAAAAATGAGCGCTCCTACTCTCTTTTTATTTGGCACCCATGAGTTGTGCTTTGATGATAAGAGTCGTACTGTGATGCCGGCCAACTTTCGCCGTCTATTGGCGGAAGAAGGTGGGGGGCAACTAGTGCTGACTCAGAGCCTCTTTGACCCCTGCCTGTGGATTTACCCTTATCCGATGTGGGAGCAGTTATTAAGCGCCTTAAATGCGCAGACGCAGTTAAGCTCGCCTGCCATGCAAAGCTTGCAACGTTTGCTCTTATCTAGCGCCAGTGCGGTGAAATTAGATGCCCAAGGGCGCTTTGCCGTTAACGCCGCGCTTCGCGCTTATGCCGGCATCGGTGAGAAAAAAGCTTTTTTGGTGGGCATGCAGCATAAATTTGAGCTGTGGGCCCCGGCAGCCTTGCAACAGCGTCAAGAGCAAGATCGGGCGCGGGTGCAGGAAGCATTTGCAAGTGCGCATTTGAGCGCCGCTTTGGCCGATTTGAGGATTTAATCATGGTTTATACCCATATCCCCGTACTGCTCACCGAATGCTTGCAGGGACTTAAGCTCAAGCCCGATGGTATTTACTTAGACGGTACCTTTGGCCGCGGCGGGCATAGCCGCGCAATTTTAGCTAAGTTAGGCCCAAAGGGACGGCTGTATGCCTTTGATCGGGATGCGGCGGCCATAGAAGCTGCCGCGCCGCTCGTGGCCGCTGACGAACGCTTTAGCATCACGCGCGCCAACTTTGCTACGCTCAAGGAGCAGACACAAGCGCTGGGAATTTATGGCAAGTTAGATGGCATCTTACTTGATATTGGCATTTCCTCCCCGCAAATTGACGATCCTGAGCGCGGCTTTTCTTTTGAACATGATGGGCCTTTAGATATGCGCATGGATCAGCGTGCGACGCTAAGTGCGCAGGAAATCGTCAATACTTATGACGAAGGGCAGCTTGCCTTTATCTTCAAGACCTATGGGGAAGAGCGTTTTGCCAAACGCGCCGCCCGCGCCATTGTGCAAGAACGCGCGCGTGCGCCTATTACCCGCACCCGGCAATTGGCGCAATTATTGGCCTCCGCCATTCCGGGAGCTCCCGGACCTAAGCATAAGGCCACGCGCTGTTTTCAGGCTTTACGCATCGCCGTCAACGGGGAATTGGAGGCCTTACGCGCGGCCTTAGCAGGCGCGGTCGATGCCCTTGCTCCCGGCGGGCGTTTGTGTGTGATTAGCTTTCACTCCCTTGAAGATCGCATGGTGAAAAACTTTTATCAGGAAAATTCCACCTTACCGGATTTTACGCGCACTTTGCCTTTAACGGAGGATGAGCTCTATGCCCGTTATGGTGCACAGATTAAGCTTAAAGTTATCGGCAAGCCCTGCAAGGCAGGGCAAGAAGAGCTACAACGCAATATTCGCGCACGCTCGGCCACCTTACGGGTAGCTGAACGCTTAGGCGTTAGGGAGGCTGCATGAAAAGTAGTAGTGCCATTTGGTATGAAGAAGAAAAATTTGGCACCGAGCTTACCGCGCCGACCAATACGGCAGTAGCAGATGCGCAAGCCAAGGAAGCAACGGCGACAGCGGATAAAGCTACATCCGCACAACCACAAAAGCCTGCGACAAAGGTCTATGTGGAAGAAGTGCCGGCGGTGCAAATTGAAGAGGTGCACTTGAGCCCGGTCAAGGAGCGCTTTGCCTCTTGCTCACGACAATTTGTTAAAGATGAGCCGGAAAGCCCGGCCTTGGTACCGGAAATTTTTGCCGATATTAGCAAGAACTTTATGGTCTATTTCTTAATTTTGGTGCTGTGTGCCTTGGCCTTATTTAAGGTCTATCAGGTGCAACAAACCCGTTTGCTCACGGCGCAGTTAAATGAAGTGCGGCTTAATAATGAAGATTTACAACGCCATTGGCTGGCGCTTACTTCTGAGCGGCAGGTTTTATCCGAGCACAGTCGGGTACGCCAACAGGCACAACAAGTTTTAGCCATGCAGGCGCCTGCCACCGATGCGGAGCTGATGATTGCGCTCCCGGCGGATCCACAATGAGCGAGCACTTAAAAGAGACCCCTAGTTATCAGCTGACCGGCTTTAGACGTGGGGTGGTGTGGCTAGTCCTCTTATGTGCCTGCGGCTTTTTAATTGGCCGTTTAGTCTATTTGCAGATCTTAGAGCCGGAATTTTTAGTCGCCGAAGGAAATGAGCGCGTGTTGCGCAGCTATTCCTTTGAGCCGGCGCGGGGCATGATTACCGATAGACAAGGCAAGATCTTGGCCATTTCAGTGCCGGTCAAGGCGGTTTATGCCGATCCGGCACGCATGCATGAAGGTAAGGTTTTGCATGATGCGAGCCTAATTCGCCAAATTGCCGCCTTAGTGGATTTAAGCCCACAAGAGCTCTTTGAGCGTATTCAAAATCCCAAGCGGCGCTATGTGAAATTAAATGCCTATGTGCCCTTAGATAAGGCCCAGCAATTAAAAGATCTTGGCATCCCGGGGCTGTACATTAACGATAATTATAAACGCTATTACCCCAATGGGGCGGTGAACGCTAGTTTAATTGGCCTGCTCAATTCAGCCGGGCAAGGCGTGTATGGCGTAGAGCAGAGTTTTAACTCCTATCTGTCGGCGCAAGCTTCCACCCGCGCGGCCCATAAGGACAGTCAGGGCCATGTGATTGAAAACTTGGGCGTCTTGGAGCAAGGCAAGGCCGGCGGCAACTTAATGCTCTCGATTGACGATAGATTGCAGACCATCAGCTATGGCGCTCTGACCGCGGCGGTGGAGAAATTTGGGGCTGAGTCGGGGTGCTTGGTCTTATTGGATGTGCGCAGTGGCGAGATCTTGTCTATGGTCACCGCTCCATCTTTTGATCCCAATCATCGCGAAACCTTTGATAGTAGCAAGGCACGCAATCGCGCAATTACCGATGTGTTAGAGCCAGGCTCCACGGTAAAACCCTTGGTGTCGCTAGCTGCCTTGGAAAATCAATTTACCAATTGGCAGGAGGTTTTTGACACGCGGCCCTTTAAGGTCAATGGCAAATTGGTGCGCGACTCGCATGCGATGAATCAGGGGACCTTGGCGGATATTTTGAAATATTCCTCCAATACCGGTATGGCGCATTTGGCCTTGCGCATGGGCCCGCAACCTATCTTGGATGTCTTTGCCCGTTTTGGCTTTGGCCAGCGCACGGGCTCTGGGTTAGTAGGTGAAGTGTCCGGGCAGCTTAATGCTGCGCGCCCTTTTTGGTCGGAGATTGATAAGGCCACCTTGGGCTTTGGCTATGGTATTACGGTCACGCCCTTGCAGTTGGCTTCGGCCTATGCCACCTTAGCCAATTTTGGTCGCCGCGTGCCGGTGAGTATTTTAAAGCAGCATCAATTGCCCCAAGCCCGTGGCTGTGCGTCACCGGCTGAAATTAAGCGTATTCAGGCCGTGCTGGAGACCGTGGTGTCAGGTGGTGGTACTGGTAGTAAGGCGGCCATTGATCGCTATCGCATTGCCGGTAAGACCGGTACGGCGATGCTTGCCGGTAAGGGCGGTTATATGCGCCGTTATATGTCCACTTTTGCAGGCTTTGCCCCGCTATCTAATCCGCGTTTTGCCTTGGTGGTGACCATTCGCGATCCCACCAAAGTTTCCTATTATGGCGGTGCGGTCTCGGGCCCGGTGTTTAAAGATGTTATGACACGCGCGTTACAGCTTTATAATGTGCCGCCGGATAAAGAAGAGCCAGAGGTACAAATGGCTAAAGTAAGTGGTCAACCATAGCTTTGAGGATGAGCAATGCAGCGTAGCCTGTATGATGTATTAAATTATTTTTCCGTAGCAAATGTTCCGGCTACGGCCAAGAAGGTCAAACTTACCGACTTGGTCAGTGACACGCGTAAGTTACAGCCCGGGTCGATATTCTATGCCCATAAAGGGGCCCATGTGGACGGGCGCAAATTTATTGGGGAGGCGATAGCTAAAGGCGCCGCCTTAATTTTGTTGCAGCGTGAACAGGCCGATGAGGCTACTTTGCAGGCTTGTCAAAAGGTGCCGGTGGCCTTGTTTTCTAAGGTCGATGAGGTGGGCAAATTTGCCTCCTATTTCTTTGACTATCCGTCGCTTAAATTACGCCTCTTGGGGGTAACTGGTACCAATGGCAAGACCACCATTACCTTTTTAATGGCGCAACTGCTGCAGGCCTTTGACAAAAAGTGCTATATCTTAGGTACCTTGGGTTATGGCTTCTTGGGTCATTTACACAAAAGCCCCAATACCACTTTAGAGCCCATTGAATTGCAACGCCATTTAGCGCAAGCGGTAGCAGAAGGTGCGCGCTATGCGGTAATGGAAGTGTCGTCCATCGGCGTGGTAGAAGGCCGCGTGTCCGGCTGTACTTTCTTTGGGGGCGTGTTTACCAATTTAACGCGCGATCATTTAGATTATCACCACACCATGGAAAACTATGCTGCCGCCAAGGAGCAGTTTTTACGCATGGTGCCGCCGCGGCATTTGGTCATCAATGCCGAGGATGAGTATGGGCACAAGTGGCTCCAACAATTTGGTGAGAGCATCTATTACGCCCGTGAAGGGGTCAAGAGCATTATGGCTGACAAGCGTGGGCTGATTGCCACGCAATTGCAATACCATAAAAATGGCACCAGCCTGTATCTTGCGAGCAATATGGGGCGTTATGAGGTCAATCTGCCGCTCATGGGCGCCTTTAATGTCTCCAATTATTTGGCGGCCTTAAGTCTCTTGCATGTCATTGGCTTACCGTTTAATGAATTAATCCGTGCTAGCGCCAACTTAAAGCCGGTAGTTGGACGCATGGAGCGCTTTAGTGCCCCGGATGGGGCGGCTCCTTTGTGCATTGTCGATTATGCCCATACCCCCGATGGAGTGGAGCAGGCTTTAAAGGCCGCGCGCGAGCATATGGAGCTTAATGCCCCCTTAATTTGTGTCTTAGGCTGTGGCGGAGATCGCGATAGCGGTAAACGGCCGATCATGGCCCGTAAAGCTGCGGTCTATGCCGATAAGGTCTTTATCACCTCAGACAATCCGCGCACGGAAGATCCTCAGCGTATTATCGATGAGATGCTTTTAGGGGTCAGCATGGCCTCAGAAAAGATAAGCGTTATCGTTGATCGTAAAGAGGCCATTGCCGCGGCCGTAGCCTATGGACGCGCGCATGCGCACAGCGTGGTCTTAGTGGCCGGCAAGGGGCATGAGGACTATCAGATCTTAAAGGATAAGACCATTCACTTCTCTGATAGGGAGGAAGTGTGTGCCCTCTTAGGTCTGCCGCAACCTGCTGGTTTGTATGCTGAAAGTAATGCTGTGGAGGGCGCATGATAGCCTTTAAGTTACAAAAGCTGTCACAGCTAGATAGCAAGGTACAGATTTTACCTGGGGCAAATGCAAGTCAAACTGATGTGACCGCGGTGGAAACAGATAGCCGCAAACCCTGCGCGGGGGCCTTATTTATTGCCCTTAAAGGGGAGCGCTTTGACGGTCATCGCTTTGTACAGGTGGCTGCAAAGCAGGGAGCTGCCATGTTAGGCATCGCCGCTGACTTTTACGCCCAGGAAAAGGCACTGTGCACAAAGTTGCAACAAAGCGGGCATAGCTTAGTGATAGCCCCGGATACGCAGCGTTTATTGGGCCTGTGTGCGCTGGCAGTACGGCAGCAGTCAACTGCTAAAGTAGTTGCGCTGTCAGGCTCGTGTGGTAAAACCACCGTCAAGGAAATGACCGCGGCCATTTTAAGTAAGTGCGGGCGCGTGCTCTATACCCAAGGCAACTTTAACAATGATATCGGGGTGCCGCTTACCTTATTGCGTTTAACCCCCCAAATAGATTTTGCCGTCATTGAGCAGGGGGCCTCGCATCGCGGGGACTTGGCGCGTACCTGTGAATTTGTCCAGGCGCAAAGTGCGCTCATTACCAATGTGGGGCAGGCGCATATTGAGGGCTTTGGCTCGCCGGAGGGCGTGTATTTAGGCAAACGCGAGTTAATTGAAGATGTGGCACAGCGTGGGGGCATTGGCATCGTTCCGGCTTGCGGCAACTTTGCTACAAACTTTGCCCACGATTTTGCTGCCATGCTACATAAAGGGCGTTTGTGGACCTTTGGAGAGGCTTGCGTGTCACCACAGGCTGAGGTGACGTATAAGCTCCATCAGGCCAGCCCGGCGGGGATCAGTTTTACGCTCAACATCCGGGGGCAGGAACTGACGCTTAATTTACCTATCTTAGGGGCGCACAATGCCGCTAATGCGGCGGCAGCTGCCGCTTTGGCCTTAAGTGTGGGGGCGGATATCAACGCCATTAAGGACGGGCTTGAGAGTTGTCAGACTTTGCCCGGGAGGCTACAGCGTGTGGAATTGCCCGGCATTACCGTGCTTGATGACGCGTATAATGCCAGCTTCAATGCCATGCTAGCGGGGATTGCTACCTTAGGAGAGTTTAAAGATGCAAGACGCATCTTGGTCTTAGGGGATATGGGGGAGCTTGGAAGTAAGGCTCAGGACTTACATCGGCAAGTAGGCCTGGCCGCTTGTGGGCAATGTGAGCTCTTATTGACCCAAGGCCCATTAACTACGCTTACCCATGAGGCTTTTCAGGGGCGTAAAGCGCATTTTGCTTCGCAAGCAGAGCTCTGTGCTGCTTTGGCCAAGGAGTTAGATGATGCGGCTAAAGTAGGAGCGCATTGCTGTGTCCTCATTAAAGGCAGTCACTCCATGCATATGGACCGCGTTAGCGATTTTTTACAGCGCCGCAGCCATGCGGCTCAAGCTTAGGATAGCGTATGGCTTATTTACTCTTTGATTATTTAGCACAATTTGTCGATTCATTTCGTGTATTTGAATATCTGTCATTTCGTGCGGCTTTAGCCTTTTTAACTGCCCTTACCATCTCCTTATGTTTGGGGCCCTATTGCATTCGCAAGTTGCAGTTATTGCACTTTGGCCAGGTGGTGCGTAAGGATGGCCCGGAGAGCCATTTAAAAAAGCAGGGTACCCCGACCATGGGTGGCGTGCTTATCAATTCCACCATCGTGCTCTCCTGCCTTTTGTGGTGTCGCATTGATAATCTCTATGTGGTGTTATGTCTTATCACCTTGGTGGTGTATGGCTTAATTGGTTTTGCCGATGACTATTTAAAGGTAGTGCGGCATGATCCGCATGGTTTGCGCGCTAAATATAAGTATTTCTGGCAATCGGCGGCCGCTTTGGGCTTATCCTGCGCCATCTATGGCTTTGCCGAAACCAAAGCCGAGACTACCTTGGTAGTACCTTTCTTTAAGGACTTTATGCCAGATTTAGGCTTTTTAATCATTCCCTTGGCCTATTTCGTGCTTACCGGTGCTTCTAATGCGGTAAATTTAACCGATGGCTTAGATGGCCTGGCTATCATTACCACGGTGACGGTGGCCGCGGGTTTTGGTTTGATTGCGTGGCTGACGTCCAACGCCAATTTTGCCGCCTATCTCTATATTCCTTATCTGCCCAAGGCCTCGGAGCTTTTGGTGGTGTGTACCGCCATTTGCGGGGCGGGTTTAGGCTTTTTGTGGTTTAACACTTATCCTGCCGAAGTCTTTATGGGCGATGTGGGCTCGCTGGCTTTAGGCGCGCTTTTGGGGATCATTGCGCTTTTAGTGCGCCAAGAGCTTTTGCTAGTTATCATGGGCGGCATTTTTGTGCTGGAGACAATTTCCGTGATTTTACAGGTGGGCTCGTATAAAATGACCGGCCGGCGCATCTTTAAGATGGCCCCGATTCATCATCATTTTGAAAAAGGCGGGTGGCCGGAGCCACGCGTCTTTATGCGCTTTTGGATTATCACGGTAGTACTGGTGCTCTTAGGTCTCATTACCCTCAAGCTCCGCTAATTTCATCGATTTGCCATAGGCAATCAAGGACATATTCGTGAACGCAAATTTAAACGGTAAAAAAGTCGCAGTAGTCGGCTTAGGTATCTCCAATATCGCGGTCATTGGCTATCTCTTACGGCATGATCTGCGTAAATTATCCATTTTTGATACCCGCATAAATCCTCCCTATGTCGATGAGATGCCAGGTGGGGTGGATTTGAACTTAGGTCCGCTCAATGGCAAATTATTGGCCACCTATGACATCTTGGTGGTTTCGCCGGGAATTAGCATTCATATGCCGGAAATTGAGGAAGCGGCGGCGGCCGGAGCGCGGATTATCGGTGATATTGAGCTCTTTGCCTTTGAAGCCCAGGCTCCGATTGTAGGCATTACGGGATCTAACGGCAAGTCCACCGTCACCGCCTTAGTTACCGCCATGGCCGAGCAGGCGGGGATCAGAACCGCCGTCGGCGCCAATTTTGGCATTGCGGTCTTTGATATTCTCTCGGATAAAGTGGGACTTTATGTGTTGGAGTTGTCCAGCTTTGAGCTCGAGACTACGTATTCGTTAAATTTAGCGGCCGGTACTATCCTTAATGTCAGCGAAGACCATTTAGATCGCTATGGCGGCAATATTGAAAACTATGCTGCAGCCAAGCAGCGCATTTTCCGCCACTGCAAGCGTGTGATTGTCAATCGTACCGATGCGCGTACCTTGCCGCCTTCCGGGCAGTATTGGGCCAGCTTTGGGCCGGATAATCAGGATTATGGGCGTGAGGTGTGCGAGGAAGGGACCTTCCTGACAAAAAATGGGCGGCGCGTCTTTAATTGCCGTGACTTGGTCATTTGCGGCTCGCACAATGAATTAAATGCCGCCGCCGCGATGGCTTTGGCCGATGCCGTGGGCATCCCCGAAGAGGCGCAAGTGCGAGCTTTACGCACCTTCACGGGACTGGAGCATCGCTGTCAATTGGTACGCGTGCTTGACGGCGTGTCCTTTTACAATGACTCCAAGGCCACCAATGTGGCCTCGACGCAGGCGGCCATTGAAGGTCTGCGCGCTCGGCACCCAGCCGGCATTATCTTGCTGGCAGGCGGCCTAGGTAAGGGACAGGATTTCTCGCCTTTAAAGCAGTATTTGGGTAACACTGTCAAGCGCATGTATTGCTTTGGGCGCGATGCAGACAAACTCTTGACGCTCTCCTCGGAGTACACGCGCAGTGTGCTTAATTTGCGTCAGGCTTTAAATGAGGCTTTTGCCTATGCCGCACCGGGGCAGGCTATCTTGCTGTCTCCGGCTTGTGCCTCCTTTGATCAATTCAAAGGCTTTGAAGAGCGCGGGCGCATCTTTGTCAGCCTCGTGACGCATTTAGAGAGCCGCGAGGTTTAAGCATGCTTGCTAAGATCTGGTACGCTTTAATGGGGACCAAGCCGACTTTTGATCGCGGCTTGTTGCTATGCGTACTAGCTCTATTAGGCATTAGCGTGGTCCTTATCAATTCAGCCTCGGTGATGGAGGCCTTTACCCGCTTTGGCGATAGCGCTTACTATTTAAAGCGTCAGTTGGTCTATGTGGTGTTGGGCCTGTTCGTCTTTATTTTTTGTGCCACCATCCCCACCGCTCAGGTACAGCGTTTTGCCATGACTTTGTTATTGTTCTCCATTGCGCTCTTAATATTAGTGCTCATTGTAGGACGCGAAATTAATGAGGCCAAACGCTGGATTGAGCTGGGCTTTTTTAATATTCAACCGGCGGAGATCTTAAAGCTCTCGTGGATTATTTATCTGGCCTCCTATTCAAGTCGCAAGACCGAAGAGATTCGCAAACTTACCAAAGGCTTTCTCAAGCCCTTATTCTTAATTGGCTTTATTGCAGCACTACTGCTCGCGCAGCCTGATTTTGGCTCCTTGGTGGTGGTGACTTCGATTACCTTTGGCATTTTGTTTGTCTCCGGGGCAGGCTTAACCAAGTTTTTCCTCACCGGCTTTATCGTGGCGCTTATCGGTGCGGCACTGATTGTTTTTCAGCCCTATCGCTGGCGGCGCGTGATGTCCTTTTTGGATCCGTGGGCGGATGAATTTGGCTCGGGCTATCAGTTAACGCAATCCTTAATGGCTTTTGGCCGCGGCGGGGTGCATGGCGAGGGAATTGGTAATTCCATTCAGAAATTAGGTTATCTTCCGGAGGCGCATACCGACTTTGTTACCGCCATCTTAGGTGAGGAATTGGGCTTTGTCGGCATGCTCATCGTGATTGCCTTGGAGTTTTTCATTGTCTTTAAGGCAGTGCGTTTGTCCTTTGCGCTATTGCGCCACGCTCCATCCTTTGCCGGCTATGCCGCCTTTGGGATTGGCTGTTGGTTTGCGTTGCAGACCGTAATTAATATTGGGGCTGCCACCGGGGCCTTGCCGACTAAGGGCCTGACCTTACCGCTGGTGTCCTATGGGGGCTCTTCATTGATGATTACCATGGCCGCGCTGGCGCTGTTAATGCGCATTGATTTTGAGTATCGTCATGGTCCCTTAGGCCCTAAGGGTAAGAAACGCTTGGTATAAGGATGGGAGATGAAAGTTCTGATTATGGCCGGAGGTACCGGCGGACATGTGATCCCGGCGCTATCCATTGCGCGTTTGCTGCAAGCACGCGGCGCTGACATCTTATGGTTGGGCGCGCGCGGGCGCATGGAAGAGCAATTGGTTCCTAAGGCGGGCTTTAAGATTGCCTATATTAAGGTACAGGGGCTGCGCCGTAATGGGCTGAAGTCCTTAATGGGCGCACCGTGGATGATTATGCGCGCCATCTGGCAGGCACGAAAGGTGATTAAAGACTTTGCCCCGGATGTGGTCATCGGCATGGGTGGTTATGCCTCAGGCCCGGGCGGGGTGGCAGCTAAAATGCTGGGTATACCTTTAGTTTTGCATGAGCAAAATGCGGCGGCAGGGCTTACCAATCGGCTGTTGTTTAAAATTGCCAATTTAGTGTTATTAGGCTTCCCGGGGGCCTTTAGTGGGCCTAAGGTACAAGTCACCGGCAATCCAGTGCGCCCGGAAATTGCCGCTTTGCATGCCTTAAACCGGGAATTTTTGGCCGCTGACACTTTACATCTTTTAATTGTTGGCGGCTCCTTAGGGGCGCAGGCTTTAAATGAAAAACTCCCGGCGCTGTTAAGTGACTTTTATATAAAAAAGGTCAAGCCGACAGGGCTTTCTCTGCATATCGTGCATCAATGTGGCAAGGGCAATCAGGCCAAGGTTGCCGCCTGCTATGCGCAGCAGAGCACGGCCACGGAGGAGGGCTTTGGCGTCACTACACAGGATTTTATTGATGATATGGCCGCACAATACCGCAGCGCAGATGTGGTAATTTGCCGCGCCGGTGCGTTGACGGTGGCAGAAGTGGCCGCTGCGGGCTTGCCGGCTTTATATATCCCCTTGCCCACGGCGGTGGATGATCATCAAACCAAGAATGCGGCCGTGCAGGTAAGCCTCGGTGGGGCGGCGATGATTGCGCAGGCAAATTTAAATGCCACCACCTTGCAGGCAAGTTTAAGTCACTTACTTGAGCAAGGGGAGCTTGCCAAACGCGCTGATTGTCAACGGCAGGCGGCAGTTTTAGATGCCCCGCAGCGCGTGCTACAAGCTATCGATGCGCTATTGGCCGCTTATGGTAAAAAAGTTAATTAGAGATAGAGCGATATGACACAGCTAAAGGACGAATTTTTACATGGTATTCCTTTAATGCACAAGGTGCGCTGCATTCACTTTGTGGGCATTGGCGGCGCCGGGATGTGCGGCATTGCCGAAGTGTTGCGCAATGAAGGTTATGCCGTGCAAGGCTCGGATGTCGTGGAAAGCAAGGTGACCGAGCATTTGCGCTCCCTGGGCATTAAGGTCTTTATTGGGCATGAGCGCAGTCATGTGCAAAATGTCAGCGTGGTGGTGGTGTCATCGGCCATTCATCCAGGCAATCCGGAGGTGGATGAGGCCTTACGCTTACGTATTCCGGTGGTACGCCGCGCGGAGATGCTAGGCGAGCTGATGCGTTATCGCTATGGCATTGCCGTGGCCGGTACCCATGGTAAAACTACGACCACAAGCCTGATTGCTAGTATCTATGGTAAGGCAGGTTTAGATCCGACCTTTGTCATCGGCGGCTTACTGAACAGCGCCGGCACCAATGCGCGTTTGGGCTCATCGCGCTATTTAATTGCCGAGGCCGATGAGTCTGATGCTTCCTTCTTGCATTTACAGCCGATGGTCACCGTGGTGACCAATATTGAGCCTGATCATTTAGGCACCTATGGCGGAGATTTTGGCAAGCTACAGGATACCTTTATTGAATTTCTCCACAATTTGCCCTTCTATGGCGTGGCCGTGGTGTGCATTGACGATCCGGTGATTGAAAAATTATTACCGCGCATCGGACGCACCGTCATCACCTATGGCACCAAGCCCGGGGCTGATTTACAGGTGGTTGACTATGAGCCCCATGGCAGTGGCTCGCGCTTTACCATTTTGCGCAAAGATAGGGAGCCTTTGGCCGTGAGCTTGACCTTGCCGGGACTGCATATGGCCAAAAATGCCGCGGCAGCGGCGGCGGTAGCGCAGGAAGAGGGCATTGCCGATGAGGCAATTAAGCTGGCCTTTGCCACCTTTGAAGGGGTTGGGCGGCGTTTTCAGCGCTATGGCCACTTTATGGTCGGAGATAAGAAGGTAAGTTTGGTCGATGATTATGGTCATCACCCCTCGGAGGTGGCGGCGACGATTAAGGCGGTGCGCGACGGTTGGCCGGGGCGGCGTTTGGTCATGGTTTTTCAGCCCCATCGCTATAGCCGCACGCGCGATCTGTATGAAGACTTTGTGCGCGTCTTGCAGCAAGTGGATGAATTAGTGCTCCTTGAGGTCTATAGCGCAGGTGAAGAGCCCATTGCCGGTGCTGACAGCCGCCATCTGTGCCGCTCGATTCGGGCACAAGGTAAGCTTGAGCCGCATTATGCCGAAAGCTTGGAGCAGGTCCCGGAGATCTTAGCAAGCCTGGTACAGTCAGGTGACATTGTGCTCACGCAAGGAGCGGGCTCAGTGACTAAGGCCTGTCGCTTATTGTCCACGCGCTGGCAAAAAGTGCAGGACTGAGGGTAGGGTGTTTTCATGGCAGGCAAGCAAAGTCGCGGACGTTTTATCATCGGGCTTATCTTTTGTGCCTTGGTGATAGGCTGCATCGTCTCTTTTGACTTACGTCTAAAAGAGGCGCTAGTTGCTGATGAAAGCTTGCCGGTGAAAAATATTGTCATCGATGGGGCTTTAAAGCGCATTGATAAGCGCGAAGTGGCTGCTTTGGCCGGGCAATTATGTGCCGGGCATAATCTGCCCATCCTCGATACCGCTCCTTTAACGCAGGCCTTGATGCAAATTCCGTGGACGGCGCGCGCTTTAGTAAAAAAGCGCATGCCCGATACCTTGGTGGTGTCCTTAGTAGAGCATGTGCCGGCGGCCTATTGGAATGACAATGGCTTGTATGATGCGGTGGCGCAACAGGTCTTTTATCCGGATTTAACGCGCTTTCATGAGCCCTTAGTCCGCCTGGCCGCGCCGCATGATGATTTGGCGCCGGAGGTCTATACCAAGGCCGTGCTCTTTATGCGCGCCCTTAAACCCTATGGTTTGCAGATGCGCGCGGTTATGCTCGATAATATACGTTGTTTTCGTATCGAGCTTATTAACGGCACTACCTTGATCTTAGGGCGCGATAATGAACATGCGGTCGTGGCCACGCGACTTAAACGATTTTTACAGGCGATGGACCGCGCCAATTTGAATCTGTCGGCGCTTGAATATGTCGATCTCCGTTATGACAGCGGTTTTGCCGTACGCGAACGTGCGGTTTTGAAGCAGGAATGATTATGTTTGCCAAGAATAAGAGCAAGACGGCCGCCATTGAACGCGGCACTGAGCGCTCACTGCTCATCGGAATAGATATTGGTACCTCGTGGTTGCGTCTCATTGCCGGCACCGTGGATGCCGATGGTGCCGTTACGGTGCGTTTTTATCGGGAAGTGAAGTCCTCAGGCATGAACGCTGGATCGGTAAGCGATCTCTTTGCCCTAAGTGACGCCTTAACCTTGCTGATGCAAGATGTGGAGCCCAAACTTGGACATGCGCTAGATCATTGTCTGTTGGGTATTGCCGGACGGCATATTGAATCGCGCAATGAGCATGGTACCGCCACGGTGCAAAATCGCATTGTCTCGCGCGTGGATCGCGATCATTGCATTGAAAATGCGCGCTCGGTCAAGCTTACCGAGGGCAATCACATTATTCATGTGATCCCGCAGTTTTATACCTGTGACAATGGCAGTGAAATCATTAACCCCATCGGGCTGTCGGCCATGCGCGTAGAGGTGCAGGTGCATATTATTTCCTGTAGCCGCGATCAGGAAAACAATCTGCGCTCGGCCATTCAACGCGTGTCCTCAGATGTAATGATCGATCGCTTTGTCTTTACCGGCATTGCCGCCGCCGATGCGGTCTTATCGCTTGATGATAAGAATATTGGCGTCTGCCTTATCGATTATGGTGCCGGCACGGTCAATGTTGCAGTCTATGACAGACAGCGTTTGATTATCTCCTTTGGCCTCGAGCGTGGCGGTAACGCCATTACGCGCGCCATTGCCTTACGCTATGGCCTGCCTTTGTCTTTGGCCGAAGAGATTAAGTGTAAATACGGGGCGGCAAGCTCTACTTTGCTGTCAGAGAGCGATCGCAAGATGTCGCTGCAAGTCTCAGTTGGCGGTGCGGACGGGCAGGATGAAAAGGTCTTTATCTCCAAGGCAGATTTGGCCGATGTTATTGCCTCGGGACTGCAGGATGTGTTCAATGCCGTGAGCGATCAGATTGAGCATTGCTCGCGCGATATGGGCATTGTGCTCAATTTAGGCGCCGGCTTTGTGCTTACCGGTGGAGTGGCTAAAACGCGCTCAATTGAAAAGCTCGCGACCTTGGCGCTATCCCCTAATGGTTATGATTTAGTTAAGGTCAAAGTGGGCAATCCGCGCGGCGTGACGTGGTGTGATGACAGCCCTGTGGGCCCTGACAAGGCAGTAAGCGTGGGTCTGTTGCGCTTTGGACGCTCAGATCTCGATGATAGATTGCAAGGGGAGCAAGGAGCGCAGCAGGAAAAGGGTAGTTCGCTGTGGGCCAAGATTAAAGAGTGGTTTCATAAAGAACTTTGAGCTAATTACAAGAACTTTTGTGATTTCTTGCTAAGATAGCTTTAGTGGTGATGAATAGGATAGGTTTATGAGCGATTTTAAGGTGGCGGCCGTGTCGAATAGCGCGGCAGATACAAATATCCATCCAGCTAATAATTGCGTTATTCGCGTCATTGGTGTGGGTGGCGGTGGCGGTAATTCACTGCAACATATGATTAATCAAAGTTTAGATGGCGTGGAATTTATTGCCATCAATACTGATACCCAAGCTTTGAGCAAATCTACGGCCCCCACTAAGGTGCAAATTGGCGTCAAACTTACCAATGGTTTAGGCGCCGGTTGCGATCCCAATAAGGGGCGCAAGGCGGCAGAAGAGAGTAAAGAGGATATTAAAAAGCTGCTCCTAGGCTCTGACATGGTCTTTATCACCGCCGGCATGGGTGGTGGTACCGGAACCGGCGCGGCGCCGATAATTGCCGAGATTGCCAAGGAAACCGGCGCCTTGACGGTGGCCGTAGTGACCAAGCCTTTTCGCTTTGAAGGCAAGCGCCATATGATTAATGCCCAGGCCGGTATTTCTGATCTGTCAAAGAATGTCGACAGCTTAATTGTGATTGACAATGACAAGCTGTTAAAGAATTTAGGGGCGAATGTCTCCATCGTCAACGCCTTTAATGAGGCCAATGATGTGCTCTTAAATGCCGTCAAAGGCATTACCGACGCCATTACGCGCCCGGGCTATATCAATCTTGATTTTGCCGATGTCCGTACCGTCTTAATGGGACGAGGGCATGCGATGATCGGCAATGGTATGGGTAAGGGTGCCAACTTTGTTGAAGATGCAGTGCAACACGCCATTCACAGCCCGCTTATTGAGCAGGTTGATATTCGCTCGGCGGCAGGTCTTTTGGTCAATGCCCGTGTCAATACCAACTTCCCGATTGTTAAATGGGAAGAAATTTGCTCGGAAATCCAGAGTTATGCCGATGAAGAGGCCGATTGCAAGATGGGTCTGTCCTTTGACGATAAATTGGCGGAGGACGAGATTGCCGTTACCATTTTAATTACCGGTATTTCGCCGGCTGATATGTCTCAAGGCGCTGAAAGCCCGGCGGCGGTGGCACGCAATCAAGCTTCCTTACGGCGTAATAGTACGCTTGGCAATGCCAAAGCAGATGCCGGCGGCTTCTTTAGCATGGCGCAAAATCATGCCCTAAGTGGTTTTGGCGCTAGCACTCAACCGTCAGCTTCTAGTGCCACCTTTAGTGCCGGCATTAGCGCGCCGACTCCGGCCGGGGGCAATGACAATAGTCAGGTAAGTCCCTTAAGCTTTGGTAGTGCCCCGTCTAGCCTGCGCCCTGAGAGTGGTGCGCAAGTGCAAATGAGCCCCAATCAGGCCCCGACCGGGGGAGCTGAGGTGCCGGTAGGCGGCGTGGGGCAAATGAGTGCGGCGGAAAGTCAAGATCTGTGGTCGGTGCCGCCGATTTTACGCAATAAAGCTGATTAAGTTTGCCTTGCAGGAGAAAACCGGCCACGTGCCGGTTTTTTAAACGTCAGTTGCCGCAGTTAATTGCGGTAAAATTCTTTCTTTCTTGTTAAGATAGCGGCATAAATTTTGCGCAAGTTTACAAGGTCATTATGAGTGAGTTTAAGGTGGCGGCAGTATCCAATGCCGCAGTTGGCAATAACATTAAATCGCCCAGTGAAGTCTCGATTTTAGTAGTCGGCGTGGGTGGCGGCGGGTGCAATGCGCTGCAACACATGATTAATCAAAGCCTGCCGGGGGTATCATTTATTGCGGTCAATACCGATAGCGTGGCATTGTCGCGCAATACCTCACCGGTTAAGGTGCAAATTGGCGTTAATCTTACCCATGGCTTGGGCTCAGGTTGTAATCCGACGGTGGGCCGCAAGGCAGCCGAGGAGAGCCATGATGATCTCAAGCGCTTATTACAAAATGGTAATCTTATCTTTATCACCGCTGGCATGGGTGGTGGTACGGGTACGGGCGCGGCGCCTTTAATTGCCGAGATTGCCAAAAAAGAGTGTCGCGCGCTTACCGTGGGCGTGGTCACCAAGCCCTTTAAATTTGAAGGTAAGTCCCATATGGTCAACGCCCAGGCCGGTATTACTGAACTGTCCAAGTATGTTGACAGCTTAATTGTTATTGATAACAATAAGTTGCTTACCAATTTAGGGGCTAATGTCTCGATTTTAAATGCCTTTAATGCCGCCAATGATGTGCTCTATCGCGCGGTCTTTGGCATTAATTCCATTATTACCAATGCCGACTATATGAACGTCGACTTTAATGATGTGCGCCTGGTGATGGAGGATGCTGGTCTCGCAGTCGTCGGTATCGGCCATGGCAAGGGTCCTACCTTTGTGGAAGATGCGGTGGCTCAGGCGGTGCGCAATCCTTTAATTGACAATGTCGATGTGCGCTCGGCCACCGGTATTATCGTGCATACGCGGGTCAACCCCAACTTTGGCATTGGCCGCTGGCAGATGATTAATGAGGCGCTGCAAAAGTATGTCTCTGAAGAGAGCGACTATGGCAGCAAGATCGGCATGAACTTTGATGATAAGCTGGCCGAAGATGAGATTGTGGTCACCATCATCATGACCGGCATCTCCCAAGAGCAACCGGGCACGCAAGATGCGGTGCGGGTGCCAAGCGCCTTACGCCGCCATGGCGATGCCGCGCCTGCAGTAGGCGGCAGCGACTTTTTCACGCAGGTGTTAAAGGGGGGTACGCCTACCATTAAACGTGACTTTAGCACCAGCACGCCCACCCAGGCCACGGCTACTTCTACGCTTACTACTGCCTCGGCGACGATAACTGAAGTGCCAAATAATGGCACCGAGAGCGCAGCAGCTACAGCTGCAGAAGTTAAGGTCGCTCCGGCCCCGGCTGAAATTGCTGTTTCCGGCATGAGCTCTAGCGAGGGCAATGGGGATGAGAGTTTGTGGGTGGTCCCGCCGATTTTACGCGGTCGCGCTGACTAAAGGAGTGCTCTGCGGTGAGTATTATGTCTTTGCTTTATGGCAGGCGTTATCCGCCGCTTAACTTGGATTTTGCCTCTTTGCGCGAGATTGGCGCGGGAAGCAATCGGCGTTGCTTTGTTGATCCGCGTCAGCCGGACTTACTGTATAAGTTAAGTAAGCCCGGCTGCAATGCCATCACCAAAAATGAGATCGCTTATTTCAATTTTTTAAAGAAGCATCAGATCCCATTTACCCATATTCCTGAGTTCTATGGCGGTTTTTACTGCCAGCATGAGCTTGGTTTGGTGCAAAGCTATATTGCAAGTGATAGTAGCAAGGAGGTCTTAGGCTTAGATCAACTGCTCTTGCGCCCCGATCTGCTCCAAATCTTGCCACCCACAGAGCTGCAACAGGCCTATGAAGAGTTAAAGCATTATCTTTTAACCTACAATGTCCTGCCGGCAGATATGTTTTGCCACAATGTGCTCTTGGTCAAAGAAAAAGTAAGCGGCAAGATAAAACTCTATTTAATTGATGGCCTCGGCCCGCATTTGCTCATCCCCATCAATGTACTGTTACGTAAGTTTGGTAGGCGGACTATCTTAAAGCAGTGCCATAAGTTCTGCCTTAGTGTGGCCGCCACCAGTGGCGGACGCATGCAATTAGAGCCCTAGCGTCATACGTCTTTATGCCCACTGAAGCTTAAGCTTCAGGGAACTTTAGGGGATCCGCTACGGTCTAAATATTTAGGCATAACTGCTACTTTTTTGCAGAGCAATGCTAAGATGACTTTTTTGTAATAAAATACACTACTGTACGTAAAGCAGAGCACCGTAGAAAAGAGGCTACATGATTAAGCAACGCACGATTAAAAAAGCGTTCTCCGCTGCCGGAATTGGTTTACACTCCGGTTCTAAGGTCACCGTCAGCTTTCGTCCGGCTCCGGCGGATACGGGACTTATTTACACGCGTACCGACTTAAATCCTCCGGTATCCATTAAGTGCGCTCCCGAGGCGGTACGTGATACCCAATTGTGCACCGCCTTAGTGAATTTAGACGGCGTCAGAATTTCCACCGTCGAGCATTTAACTGCCGCTTTGTCCGCCTTGGGCATTGATAATCTCTATATTGATGTCAACGCACCGGAGATCCCGGTGATGGATGGCTCGGCACAACCCTTTATTTATTTGTTTGAAGCCATCGGCGTACAGGATTTACCACAGGCCAAACGTTATTTGCGCGTGGCACGTAAGGTGCGCGTTGAGGATGGCGAGAAGTGGGCGGAATTAAATCCCAGTCACGGTGGTTTTCAATTAGACTTGACCATTGATTTTAATCATCCGGCCATTGAGCGCGATTTACAGCACTTGGTCTTCAATTTCACCGGGCGCGGTTTTGCCTCTGAGCTGTCGCGGGCACGCACCTTCTGCTTTATGCGCGATGTGGAATATATGCATGCGCATAATTTAGCCTTAGGCGGCTCCTTGGAAAATGCGGTGGTGCTAGATGACTATCGCGTGGTCAATCCCGATGGTTTGCGCTATCCCAATGAATTTGTCAAACATAAGATGTTAGACGCTATTGGCGATCTTTATATGTCCGGGCATAGCATCTTGGGTAGCTTTAAGGCCTTTAAGACCGGCCATAAGCTTAACAATATGTTATTGCGCGCTTTTTTAAGTGACGCCAAGAATTACGAGCTCATTTCCTTTGTCGATAGTGCCGCACAGGAGCACAGTGGCGCCTTTGAGTTTATCGATGGTCGCATCTCCGAGCTTGCCTAAGACATCGTACCTGCATCCTTTGGAAGTTAAATCAGGCTGGGTGCAGGGCGTGCGGCAGGTGCCTACCTGCCGCTGTGGGGCTCGCCCACAACCGATGGATATCTCCCTGATTGTCATTCATGGCATTTCCCTGCCGCCGGGGCATTTTGGGGGGCCCTATGTCGATGATATCTTCCTCAATACCCTAGACCCTAAGGCGCATCCTTATTTTGCCCAAGTGGCGGGCATGGAAGTTTCGACGCACTTTTTTATCAACCGTGCCGGGCGCATTACGCAATATGTCTCTTGTTTGGATAGAGCCTGGCATGCTGGGCGCTCACAATATCAGGGGCGGGCGGAATGCAATGACTATGGTATCGGCATTGAGCTTGAGGGCACCGATACTACCCCCTATACTAAGGAGCAATACCACAGTTTGCGGCTTCTTATCGTCACCTTGCAGCAGGCCTATCCGCAAATTGGCGGGCATATTGCTGGGCATAGTGATATTGCTCCCACCCGCAAAACCGATCCCGGGCCTAGTTTTGCCTGGGAGCAAATTGCCGATTTGCGCTAACGCCCGCTTTTGGCTCACATAAGGTGGTGCTTTGCCTTCATTGGCAGAAGGCGCAAGCGTGCGTGCTACAATCCACTTTATTACATAACTACCCTGTTAAATCGTCTATTGAGGCATGTAAGCATGACTAGAGTAAGTACCGGCATTCCCGGCTATGATGAAATGGTGGCGGACAGAGCGCGTTTGGGCGCCGCCCCCTTACCGCTAAACGCAACGCAAATGCAAAGTTTGGCGCAGCTATTACAGGAAAATCAAGATGCGGCTACGGCTACATCCTTACTTACTTTGTTGTCCGAGCGCGTGCCGGCAGGTGTCGATCCGGCCGCTAAAGTAAAGGCCGCCTTTTTAGGTGAGGTGGCTACAGGCAAAGTACGCGTGTGCGGTTTGAACGTTGAGCAGGCCGTTGAGCTTTTGGGCATGATGAAAGGCGGCTATAACGTGCCGGTCTTGATGGATCTCTTGCAAGATGAAAAATTAGCGCCCGTCGCCGCACAGGCCTTAAGTCGCACCTTACTTATCTATGATGCCTTTGATGAGCTGTGTGCTCTGTCTAAAAATGGCAATCAGGCGGCCACCCAAGTACTCAAGGCCTATGCCGATGCCACCTGGTTTACAGAAAAAGAAGCACTGCCGCAGTGCATTACCTTAAAGGTCTTTAAGGTCGCAGGTGAGGTGACCACCGATGATTTATCCCCGGCCACCGATGCCTGGTCGCGTGCTGACATTCCGTTGCATGCCTTGGCAATGTTTAAAAACTCGCGCCCTGATGTCACGGCTGACGTGGAAGGGGTGCGCGGGCCGATGCAAATGCTCGAGCGCTTAAAGCAAGACGGCTACCCCTTATGCTATGTCGGTGATGTGGTGGGTACTGGCTCGTCACGTAAGAGTGCAGCCAATTCCTTAATTTGGCATATCGGCCATGATTTACCCTGCATTCCCAACAAGCGCGGCGGCGGTTTTGTCTTGGGCGGCAAGATTGCGCCGATTTTCTACAATACCTTAGAAGACAGCGGCGCGCTGCCAATTGAATGTCTGGTCGATAAGATTGAGCCTGGCATGATTATTGACCTCCTGCCTTATGAGGGCAAGGTGGTGGAGCATGGCACGGATAAGGTGTTAACCACCTTTAAACTGCGTGATACCTTGCTAGACGAGGTGCGTGCCGGCGGGCGCATTGAGCTTATTGTCGGACGTGCCCTTACCATGAAGGCCCGCGCTTTCTTGGGACTTGAGCCTAGCACGCTCTTTGCTAGCAAGCCTGAAGTTAAGGCAAGCGGCGGTTTTACGCGCGCACAAAAGATTATCGGTCGTGCCTGTGGCAAGGATGGCGTCCGCCCGGGTGAGTATTGTGAGGTCAAGATTACCACCGTAGGCTCGCAAGATGCCACCGGGCCGATGACGCGCGACGAGCTGGCCGATTTGGCCTGCCTTAAATTCCAGGCCCCGTTGGTGATGCAATCTTTCTGCCATACCGCCGCCTATCCGCGTGCGGTGGACATTAAGATGCAACACAGTCTGCCTGATTTCATTACCGCCCGCGGCGGGGTGGCTTTGCGCCCGGGGGATGGTGTGATTCACTCCTTTTTAAATCGCATGTGTCTGCCCGATACCGTAGGTACGGGCGCGGATAGTCATACCCGCATGCCCTTGGGCATTTCCTTTGCCGCAGGCTCGGGCCTGGTGGCCTTTGCTGCAGCCACGGGCTCAATGCCGCTTGATGTCCCGGGCTCCGTCTTAGTGCGCTTTGTTGGCAAACGTCGGCCGGGCATTACCTTACGTGACTTAGTGCATGCCATTGCCTATTTTGCCCGTAAGCAGGGGCTGCTGACGGTGGAAAAGCAGGGCAAGAAAAATGTCTTTAATGGCCGCATTTTGGAAATTGAGGGCTTGGAGGACTTACCGGTCGAGCAGGCCTTTGAGCTGTGCAATGCCTCCGCCGAGCGCTCAGCTGCCGCCTGCGCCATCGCCTTAAAGCCCGAGCGCGTCCAAGAGTATTTGCGCTCTAATGCCGCCTTTTTACGTAAGCTGGTGGAGCAGGGCTATAACGATAAAGAGGCCTTGTTGCGCCGCGCGGAGGTGATGGAACAGACTGCGGCAAACTTCACTCCCATTTGTGCCGACCCCGATTGCACCTATGATGCGGTGCTGACCATTGATATGGGGGAGATTAGCGAGCCCTTATTGTGCGCCCCGTGCGATCCTGACGATGTGCGACCGCTGTCGGAGCTTACCGGCACCAAACTTGATGAGTGCTTTATCGGCTCGTGCATGACCAATATCGGCCATTATCGCGCCGCTGCTGAGATCTTTATGCATGCCAAGGCGCAAGCGCCGGTACGGTTGTGGTTGGCCCCGCCTACGCGCATGGATCAAGAAAAGCTCAAAGCAGAGGGTTGCTTTGCCGCCTTTGCCAAGGCCGGTGCGCGTATTGAAGTAGCCGGGTGCTCCTTGTGTATGGGCAATCAAGCCCGCGTGCGCGATAACGCGGTGGTGCTGTCCACTTCCACGCGTAACTTTAAAAACCGCTTAGGTACCGGCGCGCAGGTCTATTTGGGCAGCGCCGAGCTCACGGCCGTAAGTGCCTGCTTAGGTAGGTTGCCGACGGTTGAGGAGTACTTTGCCGCTTTAGCGCCGGTGGAGGAGAAGGCGAGCACTATCTATGTGCCGCTGACCTTTGCCTAAAATCACGCTCCTTCATGTTTAGCTACGCCCTAGGACTTGGGGCGTAGCTCCTCCCTTGCGGGCATAAATTAGCGCGCGATGCCCTTTTATCTGCATTTTTGTGTTTAGATCACGCATCGGCATGACAAAAAGTAAGCTCTAAGCAGGCCTTTTTGTGCTAGCATGAGTCTAATTAAGCACACAGCGCTTATGAAATACATTCAACCATTAGAACTTCTGGTTAAGGAGTAAAAAACATGAAAGTAACCGTGTTAGGTGCCGCAGGTGGCATTGGTCAGCCTTTATCTCTGTTGCTCAAGCATAATCTGCCGGCAGGCTCTCAGTTAAGCCTGTACGACGTTGCCCCGTTCACCCCGGGTGTGGCCAAAGATTTAAGCCACGTGCCGACTGATGTCTGTGTTGACGGCTACACCGGCGACGATCTGCCAAAGGCTCTGGACGGTGCTAATGTGGTAGTGATTCCGGCTGGCGTGGCCAGAAAGCCGGGCATGACTCGTGACGACCTCTTCAACATCAATGCCGGCATCGTGGCAAACTTAGTGAAGAACTGCGCCAAGGTATGCCCGCAGGCTTGCATCTGCATTATTACCAACCCGGTAAATTCCACTGTTCCGCTTGCTGCTGAAGTGTTAAAGGCCGAGGGTGTTTACGACGCTCACCGTCTGTTTGGTGTCACCGCCTTAGACGTACTCCGTTCTGAGACCTTCTTAGGTGAAGAGTTAGGCCTGTCCAAGAGTGCGATGTATGTGCCGGTAGTCGGCGGCCACAGCGGCACCACCATTCTGCCGTTACTCTCTCAGGTCATTGGCGCCGAGAAGATCTCTGAGGCTCGTATCGATGAGCTGACCAAGCGTATTCAGAACGCCGGTACCGAAGTGGTTGAGGCCAAGGCTGGTGCAGGCTCTGCTACCCTGTCCATGGCTTGTGCCGGTGCCCGCTTTGCCTTAAAGGTGGTGCGTGGCTTATTAGGCGAGCCGGGTGTGTCCGAGTACGGCTACACCGAAGGTGGCTCAGGCTACACTCAGTTCTTTGCACAGCGCTTAGTCTTTGGCAAGGGCGGCTGGGAGAAGGTCTGCGAGATCGGTACCCTGTCTGCTTATGAGCAGAAGTGCTTAGACGAGTTAAAGCCGGTGCTCGAAGGCAACATCAAGAAGGGTGTTGATTTTGCCCAGAAGTGGCTGCAGGACAATAAGTAATATCCTAAGTAAGCCACAAGAAGCGTAATGCTTCCATCATGTGCAGCCGCCTACCTTAAAGTAGTGCGGCTGCATGCGTTTTAAGCCTTCCTAAGTCAAGCCCTGCCTTAAAGTTACCCTTTTTTCAGTTATAATCCGAAAATTAAAGCTACATTAGCAGTGGATATGCCATGTTTGAGAATCTAACTGAGCGCCTGAATCGGACGCTGAAAAATATCAGTGGCCAGGGCCGTATTACCGAAGAGAATATTAAAGATACCCTGCGTGAAGTGCGCACCGCCTTACTTGAGGCCGATGTCGCGCTGCCGGTGGTCAAGACCTTTACTGCTCGGGTCAAAGAGCGTGCTTTAGGGCAGCAAGTAAGTTTAAGCCTGACCCCGGGGCAGGAATTTATCAAGATTGTTTATGACGAATTAGTCGCCACCATGGGTGGGGACAATGCGGAAATCAATTTAGCCTGTCAGCCCCCGGCGGTGATTTTATTGGCAGGTCTCCAAGGTGCCGGTAAGACCACTTCAGCAGCTAAGCTGGCGCTTTATTTAAAAGAGCGTTTGAAGAAAAAGGTGCTCATGGTGTCAGCTGACACCTATCGCCCGGCGGCCATTGAGCAATTGGCGCTCCTTGGGCAGGAGACTAATACCGAGGTCTTCCCGTCTGATGTCAGCCAAAAGCCGCAAGATATTGTCGCCTTGGCTTTAGATCATGCCAAGCGCTATGCCTTTGAGGTGCTCATCGTCGATACCGCCGGTCGTTTGGCCGTGGATGAAGAGATGATGGCTGAGGTCAAAGATCTCCATCGCATCTTAAATCCAATTGAAACCTATTTCGTCGTCGACGCGATGACCGGTCAAGACGCGGCCAATACCGCCAAGGCCTTTGGAGAGGCCTTGCCTTTAACCGGCGTGATCTTAACTAAGGCTGACGGCGATGCCCGCGGTGGTGCGGCGCTGTCGGTGCGTGAAGTGACCGGCAAGCCCATTAAGTTTATTGGTCTTGGCGAGAAGATTAAGCCCTTAGAGCCCTTCTATCCTGAGCGTATTGCCTCGCGCATCCTCGATATGGGCGACTTATTGTCCTTAATTGAAACCCTGCAACAAAGTGCCGATGCCAGCAAAGCTGCTGATTTGGCCAATAAGATTAAAAAGGGTGGCTTTGACTTAGAGGACTTTAAGCAACAGCTACAAGAAATGCGCAAGATGGGTGGTGCGGCGAAGTTAATGTCGATGCTACCGGGTGCCGGCGCAATGGCGGAGCAATTAAAGGATAAGGTTAACGAAAAGCAAATGGCGCATTTGGAGGCCATTATCAATTCGATGACTCCCAAGGAGCGTGCGCATCCTTCAATTATTAAGGGCTCACGCAAGAAGCGTATTGCTGCCGGTGCCGGCGTGCCGGTCTATGAGGTCAATCAATTGTTAAAGCAATTTGAGACCATGCAGCATATGATGAAGAAGATGAGCAAGGGTGGCGTGCGCAAGATGGCCGGTGCCATGCGTAGCATGATGGGTAGCATGGGCGGTATGGGCGCCTTTGGCGGCCTTGGTGGCATGCGTCGGCGCTAAGGGCAAAAAACTTTCCGTCGCAAGCTTTATGGCGGCGGAAAATATGCATTAGCCCTTTTCTTTTCGTAAATTTCTTGTATAATCGTCCAACTGTATTTCATCACGGGCAGATCCTTGGGGGATCTGTTCATTAAATTTTATAGGTAAATACGAAATGGTAGTCATTCGTTTACGTCGCTTAGGCGCTAAGAAGCGTCCTTTCTATCACGTAGTGGTAGCGGATTCCCGCTTTGCCTCTACCGGCCGTTTTATTGAGCAGTTAGGTTTCTTCAACCCGATTGCCCGCGGTAAGGAAGAGCGTCTGCGTCTGAATGCTGAGCGTCTGCAGTACTGGATTTCCGTTGGTGCGCAGGCCTCTGATCGCGTGCAGCGCTTAATGAAAGAAAATGAGATGGGCCCTGAGGCCGTAGCTAAGATGCGCGAAGAAAAGCGCGCCGCTAAGGTCGAGGCTAAGAAGGCCGCTGCCGCCGCAGTAGCTGCTGCCGCCGCCGCTGAAGGCGAAGGCTCTGAGGCAGCTTCTGCCTAATCATCTGCATGGCAGGTGATGTACCACGCTCCATGGGCAGACTAGGTGCTGTCTATGGCATAAAGGGCTATATTAAAGTACAGTCCTTTACCGAGCGTCCTGAAAACCTTTTTGACTACTCGCCATGGTTTATTCGCCGGCGTGGAGAAGATTGGCGTGAGGTTTCAGTGGCGGCTTGGCAGCCTCATCAACAAGGCTTTATAGTCAAATTAGATGGGGTTGATACCCGCGAGCAGGCTGTGCTTTACACGGGTATGGATATAGGGATCAAGCGTTCAAGCTTGCCCCCGACCGCAAAAGACGAGTTTTACCTTGCCGACCTTGAAGGTTGCAAAGTAATTGGTCTTAATGAGGTTTGTCTTGGCATAGTGTCAAGAATTGTGGATCACGGAGCCGCTCCCATTATGGTGGTGTCTCCCTCTGACCTGAAAAAGGACGGTCCTAAAGAGCGACTGATTCCTTTTGTTATGGGCCCGATCGTGAGTGCACTTGATCTCGATGCACGCGTGATTCGGGTTGAGTGGGGCGAAGATTACTGATGTATTTCGGTGTTATTTCGCTCTTCCCGGAAATGTTTCGGGCGATAACTGAGCAAGGAGTTACGCGTCGGGCAGTAGAGCGTGGCCTCATTGAGGTGCATTGCTTTAACCCGCGTGATTTTGCGCTCGATAAGTACAAGACCGTGGACGATAAGCCTTATGGCGGCGGCCCGGGTATGCTGATGAAAGTGCAGCCCTTGTACGATGCCATTTGCGTAGCACGCAAAGACGCCCCTCCGGGTACGAAAGTGGTGTGCATGTCGCCGCAAGGCCTGCCGCTCAACCACTCACTGGTCACGAGAATCCATAGTTGGGGTTCGGTTATCTTAGTAGCAGGGCGCTACGAAGGTATCGATGAACGCCTCCTTCAGAAAGAAGTCGATCTGGAGGTTTCAATCGGTGACTATGTGTTGTCGGGCGGCGAACTCCCCGCAATGTGTGTTATCGATGCTGTATCACGGATGGTACCGGGCGTGCTCGGCAATATCCGTAATGCAATGGAAGATAGTTTTGCAGAAGGTTTGCTGCATTTTCCTCAGTACACTCGACCTGAGGAGATCAATGGCATGAAGGTGCCGGAGATTTTATTAAGCGGCGACCACGCAAAGATTAAACGCTGGAGATTGATGCAGTCTTTAGGCCGGACTTATGAAAAGCGGCCGGATCTGCTTGAATCCCGCAGTCTTAGCGCGCAGGAGCAGGCTCTGCTTGCAGAGTACCTGCAACAAAAAGCTAAGACATAAGGTTTAAAATTTTTATTTACAGGGTAGGTAAATTACTATGGCCAGCCATCCGATTATTGATGCTCTGGAGAAAGAGCAGCTTCGCACTGACATTCCGGAGTTCAATCCGGGCGATACCGTGCGCGTCGAAGTACGCGTCGTGGAAGGTGACAAGAGCCGTCTGCAGGCTTTTGAAGGCAATGTGATCGCCAAGCGCAATCGCGGCCTGAACTCTTCCTTCACCGTGCGTAAGATGTCCTCCGGTGAGGGTGTGGAGCGTGTGTTCCAGACTCATTCTCCGCTGATCGCCTCCGTGAAGGTTACCCGTCGTGGTGACGTGCGCCGCGCTAAGCTCTACTACCTGCGTCAGCGCACCGGCAAGGCTGCTCGTATTCGCGAGAAGGTCTAAGCCTTTATTTAAAGGTTATGCCATAAAAAAGCCCGCCTATCTGCACGAAAGGCGGGTTTTTTCTTGCCTTAAATTTGCCCAAGACTCTAGGGCTTGGCAGCTGCCGGGGCGGGGGCAAAGATCTTATCGCCCACTTCCACCCCGCCACGCTTCATCGCAAGCTCACGATACTCCGGGTGATGGCGCAGGGCCGAGTTGCCTAAAAGTAGCATCGCATCTGTGCAGCGCTCGTCGGTAGGCGGCGTATTAATTAACATCTCAAAGCGCTTATCAAAGAGCACGAAATTCTCGGCATAGGCAATGCCCACCGTACAGGCTTTGTGGGTGCCCCCTTTATCCATGGTGGCAATGGCCTTCAGGGCAATGTCATGAATGCCGATGATGGGATTGATGTTTGACTCCATGGCAAAGCCCAAGCACAAGATAAAGCTCAGCACGCCAACCCCCACCGTGGCAAAACCTGCCTGCAAGTGCACACGCAA
>JAHLFG010000019.1 GCA_018883895.1 Candidatus Anaerobiospirillum merdipullorum
GCGTGAAATGATGGCGGCATAAGGCAGAAAACGGGGGAAATGACCCCCCTTAGGGGTTAAAAGTCCGGTTTACGGACTCTCCCGGCCGGCATGGGACTAAAAATCCATCCGGATGACAGATCTTATAAAAATAGCAGGTTACCCTGCCCGTTTCTGTATGCCATAACTAAAAATCAGGGAGCGACTTATTGGTCGCCCCCTCTCCTTGCCGTAACTTGATGAATTAGCTCCGGCTAAATAAATTTATCTGCACAACTCTCCTGCCGCAGTTCCCCCTAACTGCGGCAGCCTTAGCTTAGCTGTAGCCTTGCGCCTATTTGGCAGCCATTAAGTCCTCAATGCCGCGAATCATGATGTGAATAATCATGGTATGCACTTCTTGAATGCGATCGGCATAGCCAAAATGCGGCACGATGATGGGCAAGGTACACATATCCTTCAGCTTGCCGCCATCCTTACCTAAAAGCAAAATCGACTGCATCCCCTTACGCTGACATTCCTCACAGGCGCGGATAATATTGCGCGAATTGCCTGAAGTAGAGATCCCCAGGAAAATGTCTTGCTTTTGCCCCAAGCCCTGAATAAAGCGGGCAAAGATTTCATCAAAGCCATAGTCATTGCCCACACAGGTCAAATGACTGGGATCACAGATGGCAATGGCCGCATAGGCGGGGCGATCATCGCGATAACGGCCGGATAATTCTTCAGCAAAGTGCAAGGCATCACACATGCTCCCACCGTTGCCGGCCGAGATGATCTTACCGCCCTGCCGCATGCTTTCTGCCATTAGGGTAATGGCCTGCTCAATTTTATCTTGGGTGTCAGGCAGATCAATATAGCGCTGCAACACCAAAGCTGCTTCTTTTAGGTCATCCATAACATTAAAGGACAGCATGTAAAGAACTCCTAATGGCAATTAAACTTTATGGTTAACTCGATCTTCCCAAGCCTGTTGGGCATCCTTTTCGGCAGCATTCACCGCCGCTAAAATTTGCAAATCATCGGCACTTAAAAGCGCGTTTAATTTTTCGTTAAGCTGCGCCCGCAGGCGCTTGGCATAATCCTTTTTCCCCTCTTCCTTACCTTTGGCCAAATAAGGCATCTCAAATTCCGCGCCCCAATCTGAGCCAGCGATAAACTCACTGCTACCTTCCTCTGTAGGACGCAACTTATGGCCTTGGGCCAATTTAATTAAGGTTTCAACATGTTTGACATGGCGCTCAGGCTCCACCCCCATGCACGGGAGAGTCACTCCCTGCGGCCGTTGCCAGCGGCGCACCTGACTTTGTTGCAGGCTGTTTTCCTCAAAGACTAAGGAAGCCTGCCCGCCGGTCATCGCCAAATAAACTTCGGCCAATAATTGGGCGTCCAGCAATGCGCCGTGTTGCGTACGCCGCGAATTATCAATCTCATACACGCGGCATAAATTATCCAAATTGGCCTGATTATTGGGGTTAATCTTACGTGCCAAAGCCACGGTATCGACAATACGACACAGATCAGCCGTACGCTCACTCATGCGCAATAAGGTCCACTCTTTGTCCAAAAAGGCGGTATCAAATCGGGCATTGTGAATGAGGAGCTCACTGCCGCGAATAAAATCGATAAGCTGTGGGGCAATATCAGCAAAATGCGGTTTGTCGGCCAACATTTCATTGCTAATGCCGTGCACGCGTTGCGCCTCGGCATCAATCGGGCGATCGGGATTAATCAAAAAGCGCAATTGCCGTCCGGTAATGCGGCGGTCAATAATTTCAACGCAGCCAACTTCAATAATGCGATGTTCACCGGGCGTACCATCATCGTTCTTACCCGTAGTTTCCGTATCCAGAGCAACCTGTCGTAACATCTATCTATCCTTTGCTCCTGCGCCTTAAATGGGCTGACATTGTACCTTAAAAAATGATCCTTACGCAGGCGCATCCGCGCTACTATCATCAAGAAAAATTATCGCCCCAGAAACTTAGGGCATAAAGCTAAATTCCCTGGTAGCTGACGAAAAGTGCAAAAACGGGATCGCGCTTGCAAAAACAGACTAACAAAAAAGCCTAAGGTGGCGGTAAGTTAACCATTTTGCAGTTGCTAGCCTATATTTTCCCCTTTTGCCACGATCTAAATCACAATTTTTATAGAAATTTATGGAGCTTTTTACGCTTTTGTGATGGCGCATGGATTTTTAGGGACCTTCGCGCTATAATTGGGACGTAACAGCAGTCATAAACGCGATATATATGCGTTTTTACCGCGCTTTTGCCGCAGGCAAAAGAGCATTTTTAAGTGGGAGCGCCCGCCAGGTGAAAGACGTAAACATCTATTCTGACGGCTCGTGCTTAAGCAACCCGGGACCGGGAGGATACGGGGTTATTCTCAGATATAAAGAGCACGAAAAGGAGCTGGCGGCTGGATTTAGACTGACCACGAATAACCGTATGGAACTGCTGGCGGTGATAGTCGGTCTGACAACATTAAAAGAGCCGTGCCGGGTTACGGTGTGCACTGACAGTCAATATGTCAAAAATGGCATCACCGCATGGATCAAAGCCTGGAAGAAAAACGGCTGGAAGACCAGCACTAAGGCGCCGGTCAAGAATCGGGATCTGTGGCAACGCCTCGATGAAGCCTGTCAACGACATGAGCTCCATTGGACGTGGGTCAAAGGACACGCCGGACACGCTGAAAATGAGCGCTGCGACGTTTTGGCCCGTACTGCCGCACAGGGGGAAAACTTAGCTGAAGACAGCGGTTTTACCTCGATGGATTAACTAAGGTCGCTACGGCGGCAAGCAGGTTGTATGATTAGAAAAACACTTTTGATATTAGGCTCACTAGTATTAAGCGCGATGGTGGCGGTTTCGGCTTGCTCCAGCAGCGTTAATGCTACGGCCTCCGATCAAAAAAATTTAGAAAATCAGCTTTCTGCAGCTGTGCAGCGCGATAAGATTATGCGGGCGGAAAACAGCTCGCTGTGGAACAGTGAACTGTTTAATGACAGCCTGTTTACCCTCAATATTAAGCTCACCGCGGCTGAGCGCAAGGAAGCGCATCGCTTAGCCCGCTCGTTTGAAGATCACATGGAAAATTCGTCTTTGTTCATGTATCACCTTTTAAGTGAGCTTAAAGCGCGCAATATGCCAATTGAGTTGGCGGCACTGCCATTAGTGGAAAGTGGCTTTAATCCGCGGGCGCGCTCCGGAGCCGGGGCACATGGTCCGTGGCAGTTTATCCGCTCCACCGGTAAGGCTTTGGGCTTAGAGCGCACCAAAAACTACGATGAGTTCTATGACTTTATCGCCTCTACCGATGCCTCACTGCGCTTTTTAGATCACCTCTATCAAGAATGTGATCACAATTGGGATCTGGCCATTGCCGCCTACAATCAAGGCGAATATTCCATCAAGCGGGCGATTAAGCGGGCTAAGGAAGCAGGTGTGGCGGAGATTAACCTCAATACGGTTAAGTTATCGGCCGGAGCTAAAGCTTATGTGCGTCGTTTCCATGCCTATGCCGATATCTTAAAAAATCCGCAGAAGTATGGCGTGGATCGTCCGGAGATTAAGAATCGCCCGGCCTTCAAGCGCGTGCAGATTGCAGGGCGCCTCAACTCGATGAAGCAGGCCTCCAAGCTCTCGGGCGCGAAGTTGTCGACCTTAAAGCATTTAAACGCCGGCTACTTATCCGACTCCTTGCAAAGCAATAAGCCGCGCGGGCTGTTGGTGCCGATTGAAAACGCGCGCCGCTTGGAAAAGGCCATCGGCATTGAAGTGCCAACCACCGAGCAAGGCACCACGCAGGATATGCTCTCGGCTGTGGCAAGCAATGCCCCGGAGCGCTAAAGTAATAGCTGATTAAACGGTTTTATTCACCATAGACAAAAACGGTCGGCATCTGCCGGCCGTTTTGCTGTCAGCGCCATGACGGCAGATTAGACAGATAATCTTCCTGCGCGCTCTTCTGAGGCGTGGCAGATAAAGTTGCATCCTTAGGCAGGGGAATCTTAAGGAGCGTAAGCAGGCGCGCAAGCTTGTCATTAAGCCCGTCATAATAAGTTTTCCCCTCCTGCGTCTTGGCATACAGGCCATCCAACAGCTCCAACAAGCTACGATCATTTTCATAGCGCCACAGGACAAAATTAGCTTTAAGCTTATCCAATTGTCGCCGCCACAGTAGCCGCATGCTGGCCGCTAAAACCGGCAAGAGCGGAAAATCACCCACCCGACAGAAGGTGTCAGAGCGTAAGGGATTGCTATTACCCGGCTCATTAAACGCCTTTTCGGCCTCTTGGAGCTCAAAGTAGATGGCAAAGGCTTCCTTGGGATCGGCAATGACATTGGATACCAAAATCCGCCGCCCCACCAAGGCACAGCTAGCCTCATAGGCACTTAAGTTAAGCTCCCATGACCCATCCGGCAGGCGATAAAAATAGCGCCCCACCAATATCTGTAAACTTGCAGGCAAGCTCTTGCCCCTTGCCAGAAAGTCCGCCGTAGCCTGCAGTTTGGCCTCAAGCTTAACTTGAAACCGGATTTGCTCGCGCGAGCGCCAAAAAAGATGCACATAAAGCGGCTGCGTAGAGTTGCGTGCCCCGGGTAGCTCTAGCGTATAGGCCGTACCGCCAAAATTGCTGCTATAGTTCCGCGGATTTTTAAGCTCAAGGGCATGTTGTGCCCACAGCTTTTGCAGTAGCAGTAACTTAGGCGGCACGCTTAAAAGAAAATGCACCCCTGCGCGCCGATACTGCCTAATGGTAGGAAAAACTTTGCTGACGCAAGCATTGACATACAGCGCAAAGGCGGCAAAGTCTTGGAGCGAAGCTTGGGGACGTAAGGCCGCATAAAGGATTAAAGCGAGCAATTGCGCCCGCGCCTGCTCACTAAAGTGTGCATCAAAGGCCCAACCTTGCGGGGAGCGGCGGAATAATTGCGTTAGCACATAGGTCGCACCGGCGCTTTTAAACACCGCCGCTGCGGAGTTGTGGTGGAGGACGTCGGCGGCGTTGCCGGCGGTAAAAACTCGAACTTACCGCGTCCCCGGCGCACAGTCTTTACGCTTTTAAGCTCCGGATGGCGCGCGATGAACCAATCCTGCCATTTAACCTCGCCCTCTTTTTGCCCGGGCACAATGATGTGGCCGGCCTTTTTCATGGAGTTTTTAACCCGGCGCGAGCGTTTTTTGATGGGATCCCAGGCGTTTTGATAAGTATAAAGGCAGTAATATTTTCCGCTTTGATTGAGTAATAGCGGCTCTAACTCAATGGCAATCATCTTGCAAACTACATCTTAAGTCAGGCAACGGCGCGTTACAGCGTGCCCACCGCCTGCATCTGTAAACAGCCCGCCTGCATATAGCCTTGCTGATAGAAAAGCGGGCCCATATTCTCCAAAGCCGCTGCCTTATCAATTAAAGCTGGCGTAGCCGTGGCCGGAAGCAGAGTGCCATCCGGGGCACGGGTATAGACATCCGGGCTCTTGCGGGGCGTGAGCACCACAAAATGCTCAGGCGTAAGCAGGCCAAAAATCTGATTGTATTGGACTAAAGCGCGCTCCTTGGCGTCCTTACGCAGTAGATTTTCCCCGACAAAGGGGGCACTCCCGCGCAAGCCGGCTAAAGCCAATAAAGTAGGCGGCAAATCAATTTGCGAGACAATGCGCGCATCTTGGCGGGGACTTAAACCCGGGGCAATAATCAGCCCGGGGATCTTAAATTTACTTAAGGGGAAGGTGCCCTGCGCGCGGACCTTACTTTCATGATCGGCCACAATTAAAAACACCGTATTATGCGCATACGGCGCGCTTAACGCTTTATCCATAAAGCGTCCCAACGCATAGTCGGCATATTTAACTGCCAAATAACGCGCACTTTGATCTCCAGCGTCAAAATCAAGGCTCACCTTGCCCTGCGGGATCTCAAAAGGATCATGGAAGGAGCTAGTAAAGACGATGGAGAAAAAGTTTTTGCCGGCCTTAAAGTCAGATAGATAGGACTCATGGGCACGGTCAAAGAGATCTTCATCGCTCACGCCCCATGAGGCCACGAAGCTCGGGTTTTGATAATCCTTTTGCTCAATAACCTCTTGCATGCCATTGCCCAAGAAATAGGAGCGCATATTGTCAAAGTGACTTTCCCCGCCATAGATAAAGGAGGTGTGATAGCCATTTTGCTTAAAGGCCTCGGCTAAAGTGGCATAGGCACCATGTTGCGGCAAGAGTTTGACAATACTCTCCAAGGGGCTTGGCGGAAAGCCGGCACTGACGGCCTCAATCCCGCGAATGGAGCGATGCCCGGCGGCATAGAGATTATCAAACCACCAGCCCTGCGCCTTTAAGCGCTCTAAATGCGGCGTTAAAGGCAGCCCGCCTAAACTTTGCACAAAGTCTGCCCCCAAGGACTCCTCAAGCACAATCACCACATTGCGCGGTGCCGTCACGTCTGATGGCGGTGTAATCTGTTGCAAGAGCGGGCATCTTTCTGTGCCGGGCACCGCCTCCCGGGCAGACAAATCCGCGGCGGCGGCCAAGACTTTATCGGCGCTTACCAAGGTATAGATATCATTGGCCGTAAGTTGCGTATCGCCCAAGTGCGCGAGCGCATAGCTTGCCGAGTAACTGGAGTTTACCGGCAAAGAATTGACCAAGGGGCTGTCACAAAAAGCGGCCATCGCCGGATTGAGCGGCCGGTGGCCTAAGGTGGAGCGAATGGCCAAGGGCACTAAACAAAGCACCACTAACAACTCCACGCCCAAGTGCCATAATTTGGGCTTACGCTCTGCACTGCCAGCAAGCGCACGGGCAAACATCTTGCTTTGCAGATAAAAGGCCAGCAGGAAAGCTGCAAGAGTGATGGCAAGCGAGGCAAAAAGCTCGACCTTATGTCCACCCCACAAGGTGCGGATCACTTCCTTGGGGTAAATTAAATATTGCACGTACAGTTGATTGGGGCGCACGCCATATTCCAAGATAAAGCCTGGCGTGGCGGCCTCATTCATAAGTAAAAAGGCAAAGGCCGCGGCACACCAGATTTGCAAGATAAAGCGCACAGCCCGCGGCATTACCCCGATAAAAGAGCAGATGAGAGTAATTAACAGCGGGAGGGCAAAGAGTGCGGCAATCACGGCTAAGTCATAACGCAGGCCCATCGCAAAAATAAAGAGCCACGAACCTGGTGGGATGAGATCACTTTGCCACAGGCATAAACCTAATCTGCTTAACATCAGCATCCCTAGGGTCAGGAGCATTAGTGGCAGATAAACTTTGATACTAAGACGCACTTTTGAGCCGAACATGTTTTTTCCCCTTTAGGCCTTTAAATTAAGTGCCGACACTAACCTACATAATTTTGCCAAACGATTGTAAAGGCAAAACTTAGTTTGCGCATCAAACGGGAGAAAAATTTTTTGTAGGCAGGCAAATAGGCGCGTCTAAAGGGAGATTTAAGCGCGCCTTAATCTATGTCCGCGTCTAGTGGGGCTACGGACGTTGCCATACTTTAGAGGTTTTTGCCAAAGAAGAGCTCTAACTTATCCGTAATCTTGCTCACATACTCCGGCACATAGTACATCTTGATGTGGGTTGCCCCATCCACGACAAATTCCTCTTTGTTGTTCGTACCGGTGGCCTTTAAGAAAGCTTCATCGGACATATACTTCGAGTCCGCTTTCGAGCCAGTAATCAGCAGTAGCGGCTGATTGATAAGCTCCAAATGGTCGGTGGCATCAAACATCATTAAGTCAAGCAAGGAGGCCTTGGTATAGGCAAAGGTGGCATAGGGATGGGCATAGTCCTTTAAGTAGTAGTACATGCCCTCGCGATACAGATCGGTGGAGATCTTGTCAATTTCGGCAGTGCTCATATTGGGATCCGGCGCCGGGACATATTCCACCTGCCCGGTCAGGGCCTCAGCTTGCTTGGCCGCAGAGGCCTCTGCCATACGCTCATCCATCGTATCTAAGGCGCTGTCCATATAGCCGTTGCGACGCACCTTGCCGGAATTAAACATTGCGATCGTCGCTACCGCCTTAAAGCGCTTGTCGGTCTTAGCCGCGGCCAAAGCATAACCGCCACCACCGCAAATGCCCAGCAGGCCAATCTTATCCGGCAAAACCCCCGGATAGCGTTGGATAAAGGAAGCGGCGGCACGAATATCCTCAATGCGCGACGCCGGTACATCGGTATTGCGTGGCATACCCGAGCTCTCGCCTTGATAGGCGGCATCAAAGGCAATGGTGATATAGCCTAAATTGGCCAAATTTTGGGCATAGAGCCCCGCTACTTGTTCCTTCACGCCACCATTAGGATGCGCCACCACAATCGCCTTATATTTGCGTTGCGGATCATAGTCCTTAGGGGTATAGACATTGGCCACCAAGGTAAAGCCCTTATTTTCATATTTGACACGGTGAATATTCACCTGTCCCACCACATTTTGCGTGATGGCGCCGTCATATACTAAACCAAAAGGATTTTGTCCCATCTGTGCAGCCTCCACTGTCATGCCGCTTAATGCCAGGGAAAAACCTAAGGCTACGGCGAATAATCTTGTTTTAAATTGCATATCTTGTCCTTATGTTTGTTTATAAATCCTTATGTTTGTTTTTTTGACTCCGGTGTGGTACTCCTGATGTGTTGTTTGACAATGGTTCAGGAAAATATCTTACTTGGCGCTTAATTTGGCGCTCTCCTCACGCACTATGCCCAAGGCCGTTAAGGTGCGGGGGTAACCGATAAAGGGATTGGCAATGGACAGTCCACCGATTAAATCTTGCTTGCTCACGCCTATCTTTAAGGCGGTGGCAATATGCGAGCGCAATTGCGGCTCCTGCCCGCCTAAGGTGGCGATCATCAAGACAGTGATAAACTCACGCTCCGGCATCGGTAAGGCCGAGCGCGAATAGAAATCACCAAAGCAATAGGAGCTTAAGTTGTAAACCTGTAGATAAAACTCATCGGCCGGAGTCTGTTCGTGAATCTGCTTAAAGCTCGGACCATAGGTATCAACCTGAATCTTCTTACCCACCGCAAAGCGCGTCTCTTCGGTGGTGGTCGCGGTAGAAGGCAGTGGTAACTTCACCCCCTTGTCAGTAAGCGCCTGATTAATATAGGGCAGCGCGCTTTTAACCTTTTCAATGCCGACATAGGGCGCGCATTGATAGACGATATCCTTAAGCTCCACCGGGGTGACGCCTAAATCTAAGGCAATGGTGGTGGCCTCATAGAGCTTGTCATTTATCCCTAAGGACACCAAGGTAGTGATATAGGCAAAGCCCTTGTAGCGATCGTTAAGCTCCACCTTGCCCAAGACATCGCCATAGAGCAAATTGTCATAAATCTTGGCAAAATCCGGATCGGTGGCATCAAGCTGTGCATGGGCTATGCCATATTTGGCCTTAAGCTCATGAGCAATTTGCACCCGATCATTGGTGGCCGCCGAGGCGGCACAGGCGCATAGACTCAGAGCTAAGACCGGAAGTAATTTGGTTTTCATAACCCACCTCTTCATGTAAATCTTTTATTTAATCTCTTTAACTTCTTCGGCCCACGTTACCTTACG
>JAHLFG010000002.1 GCA_018883895.1 Candidatus Anaerobiospirillum merdipullorum
CTTTCCATCTTTAAAGTAAATCTCACGCAGGAAGACATAGGTGTGGCCGTGGCTGTGATTAGCGACAATGAACATGCTGATACCTCATTACAATACAGAGGTATTGTAGCATAAGCGGTAAGCTTAAGTAAACAATATTTAATATTAGATAGGGATAACTGAAAGCTTTATTCTATAAGGGCTGGCGGGATGCTAAATTATCCGCCAGGTGTCAAATACAGGTAAACGGTATTATCGTCACGGTCATGACCTGGCGTTACGTTAATTTTCGTGAAATTGGCAAAATCATCGCCTTCATGCTCCCGGGCATGTTGGTAGGTTACTTTCTTTACTATCAAGTAGATCTTAAGTTTTTGCTTTACATCTACGGCTCGGTCATCGTGGCCATTGCCGTTTACACTTGGCTTGGCAAGACTGGACCACGTAAGGTGAAATTGCCACTGATGATTGTGCTGATGACCTGCGCAGGTTTGATGCAAAGTCTTTTTGTTTCAGGCGGAGCCTTCGTGGTGCTTTACGCGGTCACCGTCTTTACGGACAAGGCTGAGTTTCGCGCCACGCTTTCTGCCCTGTGGCTGGTAAGTAATTTGCTCATTTTAGGGCAGGAGATTGGTGCAGGCGAGATCACAAGCTACAACTTCACCTTAAGTGTGTATGTCGTGATCCCCACACTCTTTGGCATTTATCTTGGCAATCGCATCTACAAGAAAGTAAGCGGTAGCACTTTCTTTAATATGGCCAATTTTCTCTTGGTAATTTCAGGACTAAGTTGCTTTATTAAATAGAAAAAAGTTCCTCACTTAGCAAACATACTTGCAGTCATGCTAGGCGCTAAGAAATAAAGTTTTTTAGCGCCTAGTTTTTTTTCATCCCGCTGGCTTGCGCGCTACTTGCAAAGCTCGGGGGGATAATTTTTTACAGGCAGGTTGTGCTTTATCGTTATAATAATCTTTTGGACGAGAATTTTTAGCCCTAGCTTTGCTACCGTGGCGGCGAACCATAAATTATAAATATAAGAGATCATTAGTGAATATTATTCAGCGCCCGCATGTTGATGACAGTTGTCTTGCCTCTGTTGTGCCCGATCCCATTTTACGGCAGATCTTAGCTGCCCGCGGCATTACCACCGTGCAGGAGATTGATCCTGACTTAAAGCACTTACTGCACTATCGTGATTTGCAGGATATTGATAAGGCAGCTACCTTGCTTGCCGATGCGGTGATGGCAAAAAAAGCTATTCGGGTCATGGGCGATTATGATGTCGACGGCATGACCGGTACGGCCTTGGGTGTGCGTTGCCTGCAGGCGATGGGCCTTGAGCGCACTAAGATTAGCTATCATGTGCCCTCGCGTTATGACGATGGCTATGGTTTAAGTTGCAAGATGGTGGAGCAGGCTAAGGCCGATGGGGTAGAGCTCATTTTAACTGTCGACAATGGCATTGGCTGTCATGACAGTGTGGCGCGCGCTAAGGAGCTGGGGCTTTTGGTGGTTGTAACTGATCACCATGAGCCGGGGGAAAACCTCCCGCCTGCTGATGCCGTCGTCAACCCCAAGCGCCATGATGATAATTTTGCCTCCAAATGCCTATGTGGGGTCGGGGTGCTCTTTTATGTGATGATTGCCCTGCGTGCCACTTTGGCAGCGCGCGGTTATTTTAGTGCCGCCCGTCCCGCTCCCATCTTGGGGCAGTTTTTAGATTTAGTGGCCATTGGCACGATTGGCGATGTGGTGCCGCTGGATGCTAACAATCGACGTTTGGTGCGCGCCGGCCTTAAGCGTATGCAGGCCTTAAGTGCGCAACCGGGGGTGGTGGCTTTGGCCGAGATTGCGCGCGTCAATCTGCGGACGCTTAGTACCTACAATATTGCCTTTGATCTCTGTCCGCGCCTTAATGCCGCCGGACGCTTGAAATTACCTGACAATCCGGCGGTGGCTTGTCTGATGACCGATGATAGTGTCGCCGCGCGCGATTTGGCTTTACGCCTTGATATGTGCAATCGCCGGCGGGGTGATTATGAAAAGGTCTTTTTGGCCGAGGCTAAGGCTGATGCAGCGGCAAGTGTGCAGCAACATGCGCTGACGGTTTTTCGCCCACAGTGGCTTGAAGGCATAGCAGGTCTTATCGCCAGTCGCCTTAAGGATCAATACAATCGTCCGTGCTTTGTCTTTGCAGGCGCAGGGGAGACTATTACCGGATCAGCCCGCTCCGTGCCGGGCTTTCCGCTTGCTAAGGTCTTAGCTGACATTGATGCTGCGCACCCGGGGCTTTTATTGCGCTGTGGCGGACACAATATGGCCGCGGGCGCGACCATTCCGGTGGCGCGTTTGGAGGAATTTCGCTCCCTTTTTGATGAAAGTGCCGCGCAATATTTAAAAGAGCATAGCGAGCTTGAAATCATGTCCGATGGCACTTTGCCCGAGGGCTATTTAAACTTGAACTTTGCCCGCGCGCTCGAGCGCGTCGGCCCGTGGGGGCAGGGTTTCCCAGAGCCCTTATTTGACGGCGAGTTTTTATTAGAGCAAGTGCGGCTACTTGGCAATCGTAATTTACGTTTGCGCCTGGCAGCTTCACATCTGCATTTTTCGGCCATCCGCTTTCGCGCCACGGCCTTAGAGAAGTCTTTATTGGAAGGGATCCGCGTACGTATGGTCTATTCGCTAGGCGTCGATCGCTATTACCCCAATGAAAGGCTGGAGGTCAAAGTACACGCCATCGAGCCGGTATAATCAGCTGCGCCTTAAGGCGCAGCCACTTATACTTAAGCTTAAGCTTGCTCCTTTAAGCGCAGCTCACCATACATCGCCGCGCCAATGATGCCGGCCATGTTTAAAGTCTCAGCCGGAATGACCTTGGTTTTGACAGTAAAGCATTCGGCATACTTCTCAAACTTCTTAGAGGCACCGCCGCCTAAGATGATGACATCGGGCTGTAATAAGAACTCGACATAGGTTAAGTACTCATTAAAGCGCTTGCCAAATTCCTTCCACTTTAAGTCAAAACGCTCACGGGCAGAGTCGGAGCAATAGCGCTCGGCACTATCGCCATACATCTTTAAATGTCCAAATTCGGTATTGGCATAGAGTTTGCCATTTAAGAATAAGGCCGAGCCAATGCCGGTACCAATGGTTAAAAAGAGCACCTGCTTGCCCTCTTGATAATCGCGGCCGGCACCAAAGTGCATTTCCGCCAGGCCCGCCACATCGGCATCATTGGCCACAAAGACATCGGTGCCTAAGGTCTTGGAGAATAACCATTCGACCTTGGTATTGATCCAGCTCTTATCGATATTAGCGGCGGTAAAGACTTCACCGTGAATGACGCGGGCCGGGAAACCACAGGCCACCGGGCCATCCCAACCAATTTGGGCCACTAAATCCTTTAAGGTGGCGGCCACCGCTTCCGGAGTGGCCGGTTGCGGGGTCTGTAAACGCAGGCGCTCGGTTAAGAGTTCACCCGTAGCTGTGTCCACCACGGCACCTTTAATGCCGCTACCGCCGATATCTACACCTAAAATTTTCATGCTTTTATTTTGATCGACAATACACCCCGTACCAAGCTTGGTAAGGAGCGCTTGCCGTCCTCCGTTAGACTATTGTGTATGTTAAAAGACAGCACTTTACTCAAGCCAGGGATGCCGACAGCGCGACGGTGCTATTACACGGGCTGGCAAAGTAGTTTGGCAAAAAGTATAGCCTAAAACTTTTGTCGCTTTATAGAGCCACTTTTGTCAATGTGCAAAAATGACTACTAGCTCAACAAAATGGCGTGGAGAATGGACAGCGCTTGCGCTACATAAGCGGCAGTGACAAGATGCCAGAGCATAAAGCAAGCGCAGCACAGGATAAAAGTACAACAAAATGAGGAGAGGATTATGGCAATTTTTCAATTATTACCAAGCTACGCGGTAAAAGCCATCGAGCAGTGCTATGCCGCTACCACAGGAGAAGGCAATTGCTATGCCCTTATGGAAAAAGCCGGTAGTGCAGTGGTGCGGGAGTTGTTGCGTGTCAAGCCTCAACTGCAATCAGTCTGGGTCATGGTAGGTAAGGGCAATAATGGCGGCGATGGTTATGTTGTAGCCAGGCTTTTGCAAGAAAAAGACATTAAGGTGTTGGTTTTTGCCGTGGGCTTGCCGCATGCGGGTACTGAAGCTGCCATGGCCTATGAGCGTTTTGCGGCTACAGGTGGGGAGGTGTACTATCATCTGCCCGGCCCGCAAGAGCCCAGCCCTGAGGTGGTTATCGATGCGCTCTTAGGTACCGGCATCGATAAAGCCCCGCATGCCCCGGTCGATGCGTGGATTGAGTTTATCAATACTTTGCCGTGTTTTAAGCTAGCTGTAGATGTGCCCTCGGGGCTTAATGCTGATAGTGGAAATGTGCCCGGCGCCTGCGTGCAGGCTGATTTAACGGTCTGTATGCTTGCGTTCAAGCCCGGGATCTTTACCGGCGCGGGCGTGGATTACAGTAGTAAGGTGAGCTTAGATGACTTGGGGGTATCGTTTATACCCAAACTTGCGGCAGGAGATCTCTCAACCTTACTTTATACCTATGAGGACATTAAGTCGCTGTTGCCACGCCGTAAGCTCTCGGCGCATAAGGGCGATGCCGGACGCGTCTTAATCATCGGTGGGGCGCTAGGTTTTGGCGGCGCGGCAATTATGGCCGGGCAAGCGGCCTTACGCGCCGGCGCCGGTTTAATTAAGGTAGCTTGCCATCATGCCAATATCCCAGCTTTAAATGCCGCCAGCCCAGAGCTGATGACGGTGGATTTTGACGATGCCAAGGCGGTGCAGGAGGCGCTGTCCTGGGCGGATGTCGTGGCCATTGGTCCGGGTTTAGGGCAAAGTGCGCCGGCATTAAATTTACTGACGCAGGCTTTAAATAGTGATAAAGCTTTAGTGGTAGATGCCGATGCCTTAAATTTAATCGCCGCCCATGAGCTTACCTTTAAAGATGAGCGCCATCTGATAACCCCGCACCCAGGCGAGGCTGCGCGTTTACTTAAAACGACGGTGGCTGCTATTAGTGCCGCACGCGTGCAGAGCGCTAAGGCCTTACAACAACAATATGGGGGCGTGGTGCTGTTAAAGGGGGCTGGCTCAGTTATCTGTGACGGGAGACATTGTGCCATCGCGCATGAAGGCTCGCCGGCGATGGCCAGTGGCGGCATGGGCGATATTTTAACTGGGCTGTGCGCGGCCTATGTGGCACAGGGCCTGAGCTTAGATGATGCCATGCTGTCCGCGGTTGCGGTGCATGGGCGCGCGGGTTTTATGGCCGGTAAAGAGGGCGTTATTGGTACTAAAGCTACCGATTTACTGCCATTTATCCGCACCTTGACCAATAGGTTGTAGGGTAGCGTTCCTCACTTTGCAAGCTTAAGTGCTACATGTTAAGCTAAGTCAGATTTTTGCGGCTAATTTACGGAAATTTCTTACATGACTGACGCGTCGAGCATTGAGCTTAGAGGTGAGGCCGCTACGGCGGCATTTGGACGGGCGCTGGCCCCGAGCTTGGCCCAAGCGGCCATAGGCTTAGACCATGCGCTGACGGTCTTTTTACAAGGAGATTTGGGGGCGGGCAAGACGGCCTTGTGCCGCGCCTTGATTGTTGCTTTAGGTTATCAGGGCTTAGTTAAATCTCCGACCTATACCTTAGTGGAGCCCTATCAGGGATTAAGTGGCCTTAAGATCTATCATTTTGATCTCTACCGCTTAAGCTCTCCTGAGGAATTGGAATTTTTAGGCGCGCGTGATTATTTTGCTACGACGCCGGCGATATGTTTACTTGAATGGCCGGATAAGGGGGAAGGGGCCTTACCTTCACCTGATCTTATCGTGACGATAAGTGGGCATGGCGATGCGCGTACCTTAAGGCTCCACACCAATTCTGCGCCCTTGCAGCAATGCCTGGCATCTTTATGTGCATCATTTGCAGGTTAAATGAAAAGTTTAGTTAAATTTTTGGGGATGGCCGCAACTTGCCTGAGCTTAATGGGCAATGCGGCCCTGGCTGACAATATCGTCAATATGCGCGCTTTTGCCAATCAAGACAAAACGCGTGTGGTGTTGGATTTAGATTTCAATCCGCGCTATTCCACCGCGCTGTCTAATAATGGTCAGACTTTTGTGGTGCGCGTCAATGATGTCAGCAATTATCGGCAGGCGCCGGCGCAACTTAGTTTGCAACGGGGCAGTGCGGTGAGAGCGCTTGACAAGAATTTAGATGGCAATGATGTCCGCTATATCTTTACCTTGCAAGGTGCTGGCACCCCCAATGCCTTTGTGTTAAAACCCCAAAGTGGGCATAATTATCGTTTAGTGGTCGATTTTCCCCATACTGGCACTACTTGGGCCACAGACAATGGACAATTGCAGGTTTTAGATCAGGCCACCGCGCAGGCGCGTTTGGGCACCGGACGCGGCTCAGGCTTGCCGCCTACCCATGTCATTACCATTCAAGATGCTGATCATGCGGAAAATGCGCTCTTAAATTCTTTAAGCCAGGTTGGCGCCGATGGCATTCGTACCATGACCCCGCAACAGGCACAGACCTATAATCAAAAGGTCAAGGAATTGCGCGCCCAACAGCAACAACAAGCCGCCCGGGCGCAACAGGCGGCAAATACCCGTAAGGTGGCGCCACAAAATCAAGTGGAAGAAGAGGTGCTCGATACACAAGCGCCGCCGGTACCACAAATGATTCAGGCAAGTCCCGATCCTTTTATTATTGCCGTCGATGCCGGGCATGGAGGTAAAGATCCTGGAGCTATAGGTAAACGCGGAGTGCGCGAGAAGAATGTGACTTTGGCCATTGCGCGGGCTTTGGGGCAATATATCAATTCCAATCGGCAATTTCGGGCGGTCTTAATTCGCTCAAGCGATGTCTTTGTGGATTTAAATCGTCGCTCGGAAATTGCGCGGCAGAAAAAGGCTGATCTCTTAATTTCCATTCATGCCGACTCGGTGGCCTCCGGCAGTTCGGCGCGCGGCGCTTCGGTGTGGGTGCTGTCCAACAATCGGGCGGTGCGTGAAAATAAGAAATTGCTTAAGGGCAACAAGAAAAGTCAGCTTCTTGGCGGCGCGGGCGATGTCTTGTCGCAAAGTGCGCAAAATCCTTATTTGGCCGCGACCATCTTAGATATGTCATCGGACAATTCGCGCTCCGAGGGTTATCTGTTAGGCCAAGAGATTTTAGCTAAATTGGGTGGCTTTACGCGTTTGCACAATAAAAAGCCGATTCATGCCAGCCTAGCGGTCTTAAAATCCCCGGATATTCCGTCGCTTTTAATTGAGACCGGCTTTTTGTCCAATCGCTATGAGGAAATTCAGCTCAATCAGCCCAATTACCAAAAGCAGATTGCCTATTCTATCTATCAGGGCATTGTCTCTTATTATGAAAAGTACCCCAAGCAGCGCTTTAAGTCACGCCAAGAATCGGCGCAGCGCGTGCTTAATCATGAGCGCGTGCATACGGTAAAGACCGGGGAATATTTGGCCAAGATTGCGCGTCAATATCAAACTAGCGTCAAGGCTTTAAAGGAGCGCAATCAATTAAAGTCCGATACGCTTAAGGTGGGGCAGGAGCTCATTATTCCTTAATACTATGCCGATACATCAGCTTTCTGTACAGCTGGCCAATCAAATTGCCGCCGGCGAGGTGGTGGAGCGTCCGAGCTCTGTGGTCAAGGAATTACTGGAAAATGCCGTCGACGCCGGGGCGCACAAGATTGTGCTGGAAGTTGAAGGTGCCGGCCGTTTGGCGGTGGTAGTGCGGGATGATGGGGTGGGCATTGCCCGTGAGGAGCTGGCCTTAGCCCTAGCCCCCCATGCTACTTCCAAGATAAGTACGCTTGAGGACTTAGATGCTATTGCCACCTTGGGCTTTCGTGGAGAGGCTTTGGCCTCCATTGCCTCAGTGTCCAAACTTACCTTAACCTCTAAGCCTGCTACGCAGGAAGATGCTTTTGCCGTGCATACTGAGGGGCCTGCCATGGAGCCGGTGATTGTCCCCGCGGCACACCCTAATGGCACTTCGGTAGAAGTGCGCGAGCTATTCTTTAACACTCCGGCCCGTAGACGCTTTTTGCGCTCGGATCGCACCGAGTTTATGCGCATTAAGGATATTTGGTTGCGCACGGCGCTTGCCCATAGCGATATTGCCTTTGAGCTTTATCAAGATGGTAAATTGGTGCACACCATACCAGCAGTAGACGTAACGGATAATGCGGGGCAAAGACGGCGTTTTGCTAAATTAATCGGCGGGCAATTTGTGCGTGAGGCGGTCGATTTGGCCATTAAAACGCCCTCTTTAGAGCTCTCGGGGCTGTTATTACCTCCTCCCCCGGAGTACGCTAGTGTGCCGGAAAATATTTACCTCTTTTTAAATGGCAGACCGCTTAGCGATAAGCTTTTGACGCATGCGCTACGGGAGGCTTATACCGAGGTCAACGGCAGTCGTGCCGCGGTGCGCGCTTTATTGTTTTTACGTTGCGATCCGCATGCGGTGGATGTCAATGTGCATCCGCGTAAGGATGAAGTGCGTTTTCATGAAGCCCGCGTAGTGCATGATTGTTTAGTCGATGCCGTGGTCAGCACTTTTCGCGGCCAAAAGATGCCCGCGCGGGAGGAAGAACATCTGCCGCCACCTAGCCTTAGTCCCACGCAGATAGCTAATTTCAATAGCATGAGTGCGGAAATTGGGCAGGCGCGTTCCTATGCTGCACAGGCAGGCTCGCAAGCAAAATTTAACGCTTTAATTAATAAGATGAAGCAAGCGCCGACTCCACCTACGCCGCCCAAAGAGCCGGCAGCAACGCCGCTTTTTGACCCGGCAACGCTAGCTCCTACACAGGAGGTGGCCCGCACGGCTAGCACGATTAGCCGCAGCCTAGAGCAGTCTAAAACTAAAGCTCAAGTTGGAGCTAGCACAAGCAATAGTGCCCCTGTCCCCACGCCGGTAAATAGTGGCAGTAATTTACTTGCCGCAGCTGCGGTAGGAGATGGCGCGCAACTTTTGGATAGCCCTTTGCCGGGAGTTTGGCTGCTTAAATTGCGCGGCCGCTATTTTTTAGTCAAGACGCTGACCTTACAGCAAGCGCTCTATGCGCAAGATCTCATGGCCAAGGTCGCCGCCGGGCCGCTTCCTGCTGTAAGTTTGACCTTACCCTTTACTTTGCGCACCGACGGGGCTTTAATTCGCGCTTTAAAGCAATGCCCGCAGGCGCTTGAACGCATGGGCTTTAAACTAAAACTCAAGCGTGAGAGTTTAGATTTATTGGCCATTCCGCAGGAGCTTAAGGGCAGCGAGCTTGTCGGTAATGCCGGCCGGGCCTTACATTTGACCGCCGCGGGCGCTAAATCGATTAGTAACGGCCAATGCCCGCAGCAATTGGCGCAACTTTTGGCAAGTTGCGTGACGTTCTTACCGCTAACTAGTAAGGCCGAAAGCGCAGCTTTATTAAGTAAGATTACCGATGTTACTGCCTTGGCGGCGATGGCGGGGGTAAGTGAGTTAATGATAGATAAATGGGCGCACGATTTGTTGGGAGGAGCGTAATGCAGCCTGGTGCTTTAGTAATTTTGGGTCCGACTGCCACCGGTAAGAGTGCCTTGGCCTTAAAGATTGCCGCGCACGTGCCGGCAGAAATTATTAGCATGGACTCGGCGCTTATCTATCGCACGATGGATATCGGGACGGCCAAACCAAGCCTGCAAGAGCGCGCACAGGTGGTGCACCATTTAATTGATATTTGTGACCCTGCCGAGACCTATAGCGCCGCCGCCTTTGCGCGTGCGGCCCGTCAGCTTATCGTCGACATTGCCGCGCGCGGCAAGTTGCCCATTATCTGCGGTGGGACCATGCTCTATTACAAGGCACTAACCGAAGGTCTGTCGCCCTTGCCCACCACCTTACCGCAAGTGCGTGAGCAAATAAGGCAAGAGGGGGAGCGTTTGGGCTGGCCTGCGCTCCATGCCCGCTTGGCTACCATCGATCCGCCGCTCTATGCCAAATATGCGCCCCAAGATAAGCAGCGCATTGCGCGGGCTTTGGAGGTTTATACCCAAACCGGTAAACCCTTAAGCTCCTTTTATGGCACGGGTGGAGAGGCCTGTCCCTATCCTTTACTTGAATATGTACTCTTGCCAGATGCGTCGCGCCTTGAGTTGCGGCAGGTCATTCGTACACGCTTTTTACAGATGATTGATCAAGGCCTGATTGATGAAGTAGCCGCCTTGCGCGCGCGCGGCGATTTAAATTTAGATATGCCTTCGATGCGCTGTGTCGGCTATCGCCAGACCTGGGAGTATTTAGATGGTACCTGGTCCTATGATGAATTTATTGAGCGCAGTGTGATTGCCACTGCCAAATTGGCCAAGCATCAGATGACGTGGCTGCGCGGCGCATTAGCCTCCGGCAAGCGGCAAGCCTTAAAGCCCGGCGACCCGTCAAATGCCGCTAAGATTTTGTTAGCGCTAGAAAGTTTTATCACTGTAGCGGCAACGCACCAGTTTGAGGCAAAGTAAACCACTGGGCTAATTTATGCACGCATCTAGCACCTCAAGGGGGCTTATCCCGTCGCAGATGTGTGCTATACTGCAATAAAAGCATGCTCCGTTGGCATCAGGACTGCGCTTGCGGTTAAGACGACATGCTCTGGGACGGAAGTTTTGCAAGATCTGCATGGGATGAATACCCGCCGAATATCCATTGCAGGCTTAAGATTTGGACCCGTTACAATTAGAATAACTTAAGGGGATAAAAACTATGGCAAAAGTACAATCACTTCAGGACCCGTTCCTCAACGCCCTGCGTAAGGAGAGGGTATTAGTCTCGATTTACTTAGTTAATGGCATTAAATTGCAGGGGCAGATTGAGTCGTTTGATCAATTTGTGGTGTTGCTGAAAAATCAGGTCAGCCAGATGGTGTATAAGCATGCGATTTCGACCATTGTGCCATCGCGCGCGATTAGCATCAACTCACCTAGTGATGCCGAGCCGGCGAACGACTCGAAATAAGTTTCCAATACTGCTGCCCATTCTCATTTACCGTGCCGATGACAGTTTGCAAAAACTGTCTTCGCGCGCTCTGCATGTACCCACTCTACCTATCTTAGTTAGTTGTTTTATAACATATTTAATTCATGTCAGAACAAGCTGTTGAAGCGCTAGGCTGTACCGTGCTGATGCATGTGGAATTGCCGCGCGAAGAAAATCGTGAAGATTTAGAAGAATTAATGCGCCTGGCCCAAGCGGCGGGAGGGAGCGGTTTACGCGCCTTAGTGTGTAAGCGCGAGGAGCCTGATCCCCGCACCTTTATTGGTTCGGGTAAGGTATTGGAGCTCAAACAGGCGGTGCAGGATGAAGGGGCGCAGACGGTGATTTTCAATGCCCGCCTTACTCCGGCGCAAGAGCGCAACTTAGAGCAAGAGCTTAAAGTGCGGGTAATGGATCGCATTGCGCTTATCTTAAATATTTTCGCGCAACGCGCGCGCACCTATGAAGGTAAGCTACAGGTAGAATTGGCGCGACTTCATTATGAGCAAGCGCGCTTGGTGCGCGGCTGGACGCACTTAGAGCGGCAAAAGGGTGGCTTTGGTTTACGTGGTGGCCCGGGTGAAACTCAAATTGAGTTGGACCGCCGCGCTTTGCGTGAGCGTATTGCACGCATTAAGGCTGATTTGGCAGTGGTGGCAGCGCGCCGCGAGCAAAATCGCAATAAGCGCAAGAAAAATGCCTTACCGCTCATTTCCCTGGTCGGTTACACCAATGCCGGCAAATCAAGCTTATTTAATTATTTAACCAAGTCTGAGGTTTTTGCCGCCGACTTACTTTTTGCCACCTTGGATCCGACTTTGCGCACTATTGAATTGCCGGGGGCGGGCAAGGTAGTGCTGGCCGATACCGTAGGCTTTATTCGCCATTTGCCGCATGACTTGGTCGCAGCCTTTCGCGCCACCTTAGAGGAAAGTGCGCAAGCTGACTTGCAATTGCATGTCGTTGATGCTGCCGATCCGCGCCTTGAGGATAATATCAAGGCCGTAGAGGCGGTCTTGGCGCAAATTGATGCCTTGGATGTGCCGCGCCTTTTAGTCTTTAACAAGGCCGACTTAGTCCCGGGCATGGAAGTAGGCCTTATTCGGGATGAAAATGGTCGTCCGGTGCGGGTAAACTTAAGTGCCAAAAGCGGGGCGGGCACTGAGGATTTATTGCAGGCGATAAGAGAGCTCATCGCGCTAGATTTATGTAAATTTACTGCTAAGATATTACCGCATGAGGGCAAGTTGCTGGCGGCTTTATATGCACTTAAGGCCATCGAGCATACCGACTATGCCGACGATGGGGCACAGCTTATTACCGTGCGCATTCGCGCCTTAGAGGCCGCGCGCATGGATAAGGCCTTTAACGGAGCTTTGGCGCGGGCGTGCCAACAACGGCCGGTGCCGTGGCAAGAGCCGCTTGACTTTGCTCCAATTAACCTTGATTTATTGAATAGTTAACCATGGACGATCAAAACAAAAATTTCATGGCTTGGAATAGCCCGGGCCAATCCAACGGGGGTAATGATCGCGAACCGCAGCGTGATCAAGATCCGTGGGGGCGGCAGAAGCAAGACAATGACCCGTGGGGACGGCAACGTCGCACTAAGAAGGATTTTGACTTTACTAAGCTTTTCAATAGCTTAAAGCAAATGTTCGGCGGCAAGAAAGGTACGTCCGGCTGGGGGCAACAGGGCAGTGGCAATGGACGGCGTGGAAGCTCCGTGGTGGTGACCTTTGCCATTGTGGTGGCCTTGGGTCTATACATTTTCAGCGGCTTTTATACCGTACGTGAGGCCGAGCGTGGCGTAGTGCTCCGTTTTGGTAAGGTTTATGACGTGGTCGAGCCGGGACTTAGATGGAAATTTACCGGCATTGATGATGTCTCGATGGTCGATATTGAACAGGTGCGCGCCATTCAATCCTCTGGCACCATGCTCACGGAAGATGAGAACGTGGTCTTAGTGGAAATGGACGTACAGTATCGCATCTCTGATCCGGTGCAATATCTCTACTCGGTGACCGATCCGGACAATTCCCTGACCGAAGCTACTGATTCGGCATTGCGTTATGTGGTCGGGCATACCTTGATGGATGACATCTTGACCTCCGGACGTGAGATGGTGCGCCAAAATACGCGCGATCTCTTAGTGTCGATTATTGAACCTTACAATATGGGCCTTACGGTGGTCGATGTTAACTTCCTGCCGGCCCGTGCCCCGGAGCAGGTGAAAGAGGCCTTTGACGATGCCATTGCCGCACAAGAAGACGAGCAACGCTATAAGCGTGAGGCTGAGGCCTATGCCAATGAAGTCTTGCCGCGGGCTGAAGGTCAGGTACAGCGTATCTTGCAGGAAGCTGAGGCCTATCGTACCCAAGTGGTCTTAGATGCCCAAGGTGAGGTGGCGCGTTTTGAGCAGATTTTGCCGGAGTATCGTGCCGCCCCGGAAATTACCCGTACCCGTCTTTATTTAGAGACCATGCAGGAGGTCTTAGGCAAGTCCCGTAAGGTGATTGTCGATACCAAGGATGGTAAGGCTCCGTTGATGTATTTACCGCTACCACCGCTACAAGCTCCGGCCGCCCCGACGCAAAATAAGGTCAGCTCTTCAGCAACAACTAGCGTCCCGCAGGTAAATCAGGTGCCGGTAGTGCGGACTAACAGTGGCAACAATCAATCAAGCTATAGCCAGACTCAGACTACCCCGGCTCAGACCTTAGTGCGCCGTGATGGCAGAGTTTATGGGAGCCGCTAATGAGAAGCAATGTATTTAATTTAGGCATCGCCCTAGTCTTAATCTTAGGTTTTGTGGCCTTCAATTCGCTCTTTATCATTCGTGAGGGCAATGTGGGTATTGTCACCCGCTTTGGTGCGGTGACCCGTACCTCTGAGTCCGAGCTTAATATCTCGCGCCCCGGCCTTCATGTGAAGATCCCCTTTATTGACCGCGTGCGCATCTTAGATGCCCGTATTCAGACCTTAAGCTCTAAGGCCGATCGCTTTGTGACCTCGGAGAAAAAAGATCTTATCATTGACTCCTATGTCAAATGGCGTATTTCCGATCCGGCAACTTATTACTTGACCACCGCCGGGGGTAATAAAATGCAGGCTGAGGAATTATTACGCCGGCGTATTACCAACTCGCTGCGCAGTCAAATTGGTAAGCTCACCATTCACGAAATAGTCTCAGGCAAGAACGATGAGGATGCCCCGGCCTTTGATAGCGTTAATAGTGCCGACAGCGAAAACGCCATTATTGGCTCGAGTAAGCGCGATGAAGTGATGCAAAATGCGCTACGGGATATCGGCCAGTCGGCCACCGAGCTTGGCATTGAGATTATCGACGTGCGCATTAAGCAGATTAATCTGCCGCCTGAAGTTTCCTCTTCCATTTATGCCCGTATGCGGGCAGAGCGTGATGCGGTGGCCAAATTACATCGCTCTCAAGGTCGCCAAGAGGCTGAAACCATCCGCGCGCAGGCTGATCGTGACGTGGCCATTAAGATTGCCGAGGCTCAGCGTCAAGGGCGCGCTTTAATGGGTCAGGGTGATGCCGAGGCTACGCGTATTTACGCTGATGCCTATAAGCAAGATCCTGAGCTGTTTGATTTTTTACGCTCGATGGCGGCCTATCGTGAGGCCTTAAAGTCCGGGCAAGATATCTTAGTGCTTGAGCCTGACAATGAGTTCTTCCGCTACTTTAATGAGCCTAGCGGGAAACGGGTCAGTAACTGACGAAAAGCACACATCTTAGCGCCGCAAAGGGTGCTAAATTTGGTAAAATCCCTCATTCGGTGAGGGATTTATTTTTACATGGAGCACCTCAAGGTGCCCGCTTTCCTTTGCCAAATGAAAGATATTTCAGTTTTGCCTTATTTTGCTTAACAGGAAGAATGCAAGATGCCAAAGAATGTAATCGTGCTCGGCACTCAATGGGGTGACGAAGGTAAGGGCAAGGTCGCTGATTTACTGACCCAGCAGGCCGCCATTGTGGTGCGTAGCCAGGGTGGTAACAATGCCGGCCATACCCTGGTCGCAGGCGACAAGAAAATCGTGGTGCGCTTAGTGCCTTCCGGGATTTTGCACTCTTCTTGCTTGTGCTTAATTGGCTCGGGCGTGGTGGTCAATCCCGATGCGCTCTTTGGTGAAATCGCTGAGTTACAGGTAGCCGGCATTACTGATGCCGAAAGCCGCATCAAGATTTCAGCCGGGGCGTCTTTACTCTTACCGATTCACCCGGCTACCGATAAGGGGGCGGAGAAGAAGCGCGGGAAGAATGCTATCGGTACCACTGGACGCGGTATTGGTCCGTGCTATGAAGATAAGGTGGCCCGCCGTGGCGTGCGCGTGGGCGACTTGGCTTACCCTGAAATCTTAAAAGAAAAGCTTAAGAGCTTAATGGATTATCGTAATTTCTTATTAAAGAACTACTACGATGAGCCGGAGATTAGCTTTGAGAGCGTGTATGAGCATCTGTTAGCCTTAGCCCCGCGTCTGCTTGCCATGACGGCTGATGTGTCAGCCATCTTAGCCACCGCGCGCGCTGAGGGTAAGAAGATCTTATTTGAAGGTGCGCAGGGTACCTTCCTTGATATCGACTATGGCACCTATCCGTATGTGACTTCGTCCAATACCGTAGCCGGCGGTTGCTGCACAGGCTCGGGTGCCGGTCCTTTGGACATGGACTATGTCTTAGGTATTGCCAAGGCCTATACCACCCGCGTAGGCGGCGGTCCTTTCCCCACCGAGCTTAACGATGAGATTGGTGAGGGCATTCGTCAGCGCGGAGCTGAATTTGGTGCCATTACCGGCAGACCGCGTCGTACCGGTTGGTATGATGCTGTGGCTATGCGTCGTGCGGCCACCATTAATTCCTTATCGGGCCTTGCCTTAATGAAGCTTGATGTCTTAGATGGCATGGATGAGCTTAAGATCTGCACTGCCTATAAGTTAAAGGATGGCACCATCTCCAATCTCCCGCCGCTGGCGGCCTATGAGTATGCCGACGTCGAGCCGATTTACGAGACGATGCCGGGCTGGAAGGAGAGCACCTTTGGGGTGACTGACTTTGCTAAGTTACCGCAAAATGCGCAGAACTATGTGCGCCGCTTAGAGGAATTATCCGGCGTCAAGGTAGCTATCTTATCCACCGGCCCTGAGCGCAATCAGACTATCTTCTTAGACGATCCTTTTGCCTAAAAATTAAAGCGGCTTTAGCGTCACTAAACAATGCAGGCAACTTTTAAGTTGACTGCATTGTTTTAAGTAAAAGGTGGGATTAATTGCCGCGCTTTACTGCCATATCGGCCAAAGTAGCTAAAGCCTTGCGATAGGGGGTATCGGGCAATACTTGTAATTGCGCTTTGGCGCTGGCAGCAAGGCTTAGGGCTTGATCTTTGGCCTCATCTAAAGTGCCAAGGCTTGTGATGATATCTTTTACCACGGCAAAATCACCGGCGGCAATGGCGTCACTTAAGCGTTGGTGGTCGGCGCCTGCTACCTGTTGCAAGGCCAAGATCACCGGCAGCGTAATGCGGCCATCGGCCAAATCAATGCCCACTTGCTTGCCCAAACTTGCAGTATCGGCACTGTAATCTAAATTGTCATCGGCAATTTGGAAAGCGGCGCCTACCAAGCGGCCATAGGCTTTAAGCGCTGGCAGCAGGGATTCTTTCCCGTTATCACGGGTGATGGCTAAGGCTGAGGCGGAAAGCTCAAATAAAGCACCTGTCTTGCAATAAATGGTTTGGTGGTAATCCTCGGGGGTGAGATCGAGATAACCCTCTTTTTCAAGTTGCAATAGCTCTCCTGCTACCAAGGTGGCAATGGTATCGGAGACGGCAGCAAAGGCCCCCATATGATTAATCTTACGTAAGAGATTAAAGCACCGCGTAAAGAGGTAGTCGCCGGCCAGAACCGCCGCATGATTGCCCGAAGTGTCATTAATCGTGCGCACTCCGCGCCGCAAGGTGGAGTTATCAATTACATCATCGTGAATTAAGGTTGCTGTATGCAAAAGCTCAATGGCGGCGGCCATGAGAACACTGCGATCGCCATCTTTTTCCTCATCAAAATCTGGCAAGGCATGGGCGCATAACAGAACCATGGTGGGACGGATCCGTTTGCCACCGGCATTGACCATATGCAGACACAGCGTATTAACATGCTCCTCAAGTTGTGAGCCGGTTAAGGTCTGCTGTAGGGTCCTTTCGACTAAATTAAGCTCATCTGCTATGAGCGGGGCAAAAGGATTCATGCACAAAACTCCATTAAAAAAGCCTCAGAGCGCGCTCTGCGGGTAAATCCGATTAATTTTATCACTATGGGGCCAGTTCTGCCGCATTTTTACCACCCTAACTGTAGGTTAACATCATCTTTACAAAAGGCGGGAGATGTTTTAAAATGCCGCGCGGTTGCAAACGGGGGAGTGCTCGCAGTCAAGCGTAACGCGAGGTTATGGCTCTCAGGCAGACTGCGTCCGCAGCGCTTAAAAACTTCCATGATTGTACTTGTCAGTAGATGACAATTTGGATATAATAGCGCCCCATTATTGCCCAGCTACAAGTTTTGGGCAGATTTGCAGTGTTTATTTTGTGAAGATAGCGGGAGCACAAACTCCTGCAACATTTCCGGAGTTTGAGCCATGTACGCAGTTATCATTTGCGGCGGCAAACAGCACAAGGTTTCTGAGGGCGATATCGTAAGCGTGGAGCTTCTCGATGCCGAGGCTGGCAGCACCATCGATTTAGACAAGGTTCTGTTAATTTCTGACGGTACCGACATTAAGGTTGGTTCTCCGTTCATCGAAGGCGCTAAGGTCAGCGCTGAGGTTGTAGGTGTCCAAGGCGGTGAGAAGGTTAAGATCGTTAAGTTCCGTCGTCGTAAGCACCATCAGAAGGTCACTGGTCACCGCCAGTGGTACACCGTCTTAAAGATTACCGGTATTACCGCGTAAGGAGCAGGTATAAATGGCACACAAGAAAGCTGGCGGTTCCGTTCGTAACGGCCGCGATTCCCAGAGCCAGCGTTTAGGTGTTAAGCGTTATGCTGGCGAGTTAGTGAGCGCAGGCAGCATCATCGTGCGTCAGCGTGGCACTCATTTCCACCCGGGCACCAATGTCGGTATTGGTCGCGACGATACTTTATTTGCCAAGAAGACTGGCAAGGTGGAGTTCGTCACCCGTGGTCCGAAGAATCGTAAGTATGTGCAGATCGTTGAAGCTGCTGCTTAAGGTTTGACCAACGGTAAAGCCCCGCCAGCGCGGGGCTTTACTGTATATACGCCCCCAATTTTTCCTATTTCCATAACTTTTCCTACAGTATACTTTCCAAAAAGACAAGCGGCCTTGCTGTGCCCTGTGGTGAAAACCCGCGCCGTAAATGGAGGGATGTAATGAAATTCGTAGATGAAGCTTTTATTCGCGTGGAAGCCGGTGATGGTGGTAACGGTGTCGTGTCGTTTCGCCGGGAAAAGTATATTCCGCGTGGTGGTCCTGACGGTGGTGATGGCGGCGATGGCGGCAATGTCTTATTGCAGGCGGACAATAATCTCAATACCTTAGTGGATTATCGCTTTACCAAGTTCTATCAGGCAGGACGCGGGGAAAATGGCTCAAGTGCCGATTGTACCGGGGCACGCGGTGCCGATATTACCTTAAAGGTGCCGGTAGGGACGCGCGTGACCGATGAGGATACCGGCGAGCGTTTAGGAGATTTAACTGTCGCCGGGCAGGTTTTATTGGTCGCCCGCGGTGGACGGCATGGCTTTGGTAATACGCACTTTAAAAGCTCGGTCAATCGCGCTCCACGCCAAAAGACCAATGGCACCAAGGGGGAGCGCCGGCAATTGCGCTTAGAGTTACTCCTGGCGGCCGATGTCGGTTTAGTGGGCCTGCCCAATGCCGGCAAGTCGACCTTTATTCGTGCCGTCTCAGCCGCCCGTCCCAAGGTCGCGGACTATCCTTTTACCACCTTAGTCCCCAATTTAGGCGTGGTGAAAAGTGGCCAGGGCGAGAGCTTTGTGATTGCCGATGTGCCAGGCTTAATTGCAGGTGCCTCCGAAGGAGCTGGCCTGGGGCATCGCTTCTTGCGCCACTTAGAGCGCTGCCGCGTGCTCTTACACTTGGTGGATGTGCTGCCGCCCGATGGCTCTGATCCGGTGGAAAATGTGCTGGTCATTGAAAAAGAATTGGCACAATATGCCACCGCGCTGTATGAAAAGCCGCGCTTTTTGGCCTTAAATAAGTGCGATCTCATTAGTGATGACGAGGCGCAGGACTTATTGGCGCGCATTTTAGAGCGCATGGAGGTCAAACCCGAGCGCACCTTTATCATCTCTGCGCTCAATCAAACGGCGGTGAAGGAATTGGTCTTTGCGTTACAAGACTTGGTCGATCGCGTGAAGGCTGAGGCTACGGCACAGACGCAAGATGCGCAAAGTCAAAGTGAGACCTTTGTGTGGACTGAGCCTGAGCCTGCACCGGAGCATCAGCACACCCAAGCGGACGATGAGGACGAAGGTCCTGAGTTTATCTATCAGCGTTAGAGGTCTGAAGTGCAAATCGAGCTTATTGTCTGTATGGCCGCCAATCGGGTGATTGGCCTCAATGGCACCATGCCCTGGCATCTTAAGGAAGATCTGCAACACTTCAAGGCGCTGACTTTAGGCAAGCCGGTCTTAATGGGCCGGCGTACCTTTGCATCTATCGGCCGTCCCTTACCTAAGCGGCGCAATCTGGTGTTAACTTCGCACCCGCTTGATGTTGCGGGCATTGAGGTAGTCTCCTCCATTGCAAAGGCTCAAGAGCTGTGTGTTAACAGTGAGACTTTAATGATAATTGGCGGGCAACAGCTCTATAGTGCTGCCCTGCCGCAGGCACAGGTTTTGCACATTACCAGGCTACAGCGGGATTTTGCGGGGGATACTTATTTCCCGGAATTTAGCCATTTGCCCTTCAAGCTCGTGGCTAAAGAAGAGCATTATCAGCCAAGTTTAGATTTAGCTTATACCTTTGAGACTTGGCTTTTAACCTCAATATAGCCGGTGCTCTTGACCTGATAGAGCTTATCGCTATCAAAGCACCACGCGCTTAAGCGATCGCCCCATACACAGCCGGTGTCCAGCGCCTTAAAGAAAGGCCGGCGGCACAGGCCGTTTAAGGCGGCCCAATGGCCAAAGACCACCGTGTATTGCTTTTTCTTGCTCTTAGAGACATTACCGAGGCTAAACCACGGATAGAGGCCATCCTTTTCCACCAGCTCTGGGCTAATGGCGGTATTTTTAAAATCGAGCACCCCCGAGCGATAGCACAGACGCATGCGGGTAAAAGCATTGAGCACAAAACGCCAGCGGCTAAGTCCGGCTAAGTCCGGGCTGTAAATATTGGGGCGGTCTTGATACATATTGGTCAGCAACACGCGCCGTCTTTTTTCATCGCGCATCACTTTGGACAATTCTTTGGCCAGTTTTTGGGCGGTGGATAACTCCCATAGAGGATAGATGCCGGCGTGGGTGACGATAAGCTGCTTTGACGGATGCTCCAATAAAAAGGGGCTTTTGACAAAATGCTCGATAACGTCCGGCAAGATGGGACTTTTAAGGAGCGGCTCTAAATTATCTTTAGCCCGCGGTACCGTAATTCCCATGGCAACAGCGAGGAAATTGACATCGTGATTGCCTAAAACCGCATGGACCTTGTCCTTAAGACTGAGCACGGCCTTCATGGTTTCCACCGGTAACGGGCCACGCCCAATCAGATCTCCAGTTAAATACAATTCGTCGGCAGCGGGATCAAACTTAATCTCATCTAAAAGATGCATGAACTCGTTGTAGCAGGCGTGCAGATCACCTATGCAGTAAGTTGCCATTTCTCTCTTAAGTCCTGGTTCAGTGTTAGTCTAGTCGTTACAATGCTAAGCAGGATACTAAGTTTTGTCAAAGCGGGGCTAAGATGCCGTACATCTCCAAAGATTTCATTGCACAAAAACTGATGCCGGCGGTACACATTGAAGATGTGGTCGGACATTATTTGACGCTTAAACCCAAAGGGTCGAATTTAAGCTGTTGCTGTCCTTTTCATCAAGAAAAAACCCCGTCCTTTTTTGTCAGTCCGGCCAAGCAAACCTTTCACTGCTTTGGCTGTAAAGAGCATGGCAACGCCATTGACTTTCTGATGCGCTATAAGAATATCGGCTTTGTTGAAGCAGTCGAAGAGCTGTGTGAGCTGACCGGCATTGCCGTGGAATATCAAGCCGGTGCCCATGCGGCCTCAGCTGAGCGCTATAAAGCCTATTATGAGCTGATGGATAGAGTGACCGCGGCCTTTTCCCGGCAGCTTGAGCACAATCAGGCGGCGCAAGATTATTTTTACAAAGAGCGCGGTCTTACCCGGGAGACGGTGATTAGTTGCCGCTTGGGCTATGCCCCCAATGATTGGAACTATATGCGCAATATTGCGCGCAATGCCCAAGAATGGCAGTACTTAAAGCAATTAGGGCTCGTGATTGATAGAGGGGGCGATAAGGTCTATCCCTTCTTTCGTGATCGCGTGATGATCCCAATTGCCGACAGTCGGGGGCGGATTGTCTCTTTTGGCGGGCGCGTGATTGGCAAGGGGGAGCCTAAATATTTAAATACCGCGGAAAATCCGGTGTTTCGCAAGCGCATGGAATTGTTTGGCCTGTACGATGCCTTACAAAAGCATCGCAATCGCCCGGAGCGTTTGGTGATTGTCGAGGGCTATATGGATGTGATTTCCCTGCGCCAAGCCGGAATTACCTATGCAGTAGCTTCCTTAGGCACGGCCACCACCGCCGAGCAATTTCGCACCATGTTTCGTTATAGCAAACAAGTGATTTGCTGTTATGACGGTGATAATGCCGGTAGACGCGCTGCGTGGCATGCCTTAGAGACGGCTACCCCGGTGTTGGGGGCGGGCTTGGAGCTGCGCTTTGCCTTTTTACCGCCAGAGCATGATCCCGATTCCTTAGTGCGTGAACAAGGGGCGCATGCCTTTACCGCCTTTTTAGATAAAGCTTTGTCTTATCCTGAATTTTTAATTGAGCATTTGCAGCAGGATTTTGACCTCGCTGATCTTGGGCAGCGCAGTAACTTTATGGCCGCAGTCTTACATAAAGCGCGGATCATTGCCTATAAGCCTTTGCAGGCAATGGTGATAGAGAAATTATCTGAAGTGGTGGGCCTTGAAAGCGAGCGCCTCTATGCGATGTTAGATGAGGTGGAGCTGACGCGCTATGAGTTGCAACAGGCGCAACAACAGGAGTCCAAGGCCGATGCCGTCAGTGCCGAGATAGAAGATAATCGGCGTTTACTTAATACTCCGATGCGCAAGTTAATTGCTTTTATCTTGCAGCAACCTACGGTCATTGCCACCGTTTATGCGCCCTTTAAGCTTGATGCCTTGAGTAAATATCTAAGTGCCTTGCAATTAAAAGGGGCAACTGATGCGGTCTATTTATTAAATTTAATTGCCAAGAAACCTGACATCACTCCGGGTGCACTATTAGAGGAGCTGCGTGATACGGCTAGGGAGAGCTATTGTCGGCGTTTAATGGACGCAGAATTTATCCCCAAGAAAGCCGATGGCTCGGAGTTTTCGCTTGAGGATAGAGCGGAGTTGCTAGCGCGCATTATCGCCGAGGTGCTGCAGGCGCCAATTATGAACTTTGTAGAGCGCCTGAAGGTGCGCGGCAATAATTTAAGCGTCAGCGATATGAATATGATGGTGGAGTTAAATCGAGGGCTTAGTAAGGTGCGTGAAGGATGGACGGTACGCACCCCCAGCTCTTAAGTAAGGACAGCGCGTAAAGTAAAAATAAATTATTTGTAAAAACAATGTGTTGACAACTTTTTGCAAAAATTTTAAAAAAAAGATTTGACAGCGCTCAAAGAATGATTAAAATGTGCACCCGTTCCCTGACGCAAGGGAGCAACGCAAAGCCAAAGCGCTGAGCGTAAGTTCTTTAAAAATGAGATATAAGACAATCTGTGTGGGTCCTTGAAGCAAGGACTGAAACAAGTCTGAGAA
>JAHLFG010000020.1 GCA_018883895.1 Candidatus Anaerobiospirillum merdipullorum
GCGGTTTATTATTGGGCCCGGCCATCTTAGGAAGTATTGCCACATTATGTGGGCTATCGGGGATGTTTATCTTTACTGCAAGTTTAATCTTGTTGCTAGGCCTGATGGCCATCAAGATCTTAAAACCCCGCACTTAAGTGTTAGCGCATACACCTGCCATCTAGCCAAACGGCCGCTGAAGCGGCCGTTTGTCAATATTATGCAGGAGGCTTTACATTAATGACCACCTGCCAAACGGCGGAAGACCTCTGCCTCATTGTCCAGCACAATCTGCCGTTGCTCCGGCGGCAGGCAAGCATCGGCCTTAGTTAAGCGTAACCACTGCAGTGCATAGAAAAGTAAGGCCCGGCGGCACGGATAGACCACGGTGCCATTTTCGCTCATGCCATAATCATGCTCAATTACGCGCCGTGCCGGCTCCGGCAGGGCCGGATTGGCCTTAATCACCAAGTCCACCAGCTCATTCCACTGCGTGTCATCACGTCCGGAGGTGCCCACTTCACGGAAGCCATTGCCAATCGGATCGGGGAAACGATCATTGGGAGCTGAGATTTCCGGTACCGCGCACTTGACGATACGCGAGAGTACATAATCGCGGAAATCATGATGATCATAGCAGTAAGCGCGCACATGCCAGCGCATGCCATCAAAGGCCAGACCATGTGGTGCCACGATGTAATCGCAAGGCTTGACCTGATTTAATGACAAATAGGTAATATGTACGGCCTTGTGGCTACGAATGGACTCGAGGATATTAAACAGCACCATCGCATCGATATTGCGGCGCGGCGGATTGAAAGAGGCTATGCCCACTGTCGGGATATAACCAAAGAAATTGCGGCTCTTTACCAGATCGCCCTGCGCATAAGCTAAGAGATCGTTTAAATAGCTTTCCGGAGCACAAATCTTCGGGAATAAAGGCTTGAAATCATCGGTACGGATATAAACCTTTAAGTGGCGATCGTAGACTAAATTGCGCCGCGGGGGATCGGACTCGAGCACTAATTGATGATACTTCGATAAGTCCAGTGATGCCTGCGGAATGGAAATGCTGAAGAAATCCACTAAGTCACGACGATTAATTTTGCCGTCACAGCCTAAGCGGAAATCAATAAACTCCAGACGACGAGCTTGATTCCATTTATTTACCGTGGTGGGAGAATCCGCCACAGCATTATTCACTAATTCGGTATTGTCTGACATTATGAGCTCCACTAATACTAATCTGCCGCAGTAAGCTACGGTAAAAATACCCTTATTGCCTAAGCTGTGGGTATGCATATAAAGAAAACCAACCAATCTCGGTGGTGCATGTTATTCACTATAGCATAATATTTCGGGGTATCAACAATTTTTCTGTATTATGGAATCAAAGCGCAAAGTTAATGATTTGCCCCCTGTGCTAACACTAAAACAATCAGCCATTCAGCAAGTTAAGTTATAAAGGATCCACTTGTCGTCACTTCATTACTTAAAGCAGCGCCTCTTTTTTGGCTTAACGCACTGCCCGTCACCTGGACTTTTAACTTTAAAGGCACAGCTCATAGCCAAGCTTTTTTGCCTCTTTCTCGCAACAATTTGCCAGAAACTCTGCGCTATTAGCTTAAATTATATTCCCATCTATTAAATAGATTAAAATAGGTGATTTTTATCCCCGTGCCCGGGTGTGCAATATGATAAGGCCTAAGCTTTTGCCCCCTGCCCCAACTTATCTAAATGCTGCAAGCAAAGCGTAATCATGCCCGAGACAATGTCATCGCGGATCTTGTCATTCACCTCAATCTTAGGCAGCATCGCAATTTCCGCCGCCGAGCCCAAACGCTTTTTCAAACGATCATAAATACCTGGCTTTAAGCTTTCGGTATAAACCGCCACCACCGCCGGATTTAACACACACATCACCGCCCGTAAGGTACGCACTGCCAGCTCATCGGCCTGCTCAGGCTCTGTAGGCAAGATGCCAACATCGTTATACATTGGAAAAAAGCGCACCTCACCTGCCATCCCATCCCGCCCGCGAATGAGCTCACCTTCATAACAAAAGCCGCAGGCCGGCGCTCTTCCGGGCACCAGGACAATGCCGGAGACAAAGTCTTGCACTTGCAGGCGATTGTAACAGCCTAAGGTGGCGGCATTGATATCGGTCTCAAAGAATACCGGGACGCCAAAGCGTAACTCTAAGTGCGACGCGAGGCGTAATGAGCGCGGATCGTGCCGAATGGCTGCCGCCACCCGCCCACCGATGGTATCAGAGGGCATGGAAATGCCGATGATGGCAATATTGCGATAGCGCTCCAAATACAGCTCAATGCCGATACGAAATTCATCGGTATGAATGGTCTCAATTAATTCCTCACGTCTTTCAATACACTCCCCAAAGAGATCATGCACGCTATAACAGGCATAGTCATAACCACCGCGCTTATAACAAGAGACAATAAGGAGCAAACGATAGGCACTATTAAAGCGATAAGTAGCCGCCGGACGTCCCAAGGCCGGTTTGACAATCTCCCCTGGAAGCACAATACCGTTTTCTATTAAGGTATCTAGGAGCTTAGTTAAGGTGACGACACTAAGACCGGTCAATTCACGCAAGCGCGCCGCGGTAGCCACCTGCTCTTTGTGTAAGGTGCGCGTGACCATGCTTAAATTTTGCTCGCGAATTAAATGTGCATCTAATTTGCTCTGTCCCTGACGCATCCTCAACTCCTCATCTTTGCACAAAATTTTACCGTCTGTAGGTAAATTTGCCCGTGCACGGGGCAAAAGCTCGGATTATTTTAATCTAGTTTATTAAGTAATTTTAAAAAAGAACTAGTCTTTTAAAGAAATTTGCACTATCTCACAATAAAAATTTTGGTAACCTTAAGCTAACTAGATACTTTTGCGATATTTAAGCATTTTTATCGCAATTTTGACGATACTATAATTTTTATTTGTACACTATAACTGGTAAAAGATCAGATCTCTTGGCTTTTTTGTGATCTAGTTTACAGTTTTTTAGGCTTTTAAACCGCGGCTCCATATAGCGATTGCTTTCAAATTCCTATGAATCTTCCTAAAATTAATCAGCTTTGATGATCACATCACTTGTGAAGTGTTCATCACCTAAGTTGTAGCGCAGGCTTGGCCCACGCACAGCTTAAACGATTGCGTAGCACGCAATTAAAGATATAAGCATGCAACGAAAGGAGCCTACTTTGCTTCAGATAAGATTACACGGACGTGGTGGTCAGGGCGTAGTTACCGCAGCAGAAATGCTCTCGCTCTCCGCCTTCCTTGAAGGGCATTTTGCCCAGGCTTTCCCTAGTTTCGGTTCAGAGCGTACTGGTGCCCCGGTGGTAGCCTATGCCCGTATCGATGACAAGGAAATTCGTACTCACGAGCCTATCTTAGAGCCTAATGCCGTGGTAGTGCAGGACAAGACGCTGTTAGGCGCCGTTGACGTGTTTGCCGGTATTGACCCGCAGGGCTATGCCATCATCAATTCAGCCGAGCCTGCTGAAGTGGTGGTCCCGGACTTGGTCAAAAAGTTACCTGCCGGTCACGTGCTGACTGTGCCGGCCACTGACTTTGCCATGCAAAAGATCGGCCGTCCGCTGCCGGGCGCTCCGATGCTGGCAGCTTTAGCTGCCGCTACCGGGGTCTTTGCCTTAGAGAGCGTGCAGAAGTCCTTCCAGACCAGATACCCTGGCAAGGTGGGCGATGCTAATGCTGATACTGCAGCTTTAGCCTATGAGTACATTATGAATTTAAAGAACGGAGGCAATAATGCTTAAGCAGATAGAAGGTTCTCTGGGCATTGCCGAGGCAGTCGCCTTATGCCGGCCGGGTGCAGTCTGCGCATATCCTATTTCCCCGCAGACCCACATCGTCGAAAACTTAGGCAAGATGGTTAAGACCGGTCAGTTACAAGACTGCGAGTTCGTCAACGTCGAATCCGAGTTCTCTGCCATCTCAGTGTCCATCGGTGCTTCCGCCGGCGGTGTGCGCGCTTATACTGCTACCGCTTCGCAGGGCTTACTCTTTATGACCGAAGGTGTTTACAATGCCTCTGGTTTAGGCCTGCCCATCGTGATGACCGTTGCCTCCCGTGCTATCGGCGCGCCGATTAACATTTGGAACGATCACTCCGACTCGCTGTCACAGCGTGACTCTGGCTGGTTACAGCTGTTCTGTGAGTCCAATCAGGATGCCTTAGACACCCACATCATGGCCTTTAAGATTGCCGAGGAAGTCGGCCTGCCGGTCATGGTCTGCATGGATGGCTTCGTATTAACGCACGCCTTTGAGCGCTTAGACCTGCCGACGCAGGAGCAAGTCGATGCCTTCTTACCGCCGTATCAGCCTAAGGAATATCTTGATCCTAAAGAGCCTATTTCCATGGGCGGCATGGTAGGCCCGGAGGCCTTTACCGAGCTGCGCATTTTACAGCAGCGCAAGATGCTCAAGGCTCTGCCGGTAATTGAGCGCGTAACTAAAGAATATCGTGAGATTACCGGTCACCACTCTGGCGGTCTGCTTGATTGCTATAACTGTGACAATGCTGATGTCAAGCTCATCATCTTAGGCTCCACCGTAGGTACGGCTAAGGATGCCGTTGATGAACTGGCCAAGCAGGGCATTAATGCCGGCATCATTTCGCTCAAGGCCGTGCGTCCGTTCCCGTATGACGCCTTACGTGCCGCCGTGGGCGACACCAAGAAGGTGGTCATCATTGAGCGTCACTTCAGCTACGGCGCCCGTGGCGTGCTCTTCCCGGATGTGGTCAGAGCCCTCAACGGTACCGGTGCGCAGGTCAATACTGCAGTCTGCGGCTTAGGCGGCCGTGCCATCTTAGGCACCACCATCAAGGATATCGTCAAGTACAGCCTTGATAATAAGTTTAGCGATGAGATGACTTGGTTTGACGTTGATACCAAGCTTATCAACAGCTACCTCAAGGATACCGAGGGCGTAACCCTGCCGGAAGGTCCGCTGCCGGAAAGTGCGTTACTCGATACGCTGCAGAAAGTGCGCGCTTAAAGGGGGAGATAAAGAATTATGTTAGATGCAATTAAGTTTTACCAGACCGGCTCCAATACGGTAGGCAACCGTTTGCTCAACCCGTCAATGCGCGCCGTACAGGCCTCAGCCGATCGCCCCAACACCCTGATCTCCGGCCATCGTGCCTGCCAGGGTTGCGGCGAAGCTTTAGGTGCCCGTTACGCCATTGATGCCGCTATGCGTGCCACCGGCGGTCAATTGATGATTGCCAATGCCACCGGTTGCTTGGAAGTGTTCTCCACTCCCTATCCGGAATCAGCCTGGAGATTGCCGTGGATTCACTCCCTGTTTGGCAATACCGCGGCCGTCGCCTCGGGCCTTGCAGTAGCCGCCCGCGTACGTGCTAAGAAAGAAGGCAATAGCAATGTGCCGCGCGTCATTGCCCAAGGCGGTGACGGTGGTACCACCGATATCGGCTTTGGCCCGCTGTCTGGCATGTTTGAGCGTAACGATGATGTGCTTTACATCTGCTATGACAATCAGGCTTATATGAATACCGGTGTGCAGCGTTCCTCCGCTACCCCGCCGGCTGCTCGTACTGCCACCACCCAATTAGTCGGTGCTGAGCCGGGCAACGATTGGGGCAAGGGCAAGAACGTGCCGTTAATTGCCATGGCCCATGGTATTCCGTATGTGGCCACTGCCTCGGTCTGTGATTTGAAGGACTTAGAGTACAAGGTGGAAAAGGCAATGTCCTTCCACGGTGCCCGCTACATTCAGATCTTAGTACCGTGCCCGCTGGGCTGGGGCTCTGCCTCCGGCAACACCGTGACCATCGCCCGCTTAGCTTGCGAGACCGGCTTCTACCCGATCTTTGAGGCCGAATATGGCAAGATTACCTCGGTGCGTAAGATCCGTCAGCAACAACCGGTCATTAACTTCCTCAAGATGCAACGCCGTTACGCCCACCTTACCGGCAAGAAGGCCGATCCGAAGGTCTTAGCCCGTATTCAGGCTATGTGCGATGACAATATCAAGAGCTTTGACCTCTTAGGCGACGAGATCCCGGAGACCACTCCGGTACCGGTACAGGCTCACGAGCGCAGCCACGAAATTTAAGAGAGGAGCTTATTTAACATGATGAATAAATCTTTTGCTGCAACCTTAGAGCCGGCAACCTCTCTTGCCAACAAGACTGGTTCTTGGCGTACTTTACGCCCGGTCAATGTGTTCAAGCTTCCGCCGTGCAACAAGCAGTGCCCGGCCGGTGAGAACATTCAGCAATGGCTGTACTATGCCGCTGAAGGTGATTATGAGCACGCCTGGCGTATCCTCACCGAGGAAAATCCGTTCCCGGCTTGCATGGGTCGTGTCTGCTATCACACCTGCGAGGGCAAGTGCAACCGTGGTTTCTTAGATGAGTCCGTCGGTATTAACTCTGTCGAGCGCTTCTTAGGTGACTATGCCTTAGAGCACAAGTTAGCCTTCAGAAAGCCGGTACGTGAAACCGGTAAGAAGATCTTAATCGTAGGCTCCGGTCCTGCGGGTCTGTCGGCTGCTTATCATCTGCGTCGTTATGGCCACAGCGTGCACATCGTCGAGATGGCTGGCAAGCCCGGTGGCATGATGCGCTATGGTATTCCGACCTATCGTCTGCCGCGCAATATTCTTGACGCCGAGATTGCTCGTCTGACCGATATGGGCATTACGATTGAGTGCAATCACCCGGTACAGGACATTGTGGCCGAAAAGAAGAACGGCAAGTATGATGCCGTCGTCTTAGGCTTAGGTGCCTCCATCTCCACTAATGTGGACATTCCGTCAGGTGATACCACCCACATCCTGCACGCTTTAAATGTGCTCGAGGAAATTTCCAACGATTCTAACGTGCAAATTGGCCGTAAGGTCGCCGTTTACGGTGGTGGTAATACCGCCGTCGACGTGGCACGTTCCCTGCGTCGTTTAGGTGCTGAGCCTATCATCGTTTATCGTCGTAACCGCGATAAGATGCCGGCCAACCCGGAAGAAATGGATGATGCCATTAAAGAAGGCATTCAGGTAAAGTGGCTGTCCACCATTGCCGGGGCCAATAAGGATAGCCTGAAGATTGAGAAGATGAAGCTCAACGATCAGGGCTGGCCGGAGCCTACCGGTGAGTTTGAGGAATTAGCCGCCGACTCCGTGGTGCTCGCCATCGGTCAGAACGTCGATCTGTCAGTATGCCAGAAGGTCGAAGGCTTAAAGACTGAGAAGGATGCCGTAGTCGTTGATCATGAGAACATGATGACTGACGTGCCGGGTATCTTTGCCGCCGGCGACATGGTCAAGGGTGATCGTACCGTGACCGCCGCCATCGGCATGGGCAAGCACGCCGCCCGCGGTGTCAATGCCTACCTCAAGGGCTCGGTCTACAAGCGTCCGGCCAAGCACGAGGATGCGCGCTTTGAGGATATGCATCCGTGGTACTACACCGATGCTCCTAAGACCGTGCGTCCGCAGCTGGAGCTTGCTCGTCGCACCAATACCTTCGATGAGGTGCAACATGGCCTTACCGAAGAAAATGCCATCTTCGAGGCTCGTCGTTGCTTATCCTGCGGTAACTGCATGGAATGCGATAACTGCTACGGCGTATGCCCGGATAGTGCAGTGGTTAAATTAGGTCCGGGTAAGGGCTATGAGTTTAACTACGACTACTGCAAGGGCTGCGGCGTCTGTGCCCAGGAATGCCCGTGCGGCCACATTAAGATGGTGCCGGAAAAGATTTAAGCTTCAAGCTTAAATTAAGCTAAGCTAAAAAAGGCGGGGGCAACCCCGCCTTTTTGCTTGACCTAAAAGTACTCTTAGGCACAGCCCTTCTTTACTTAAGATTCATCAAGTTACGGCAAGGAGACCCCCGCTTCTTAAGCGGGGGAGGAATTGCCGCCCTCCTGGAATCTAATTTCTGTTAAATAGGTTCTGCGCTTCTCAACAAGCTTTAATTTCCTGCAGCTTACT
>JAHLFG010000021.1 GCA_018883895.1 Candidatus Anaerobiospirillum merdipullorum
CGTAAGCTAAGGAGCAGGGGCAGCTTTATGCGATGCCCTTACCTTTAAGCAAAAGTGCAGTTTACCGCAGAGCATTTTCATTGGTCTGCGGTAAGCTTAAAGTCTATATCGTGGATTATGGATTGTTAATCGCCTAACTTATTGTTATACAAGGAAAAAAATAATTTTAAGCGCCGAACTATGGACACAACTGAAGTGTGGGGTGAAATTTTAAAGCTCGGGTTTGAAAATTGAGGAGAGAGGGTGGTGCCCAGGGCCGGAGTCGAACCGGCACGAACGTATAAGGTTCGAGGGATTTTAAGTCCCTTGTGTCTACCTATTTCACCACCTGGGCAAAGGTGGAGGCGCGTTCCAGAGTCGAACTGGACTATACGAATTTGCAATCCGCTGTATAACCGCTTTACTAACGCGCCATACTAAATTGTCGCTTTCTTTGGAGCGGGAAACGAGGTTCGAACTCGCGACCCTAACCATGGCAAGGTTATGCTCTACCAACTGAGCTATTCCCGCGTCGTCAGAAAGTGATGCCCATTATATAGAATGTTTTAATCCTGTCAACAAAAATTTTAAAAAAAGTTCATCATCATTTTATCTCCGGGCCCACAAAGCGCTTTTTTATCGGCTTTAACGCTACTGCGCTACAATATAAAAAATTAATTTTTGCTCCTTGAGGACAGGTATATGTGGAAGTATTTTGCTGTGGCTTTCTTGTTGGGGGCCGCTACCGCGCAGGCGGCCATCACGGAAGAGAAGGCCTTGCAGCAGGCTTTGGCCTTTGCCAATGTATCAGAACAGCAATTGACGGCGCTTAAAATTGAAGATGGCGAGGAAAGTGGGGTTAAAGTCTATAAACTGGAGTTTGAGACTCCTTTTGGCGATTATGACTTTGCCTACGCTAAAGCTTCAGGTAAGCTTATCGACGCTGATTATGACTTAGAGGATAATTACATCAAGCGTCATCGTGGTAGACAGGTGATGTCTGCACAAGCAGCTAAGCAATTAATGAGCCAAAAATTACATGCTCCAGCTAGTGCAATTTACCTTGAGGAGCAGGGCGGGCGTAACGAGCCGCGTTTTGATGGGCGCTGCGAGCATAATCAGTTGGAGTATGAGTTTGAGATCGATAGGTTAAGCGGACTTATCATCGATTTTACGGCAGATTATAAGGATTAAGCGCTAGATGAGCGATCTTGCCAATTTAGAGAGCCACGCCCTGACGGTAACGCGTTATGTTGAGCTTACCGATGAGGCGTTAAAGAATTTGGGCCAAGCATGCGTGATAGGTGAGATCTCTGAGATTTATCTGCGCAACCATATGTACTTTAAGCTCAAGGATGAAAACGCCAGTGTCGATTGCCTGATGTGGTCAAGTAGCCTTGCGCGTCTGTCTTTTAAGCCCGTAGTGGGCATGCAGGTGATAGTTATGGGCAAGAGCACGCTCTATCACCGGACTGGCAAATTTACTTTGCAAGTACAGACCATGGTACAGGCCGGGTTTGGTCGCATCATGGCGCGCTTAGAGCAATTAAAACGCAAACTTGAGGCCGAAGGCTTGTTTGCCAGGCCCAAAAGACCCATTCCGCCTTTTGTCGACCTTGTGGGGGTGATTACCTCACCTGAAGGACGGGTCTTATATGACATTAGTAAGACGATTAAAACGCGCAATCCTTTAATTGAAATTAAACTCTACCCCGCTAAGGTGCAAGGAGATGATGCCGCGCAAAGTTTATGTCAGGCCTTAGCGCAGGCCTATGCAGAACAGTGCTGTGATGTGTTGATAATTGGGCGCGGTGGTGGCTCGTTTGAAGATTTACTGCCCTTTTCCGATGAGGCGGTGGTGCGTATGACCGCCCAAAGCCCGCTTCCCATTATTTCCGCCGTGGGCCATGAGCCGGATACGGCTTTAACGGATTTTGTGGCCGATGTGCGCGCCGCGACGCCGACGGCGGCTGCCGAGCTGGTAAGTTGCCTCACCGACAGTGTTTTGTGGGATATGTTCAATAAGCTCATCGATGGTTTATACAATCAGATGACCTTGCGTTTAGATGAATACTGTGGGCAGGTCGATAAATTAAGTTTAAAACTCAAAGCGGTAGGGCCAGAGCATCATATAGAATTACAGCGCCAAACCTTAAGTCAATATGAAAATCAGCTGTGGCATCAGCTTGCCCATCAATTGCAGTTAAAAGAGGGGCAATGGCACAGTCTGCAGCAGGCCTTAATGCAACATAATCTGCCACTGCGCCTGTTGCAGGCAGGAAGGCAGTTGCTGCTCTTGATGCAAGGTTTACAGCGCGCCCTTAGTTTTATCGGTGAGCAAAAAGCTCAACAGTACCATCTCTTGTGCCTCAAACTTGTAGCCTTAGATCCGCAGAGACAATTACTGTTAAAGCGTCATGAGCTAAGTCAACTGAGCCAAAAAATAGAGCAAATGATAGAACAGCGCTTGCAGTTAAAAATGGCGCAGTTACAAAGGATGCATAGCGCTTTAATGCAGCAGGATGTGCACGCTAAGATCAATGCTACTAAAGCGCAATTACAATTTAGTCTGCAGCGTTTAGAGCAGGCTATGGCGCTTAAAGTGCAACAGCAGGAGCAAAAGCTGGCGCAAATTTTAGGGGCGCTTGGTGGCTTAAATCCGCTGGCAATTTTGCAACGCGGCTATTCCGTGACCCGCCTGAGCTCCGGGGAGCTGTTAACGGCACAGCGCGCTTGTCCGGGGCAACACATCACGACCACTATAGCAGATGGTAAGGTTGTCTCGCGCATCGAGAAGGTCATTCCTGCTAGCCCCGAGGACTAATCTACGCGGTGGGTAATTGGCCTAAGATCTCTAAATTTAAGTACACCGCGTTTTCCTCCGGCGCCACATCAAAGAGCGGCTCATCAAAGTGCTCATAGGCATAGTCATTGAGCATTTCCACGGCCACATCACAGGACATAAAGTGCGCACTTAGGCACATGCCGGTAAATTCCCCTAAGTCGATGACCTCTTGGGCGTGCACACTTACACTGTGGATTAAATCGCGCGCCTCACTAGAAAGCGGCGGCAGACTGTTGGGTGGGTTTTCATTACTGGCATTTATGGCACTTGCTACACTTTCTGCAGGCGTGGCAGATGCGGCAGGGAGAGTGGGCGGCATTTCGTTGTCGCCATTTTCTGCGCGTAATTGGCCAATGACCGATAAGATTTCAGAACTTTCCTGCAATTTGGAGGAAATGAGCGCTTTATCTAAATGGTCAAAGCGTGATACCGCGGGTTTTACCGGGGCAGTTGCAGGTGCAACAGATAAGGTGGAAGACACCTTGCTGGCACTTGAAAGCTTACCTATCCTACTGCGTAAGGCGGCGGCAGTTGGCTTTTGCTGCTTGAGCTCCTGCTTGCGCTTGGCTTTTGCCAAGATTTCTTCTTGGATTTGCTCAATTAAATGCAATTGTAGGCGCGAGATATGTAAGGCGGCGGCTAATTGCTCTAAGCGCTTAAAGCGGGTGCGTGTATAGCTGTGTTGCACCGGACAGTGTTGCAATAAATGTAATAACAGCTCATATCCACGTTGCTTGATACTGTCCTGTAACGGCCCCAACCAGGCAAGTATTGACGATAGCACCCCCGAGGAATTTTTGGCAAGAAAATTCACTTGTAGGTCAAAATAGCGGTGACAAAACTCCTCTTCCTCTAGCCCCGTAGGCTCTACTAAATGCTCGAGCATTTGTGCCGCCTGCGCCACAGCTCCGGGGAAATTGGTGCAATAGTTGAATAAATATAAGGCATACTCGCCACTTAAGAGTCTATTGCCTAAGGGTAAGGTATTGAGCGGCTTTACAAAGTCATCGGGCAAAAAGTAGATGCTACAGGAAGTGCCTAATTGCGCACTGTATAACAATGGGCGATTGGGGATGGAGATGAGCCGTGCCTTATGGATGATGTAGTTAAAAATCAGCTCTTCACTGTGTAAGGCACGATTTAAGTACTGTAGCGAAAAGAGCATTCTAAAGCCATAGCAGCTCAACATATTGCGTTGTGAGGGCAAGATGTAGTGGCGCAATTGTAGGCAATATTCATCTGTTGAGCGCAAGAGTGACAAAAATGCCGCGGGTAAACGGTCTTTGTTATAGTGAAAGTAGTTTTCCAGCTCTAACTTATCATTTAACTTAGAGATAAACTCGCGCAATTGCGGCAGGCACTTTAAAATAACCGGCTTGCTTAGATGTTGCACGATGGCATCGGGAATAAGGTGTTCAAATTGATTGGCACCCTCCCAGGTAGTCAGGCGCAACTCTTGTTCGGCAATTTTAAAAAAGCCACTTTTCTTATCGATGCTCTGCTGTTTGAGCGCGCTTATACTGTCAAAGCACATAAAGAGCGTGTCATCAAGTTGCTCTTCAATATGCAGTAAATTCTGACAGCACCAGGGCAATAATTGCGTGCTGACGCTGGCTTGGTCAAGCTCTAATAGCTCGAGGATATTGTGACGAGCGTCAATACACAGGCTATCTAAAATATAAAGTGTGACTATCTTTAACTCAAGAGGCTGCAAATTCTTAAGTTTGAGCTGATGTTGCTGCAATAAACGCCACGCGTAGACGGTAAGTAGTGCGCGTTGTTGCTCGATGCCCTTGCACACGAGAGGTGGTAGATCGGCCTTTAAATCTTGAGGTAAGAGCTGCCGGTAAAGCACATAGTAGATGGCGGCAATGGTATATACTTGCCGGTCCATCTGTAAATTGCCATACAGATCATTAAGGCACAGGCGCATAAAGATGGTACTGTGCTCACTAGTATGGCCACTAAATAAGGGATGCAATAAGAGCCGATGCAAGATAAGTTGCGCGCCTAAACGTGCCGCCCCCGGGCCTAATTTGGCACTGTGGGTAAGCGCCTTTTCCTCATAGAATTTAAGGGTGAGTACAGGGTCAAATTTCAGGGCGCTATGATCGCGTGCATTGACATAGGCAAAGCACGGATAGAGCTCTTTGACGGCGGTGCTTTGCGTACATAATACCAGCGTATTGCTACCCCCGGCTAAGTTTACGGACTTTGGGAGGGTGAGGGTCAAAGCGCTATAGGGGGGCGCTAAAGCAAGTACCTGCGGCTCTTTTGCCAAATGCGCCGTAAGTTTTTGTCTAAAGCTTTGCTCTAAGGTCTCAGAGCGCTCTAAACTGTCATTTAATGCCTCAAGTAAGATCTTTTGGTCAGACGCCTTAAGCTTGGTGATACGCGTTGTTTGCTCACTTGCTAGCGTCTGCATCATCTCAATTTGTTGCGTGACCGTAAACTCGAGTGCTTTGGCACTTGGTTTGGGCGCAGGCTTTTTGCTTTGATGAGTGATTTTACGGTAAATTTGCGTGCACTCATCACTTAAAGCATAGTGGGGATTGAAGCTTTGGGCATAGCTACTACGCGCGGCAATGGCGGCTAAATATTTACAGATCTCTAAGCGTTGCTTGGCATCCTTCAGGGGCTTTAAAGCATACTCTTGTTGCTTATAATCGATGAGATAACAATTATTTTCATTAAAATAGGTCAAACAGGCCTTAAGATAGGCGCGTCCTTCAAGCGGCATCGTCAGGCTGTTTATCACCATGGTTAAATATTCAAGTTGGGACGTTTCTAAGCGGGTGGTGGTAAGTGCGCCTAGGCCTTCAATAACGCGCAGGAGAATATTGTAATTGGACAGTTTTAACTGCATGCGACTGATAAAGGGAATGTCGCGATTATTGACCTTACGGCCGCTTTTGAGCACCGACTGCACATAGGAAATATCTTCATCATTGTTTAAATTGGGCTTGGCGGTAAGCACTAAAGTTTGCTCGCGCTGTAAGGCAACGGGGAGCATAAAGGGGGCGATTTTTAGCCCAAAATGTTCACATAATTGATTACATTGCACATAGAGGTCGCTACTTTTTTCAAAAAACTCTAGCTCAGAGAGCGTACTTTCGCTTAAAAAAAGACGTGCGCAAAGATCGCGTAAGGTCACGCGTAGCAGACGAAAAGAAGCAATGTTGGCCTTCAGACGCACCATTGCCCGTATATATGAGACCGGTAATTCCTGCAAATGCGCTAAATAAAAAGCTGCGCTGTGCAGGGGATAGACAGGTTCAGCAGCCATATTTTTCCCCTAGTTAAACATTAAGATTGTAACGTTTTTAGGCATGAGCGACACAAACATTGTGGGAAAAAGCTCAAGCTTACGCACAAAGTGGAAGCTTGAGTTTTGCAAAACGTCAGGCGGGGCATTAAGCTTATGCCTGAAGATTAATCAACCAAGAGGGGAAAAGTGGTGACAAAACAGCACAATGTGCCGCAGTTGTGGACGGAGCAGATAAGTAAGGATGAGCTGACGACTTTAATGCAGATTTTATGCACCGATGTACACAGCGTGTTTGGTCTTAGTGAGGCCCAACAGGCGCTTTTAATTAAAACCTTTGCTACGCTGTGGTCACAGTCGCATGCTTTGATTGTGGTGCGCATGACCAACTTGGTGCGCAAGGAACAAAATGATCCGCAGCTTGCCGGAGAGGCCTTGCAACAACAGCTCTTAACCGCCACGGCTGTGGAGATGGGTAAGCTTGCACTAAGCTTACGGCCGCTTAAAGGTAAGATTGAACTCGTGCCGGTGGCAGGTTTGATGCTCTGGGTGATGACGGCTTTTTCTACCTTACATTTAATTGCGCCGACGGCTGCTAGCATCACGCAGGAAGAGCGCGTGCGCCTGGCCAAAGAACTTAGAGCTAATTTTGATATCGCGCAGTGGCAACGGGCACTGGAGACTAAAACTTTGCCGGGCCTTAGCGCCAAGCAAAATAGTAGCCTTTTAAATTACAAAGTAAAACGGCATGAAGGATCAGGGAAGATCATGCTCGCCTTTATGGCCGCGTGCATTTTGCTTATCTTCTTTGCGCTATAATCGCTCCACCTAAGTTAAGGAAGAATGTTATGCGCCAATTAATTTACGGTGCCGTGGCGGCACTCTTGATGACAAGCTTCATGGCAAGTGCACAGGCAACCGTGCGCATCGATATTAAAAATGACAGCACCGAAGATTGCTCGGTGGCGCTCAACGCGCGGATCGATCATACCAAATGGCTCACGGTGGGCTGGTATGTGTATGCCGCCGGGGAGGAGGCGCCGATTATTTTAGATGAGGTCAATGATATTCGTGCCGTCTATCTCTATCATGATTGCAGCCTGAAAGTCGGGGAGAATGATGAGACTAAGCGCGCTTGGGTCAAGGTCAATCGCAAGTTTAGCGATACCGTGCCGATGGATGGGCAGGAGGGTTATGAAGAGGTAACCTTTATTCGCCTGCAGCAAAGCCAATACGTGATTCCATCTTTTTAAAACTTACTTAAACCTACAACGGCAAGGGCGTCCTATATGGCGCTCTAACTTGGTCTGGAGGTTGTTTTAGTTTACAATCGCGGCTTAAATAAAGTTCTCTTTGGGAGCACTCAATGGTATCTAACCTTTCGTTTCAAGTACCCGCCTTAGCCGTAGGTCAGGTGCATAGCCGCGAAATCATCGTCAAAAAGAGTCGCTTTATCACCACAATCGGGCATACTGCCGGCATGGAAGAGTGCCGTGCCTTTATTGCTACGGTCAGTGCTCAATATGCCGATGCCACGCATAATTGCTATGCCTTCAATGGCAGTGCTCCAGGGAGTACCGCCATTTGTGGATGCTCGGATGATGGGGAGCCGCATGGGACTGCGGGGCAACCGATGCTCAATGTAGTATTACATTGCGGACTTGGGGAATTGACGGCGGTAGTAACCCGTTATTTTGGGGGTACCTTATTAGGTACCGGCGGTTTGGTCAAGGCCTATCAAGATGCGGTGAAAACTGCGCTGGCAGATTTACCTACGGCAGAGCGTATGGTGCCGGCTTATCTTGATATTGTGATTGAGCACAGTCAGGTAGGTTTATTAAAAAAGCTCTTGCCGGATTTTAATGCACAGATTTTAAAGCAGGATTTTGGAGCTCAAGCCAGCTTTACCTTGCTCTTGCCTCAGGCAAAAGCTTCTGCCTTTGCCGCGCTCCTTGCGGATAAAACCAAAGGCCGCGGCCTAATCAAGCTTAGAACTGATTAGCGCTACTTTGCGGACTTAAGAGCTCTTTTAACAGTTTAAATAGCGGATCATCGCTATTAATAGCGCGGCGCAACTGATCCATGATCTTATATTCTAGCAACTCGGAGACCGGTTTTTTATTGGTCTCAACTAAGCGAATATAGTTGCCTGAAACATGCATGCGCTCTGCTAATTCATCCCCGGTAAGTCCCATCGCCATGCGAATTCGTTTAAAAGTCTTACCATCCATGGTTGCTTGCCTCATCTTAATCCTGATTACTCTTCGCGTTTTTATTGGTATATTTGGCGGTATATTTGGCTACTTTATAACACAATTTATATAAACGAGTTGACGCATCGGCCTAAAAGGGCAAGTTTTTATTAAAAACATGCGCTGTGCCGCATTTTGCGGCAGATCGGGCAAAAATGTCAGTCATTAAGCGAAGACTTGATGGTCACTTAAGATGCGTAGACCAATGGTAAGGAGCACGATGCCACCTGCGGCATTGAGCAGCCTATTAAGGCGGCCAAAACTTGACAACCATTGACCGGCACAAAAGCCCAAGGCCGTAAGCAGGGCACAGGTCAGGCCAGTAATGAGGGCAAATAGACTAATGGAGCTGTAGATAAGCCCCAAAGAAAAGCCCAGGGCTAGGGCATCAATGGAAGTGGCTAAGGCTAAAGTTAAAATTGCCCACCAGGAAATAGCACAGACAGGCTCCTCCCCCTCTCCCAAGATAGCATCCTTGAGCATTTTGCCGGCCACGAGGGCAAGCAGTGCAAAGGCTACCCAATGATCAAAGTGCTTAATCAAATCGACCACGCCTTTGCCGGCCATAAAGCCCAAGATGGGCATCAGTGCCTGAAAGAGGCCAAAGGAGAGGGTTAACTTAAAACCCTGACTTAAACGGGCACCGGGTGCCAAACGACGTTTGCCACAAATGACAGCACACACTAAGGCATCGACCGATAAGGCTACCGCCATGAAAAAAGCTTCAATGATACTCATGACTATCCTCAAAAAACTGCCGCTGTATAATAAGCGGCGGCATGGTGCTAAGTCAAAGTTTGTGTGCAATTTTTAGGCCAAAAGGAAAGCGTAAATGCTAAATTTTGATAATGACTATTCAGAAGGCGCCCACCCCTTAATTTTGCAACGTTTGCAAGAGCGCAATCTGATAAAGCAAATTGGCTATGGTTATGATGAGGAAAGTAAGGCGGCACGGGAGCTTATTAAAGCTGCCTGTGGCTTAAATAACAGCAAAGCTGAAGTATTTTTCTTAGTTGGGGGCACGCAGACTAATATGACGGTGCTCGATGCGCTCCTCCATAAGACACAAGGAGTGATTGCCGCTCACAGCGGCCATATTAGCGTACATGAGGCCGGGGCGGTGGAAAGTACGGGCCATAAGGTGCTCACCCTTGCAGGCAAGCAGGGCAAACTTGATGCTAAGGCGGTGGCAAGCTATCTGCAAGTTTTTTATGCCGATGCCAATAGTGAGCATATGGTGCAACCGGGGGCTGTTTATCTGTCACAGCCGACGGAATATGGCACGCTCTACTCTAAGGCTGAGCTGGCGGCCTTGCATGCAGTGTGTCAGGAGTATCAGATCCCTTTATATATCGACGGAGCCCGTTTGGCCTATGCGTTGGCAAGTCCCTTTAATGATGTCACCTTGCCAGATTTAGCTCAATTGTGCGATGCCTTCTATATAGGTGGCACCAAATGTGGCGCGCTACTTGGCGAGGCGGTGATCTTCCCGCAGGGGGCGCCGCGCTTTTTCTTTACGTCCGTAAAGCAACATGGCGCACTTTTGGCCAAAGGTTTTGTCGTCGGCACACAGTTTAAAGTGCTCTTTAGTGACAATTTGTACACCAAGATTGGCACAAATGCCATTAATTTGGCTTTAGATCTAAGTAAGATCTTAGAAGATAAGGGCTATGAGCTGTATTTGCCCACTAAGACCAATCAGATTTTCATTATCCTTAAAAAAGAGCAGGCCCGGCAGCTTGCCACCAAGGTGGCGCTGTCTTTTTGGGAGCAGCTTGATGTAAACCATGAGGTATGGCGCATCGCCATTAGCTGGGCCACCACCAAGGAGCAAGTGGCGGCCTTAGTTGAGGTGCTCTAGCAATGGCAACGCATGATTTCATTTTGCCGCCTGATTTTGCCACTAAGGCCCCGGAGCTCTCCTTGCCTGACGGGGCATCTGAGGTGGTGCTACATTGTTGTTGTGCCCCGTGTGCCGGCGCGGTATTGGAGACCTTTTATTACAATAAATTGCAGCCTGTGGTGTATTTTTACAATCCCAATATTCATCCTCAGAGCGAGTATGAAAAAAGACGGGATGAGCTCATGGGCCTATGTCAGCAGTTGCACTTTGATTTTGTGGTGGGGAATTATGATGTCGCCACGTGGTTGCAAGCGGTAAAAGGACATGAGGATGAGCCGGAGCGCTCGACCCGCTGTGAGCTGTGTTTTACCTACCGTTTAATGCAAACGGCACGTTTTGCGCTGTCACAGGGCATTGGACTTTTTACTTCAACCTTGGCCACCTCGCGCTGGAAGAGTAAGGCGCAGGTTGATGCGGCCGGAATGGCAGCGATGACGGCTACGGGCTGTCACTATTGGAATTATGATTGGCGCAAAAAGGGCCTTGCTGAGCGGCGCAATCATTTGGTTAAGGCGCTTAATTTTTATAATCAGACTTATTGTGGGTGCGTGTTTGGGCGTTTAAATGCCGACAAGACGCGCGCGCAACATCGCCGCGCGTCAAGCGCAAGTTAGGATGAAATCAAACTGACATGTCCGCCTTGTAAGGCTGCCCGCGTGCCGTCTTTAAAGCGTACTTGCAGGCGGCACTCTTCATCAATATCCAAGACGCGCGCTTCACAGGTGCTATGGCTACCTTCAAGTAAGACCCGTTTGCCAATGAGATTGCTCCTAGCTTTAAAGGCCGCGGCACAGCTCTCTTTTTCAAAATGTGCCAGTCCGTTTTGCATGGCAGTCAGAAAATGGGCAGTTAAGCGATTCTTGCCGTCCACGGCATGCTGCGGCAAGATGGCCCCCATAAGGTTTTGCAATTCACTAGGTAGGGACGTCGTGGGCGCATAGAGATTAAAGCCGGCACCACAGAGTACGTAATCAATGAGATCTGACTCAAGCTCACAGCGGGCTTCATTTAAGATGCCGCAGACTTTACGCTCGCCCAAATAGATATCATTTAGCCATTTGATCTGCGCCCGCGGATGCTCGCCCGGGACTGTCATTAAAATTTTATCAATGGCCTCACAGGCGGCATTGGCGGCAATCACGGTCAGCCAGCGTCCTTCATTAATGCGTAATGCCGGCGGGCGTAAGAGCAAACTGATGTAGACACCCCCAGGCGGGGAGTAAAAGCTATGGCCGCGCCGCCCGCGTCCGCGCTCTTGTTGGGCTGCGACAATACAGGTGCCGGCCGGATCCCCGACACGGGCTTTTTCATCTAATAAATCATGGGTGGAGGAAACGAGGCTTTTTACTTCCAAATGAAGCTTGGAGGATGTTTCAGGGGTAAGATAACTTAAAATGCCGTCATAACTTAAAATATCGCCACAACTACCACTTAAGCGATAGCCTTGCCGCGCTACAGCTTCTACTTCATAGCCGGTAAGTTTGAGTTTACGCACAGCCTTCCATACGGCGGTGCGCGAAATGTGCAGTTTACTGCCAATTTCTTTGCCGGAAAGTGGACGTGCTCCACTTTCTTGCAACATCTGTAGTACCAGATGAGCGGTATCTAAAGTCATCTTATTTCCCCCACTTAGCACCAATATTGTGCGCATACCGGGGTATGCTTTTCAACTTTTGTTATCTTTAGGTTAACCATGCCGATATTTCAGTAAGTTATAAGCTAAGCTTTGGTAAACCACGCGCTACCTGCCTCATGGCGGCGTTTTTTGTACAATAAAGCATCTGCGCTCTCATTATTAGGATTAGCGATGCTCATTATTATTTCACCAGCAAAACAAATGGTAAGTAGCGATTATGGCCTAGCGCCCCAACGGTGGCCACGTTTTTATGCTGAGGCACAAGGCATAGTGGAGCAGCTTAAACCATTAAGTGTCAATGAGCTGAAAACGCTGTATGGCTCCTCTGTTTCTATTGCCGCCCTTAACCATGCTAGATTGCAAGAATTTGGCAAAGCACAGCTACCAGCGCTGACCCCGGCTATTTATGCCTATCAGGGATTGCAGTATCAATCCATGGGGGCAAAGGTGCTAACAGATACGCAATATCAATGGTTGGAGCAACATCTGCGGATTTTAAGTGCCCTCTATGGGCTGTTGCGGCCCTTTGATGGGGTGGAGCCGTATCGCTTGGAAATGCAGGCACGCTTTTGCCCGCAAGCGGGGCAGTCTTTATACGATTTTTGGCGCCCACGGGTGACGCAGGCTCTGTTAGAACAAGGTAAAAGCCCGCGGCCGGTGCTGATTAATTTGGCTTCTGCTGAATATGCCAAGGCGGTGGATTTATCGGCCTTTGATTGCTATGACGTGCGCTTTTGTGTGCGTAAGGATGACAAATTAGTTGAGCAGGGCGCTTGGTGCAAAAAGGCCCGCGGTGCGATGGTGCACTATCTATCTGCCATAGAGGCAAGTGTCCCGCAAGCAATGCAGGGCTTTAACGACTTTAATTTCCACTTTGCCCCGCAAGCCTCAAGTGAGCGTCAATATGTCTTTATTAAAGAGTAAGGTCATGCTCAAGTTTGTGTAGGACAGTAGACTTAGGAAGATGGCGCGATGAGTGCACCGCTTTATACACAAGATTATCAAAGTCCCTTGGGGTCAATGCTGCTAGCTGCCACGGACACCCATTTAGTGGGACTGTGGTTTTATAGGCAACGCTATTTTGCCTCCAAGGTGGATTTAAAACAGTGCATAGTAGCTAGCAATGACGTGCTTAAAAAAACGCAAACGTGGCTGGATGCCTATTTTGCAGGTCACGAAATTGCGCGCCCTCCCCTTGCATTGCAGGGCAGTCCTTTTGGTGTGCAAGTCTGGCAGATGCTTACCACCGTGCCCTATGGCTCGACCATTACGTATAAAGCTTTGGCCATATGCTTAGGGCTTAAGCCTAGTTGTGCCCGCGCGGTGGGCAATGCCGTTGGGCACAATCCACTTGCGGTGATTGTGCCCTGTCATCGCGTGGTGGGGGCCTCGGGCCTTGGAGGTTATGCCGGAGGGCTTGATCGTAAGCGGGCCCTGCTGCGTCACGAGGGGGCGGTGCTACGCCCCGGCGTATTCCTTTAAGGCCTGTTGCAATTGCGGAATAATGGCGTGATCGGCCTCCAACCAATCAAATTGCGCCAAATGCGCGGCGCTGACATAGGCAAGCGCATCATGCACTTTAAGCGCAGGCTTTTGCCCCGGCGGTAGGGTGGCCTTAAAGACTTGCATGCTTAAGTTAAAGTCGGGGTAGGCATAATGAAAGTCAAACAGTGGGGTGAGCTTAGTTAAGTGTAAGTTAAGCTCTTCGGCAATTTCGCGGCTACAGGCCTGCGCTGCACTTTCTCCCGCCTCGAGTTTGCCTCCGGGCAATTCCCATTTACCGGCAAATTTACCATAGCCGCGACGCGTTAAAAGCGCGCGACCGTCTTTGATAATTAAAGCGGCAGCCACCGCCACTTCTTTACGTTCGTCCATTAATTTAACCTGCCACTTTCCAAATCACTTAAAGCAAGATCGATGATCTCAAGGCCGCGTTTAAGATCGGAAAGCGCAATATTAAACTGCGGCTCAATACGTAGCCAATTAGCCCCCAAGCGCATGAGATATAAGCCATTGGCAAAACAGCGGCTAATCACGCGGCGGGTGGCTTCATTGTCATCTAGCAGGGCTTGATTGGATTTAAGCCACAAGGCAAAGGCATAGCCTAACCCAGTAATCTGCGATACTACCGCAGGATGGCGCTCCTGTAGTGTGCGCAGGCCCTGCAAGAGTAGTGTACAGCGCTCCTGCAACCCGGCTTGAAACTTGGGTTGTTCTAACATGTGCAATAGTTGTAAACCACGCGCACAGGCCTCGGAGGTGCCGGCCATGGAAAAAGCATGCTCACACGGGCCCAGGCTGTCCATGAACTCAGCCTTGCCGAGAATGGCTGACAGCGGAATGCCGCCGCCGATGGTCTTGCCCATGACGATGGCATCGGGGATGACACCGGGGTAGTTTTCAATAGAGAAAAATTTACCGGTGCGTCCGAGGGCCATTTGTACTTCATCGACCACCAAAGCAATGCCATATTGTTGGCAGAGAGCATACAAAGCCTGCATCAATTGCGGATGTATGGGCAACATGCCCATATCGCCTTGCACCGGCTCGACGATAAAACCGGCGATGGTGGAGTAGTCAAGTGCCGCAATGCTGTTAAGGCAGTGGTCAATTTCCTCCTTGCTTGCCGTTTGTGCGCAAAAAGGCAGAATATAGACTTCAGGCAAGAGCGGATCAAACTTATTGGAAATGCGCCCGGGGATGGTGGTCAAACTTACGGCACCAAAGGTGGTGCCATGATAGTCTCCACTAAAGGAGACAATCTTTTTGCGCCGCGTATAGGCACGGCACAGCTTAATGGCGCCATCATTGGCCTCCGAGCCACAGATGCCAAAACCCACTTTTACTGCCACCGGGGCCGGGTAATGTTGGGCCAAGGCCTTGGCATAGGCCACTTGGGCTACCCCGGTTGCATAGGGAAAGGGGAAGGAGCCAAAATCACCGGTGGGGATGGGATCATAACCCAAACTCATGGTGCAGGCTCCGGAGGTGAAGTCGAGGTATTCCTTACCGGCTACATCCACCAAATATGAGCCGTGGGCGGATTTGACTACCAGTGGCAGTTCGGCAATATGTTGATAGGAGGCAATATAGGTGGCATCATCGCGTAACACTTGCGCAATGCTTGGGCTATCCATGTTTTAATCCTCATCCTGGGGCGTAAGGCCTACAAGCGCTTAAATAACATGGGCAAATTATATCAGCCTTTTGCAGGAACGGCCCTGAGCATAACCTCAGGGCAGAAGCTTAAATTAAGGCCAACTTAATTAACTTCTTAACACATAGTCAGGACAGTTATTCATGGCAATAATGGCTGATATGTTAAGGCGCATCTTCGTCATTTCGATATCATTGACCATATCGCCAGTTTTAATTTTATGGGCTTTGATGTGCTCCACATCCTGCGCACTAATTTCCGTAAACGGGATCGCGTGCTCAGTTAGGACCGCACGTAAATTTCCATTGTGCTCATAATCGGTAGCAAGGAGTTTAGAGCCCTCGGGAAATACGGCCTTGGTACTCATAAAGTGCTCTCTTAGTAACAGCGTTTTATTCACCAAAGTATCAGCGATAAAAAACTGATCGCAATCTGAATATTTATGGATTATCTTCCATAAATTCCGGGGCTCTGTATTTTCCATAGTAATCACTCCAATTTAGTTATAGGCAAAATTAGTTTTACTAATCATATTATAATACATATTAGAGCGTTTATAAGCAAATTAGGAAATTAAGACAATTGTTCAAAATTTGTCTGCCATGGGTGGTCAGGATGGATTCGGGGTGAAATTGCAGTCCTACCACCCGCGGATTGCGCGCATAGTAGGCCATGCACAAGGAGTTCACCTCAGCAGCAAGCGTCAGGCAGGGAGGTAAATTTTGCACAATAAGGGAGTGATAGCGTGCCGCACGTAACGGATTGCTAAGGCCCGTAAAGAGTGGACCGTTATCATGAGTAAGCTCTGAGGCCTTGCCGTGACAAATTTCCGGCGCACGTACCACCTGAGCTCCCAAATACTGCGCAATGGCCTGATGACCAAGGCACACTCCAAGCATCGGGAAGTGACCACAAATTTTGCCGATAATGGGCAGGAGATTGCCCGATTCACTAGGCGTGCCGGGACCTGGAGAAATTACCAAGGCAGTGGGGCCTAAAGCGGCAGCCTGTTGTAATTTAGCATCTACAAAATCCGGGCTGACATCATTACGATAGACCTCCAAAGCACAGCCTAAGCTTGAGAGCTCATCAATGAGGTTATAGGAAAAGGAATCAAAATTATCAATAAAAATAAGTTTCATCGTCAGCTCTCCACACTATTGTTCATTCTCGGCAGCGCCAATGGCCAACAAGACCGAGCGCGCTTTATTTAAAGTCTCTAAGGTTTCAGCTTGAGGATCAGAGTCATAGACCACGCCGCAACCTGCCTGCACTTCTGCCATCCCGTTACGCACTAAGGCGCTACGGATGACAATGCAGGAGTCAAAGGTGCCGTCGGCACTTAAGATGCCGATAATGCCGCCATAAAAGCCGCGTCTTTTCCCGCTGTAGCGATAGATAAGCTCATGGGCTTTAATCTTCGGGGCTCCTGACAAGGTACCCATATTCATGGCCGCTAAATAGGCATGGAGCGCATCCAAATCCGGCCGCAAGGTGGCGGTGACATCACTTACCAAATGCATCACGCTCTGATAGCGATCGACATGCAAGAGATTGTGGGTGCGGCGCGTTCCTGGAAGTGCCACGCGCGCGAGATCATTGCGCGCCAGATCAACGAGCATCAAGTGCTCGGCAATTTCCTTTTTATCGGTGCGCAGCTCAAGCTCCAAACGGGTATCTAAAGCGCTATCTAGGGTGCCGTCAGCACTAATGCCGCGCGGGCGAGTACCGGCAATGGGGCTAATGCAGGCCTCATGGGTATTGGCGTCATAGCGCAAGGCAAATTCAGGACTGGCTCCAAAGAGCGTGAAGTCATCATCGGTAAAGTAGAAAGCATAGGGAGAGGGGTTTTGGCTTTTTAAGGCGCAATAGGCGCGATAGGGCTTGGTGCAAGGTAAGGTAAAGCTACGCGACGGCACTACCTGAAAGACATCGCCGGCCAAAATATGGGTTTTAAATTGCTCCACCAATTGACCAAAAGCGGCATCATCAAGACTGGGTCTAAAGGCAGGCAGCGTAGCTTCAGTCGGGGCCGTGAGGCTAAAGTCCTTTTGGTCAATCTTAGTTTTAAGCTCTAAGGCTTTAAGCGCTAGGGTACGATACTGACTGTCATTTAAGGCAAAGAGATCGATAGAAAGGCTCTTATGGATATGATTTACCGTAATGCTTAAGTCAAAGAGATAAAAACACAAATAAGGCAAGGCATCAGGCTCATCGGGCAGTGGCGGAAAGGATTCAAAGGTGCGAATGAAATCAAAGCCAATCATGCCGGCAAAGACTAATTGTTTAAAGGAAGCAAGCTCCTGCCTTAAAGCGCGCAATACATCTAAGGGCCCGGGGGCGTGCAGACGCTTGATTTCATCGACTTCCGTACTTTTTTCAAAGTAAATGGCAAAGCCCTTATCTTGCGCGATGAGGGTAAATTTAGCCTGCAATTTTTGGCAGAGCAAACGTCCATTGTCATTTTGCGGCAATAAGCGCACTTGCTTTTCATCGGCGCTAATTTTCAGCGCGCAATCAAGGCCAATCAGGCTTTGTTTACCGCTTTTATCGACCACCTCAGCCGATTCAAGCAGCATGGTTTGCGAGGCGCGCAAGGCATCATAGAGCGCATGTACTTGCGCTTGGTAACGGGCATTGAGATTTAAAACCTGCATAAAGACTCCTAAAGCTGTAGCCTTAACGCTTTAAGCAGGAGAGAGAAAAGAAAAACCCGCTTAAAGCGGGTCGGCAAAGTCAAAACAGCACCATTTATGCAACCCGCTAACAAGCGAGTTGCCACCACATCTGGCCTAAAACAGTGCGCATTGACATTAACATCAAGAAAAAACCTTATAAATAAAAATGTTGTTTTAAGCTTAATGCCTTTGGGCATAGTTGTCAAAGAAAAATTAGTTATAGGCTCTTTTTTATCATCGAGGGCGCATTTTGCCTTTCTTTGGGGCGCAGATGATAAATGCTAGGGGTGCAGAGCTTGATAATAGGAAGAGCTGGGGTTGGTAAGTCCCAGTAAAATTTGCGCAGCTTCCGTGCTCCCTAAGCGCGCAGCTTGTTCAAGCAGACGGGCGCCAATAGCTAAAGTTTCGCGGTGGCCGACAAAGATGCGCCCTGCGGTAGTAAGACCGTCCTTTTCGCCTTGTAGATTGACCACCCGCTGTAACCAAAAAGCGCCATCGTTAATATTGCCGGCGCTATAGAAGCGTTGGGCAATGCGCGCAGCGCGCCCGGGGCGGGTGATGGAGGCATCAAACACGCTCTTATCGCCCTCTTGCAAGGCCTTTTGCGCGCAGCTTTCAAACAGATGATTGGGATTGAAGCGCTGCAATACGAGCGGCTCGGAAAAATTGGGATCGCGATAGGAGGCTTCAAAGCGTTGAATGAGGCTTTGTATGGTAGAAAGATCGCCTTGCACGCATTGCAGGCAATCTTGCATAAATTGCTCTTCAAGCGCGCTTTGCGAGTTTAAGCTAAAACTATAGAGCTCATCTTCATCTAAGGTGCGCTCTTGTGAGTCCACCTCTTCAATGCTACAGCCGCCTAGGCTTAAGGCGGCTATGAGACAGGTAAAGCTTAAGGCAAGATGGTGCGGCATGCGTTAATCCGCGTTTAAATTGCGCTCAGCTTCAATATTGGGCTGCGGAGCTGTAGGTAAGCTTGCGCCTGGAGCTAAGGTCGGTGCCATTTGACTTGCGGCACTGTGCATAAATTCAGCAGGCTTTTCAAAGTCACCGGAGACATCAATTAAGGTTGAGCCGGAGAAGAGCACAATTAAGTTTTTAATTTGCGGATCGTCCCAGCCTTCACGCAAATAGTGGACGTAATACCAACGACTGTTATCAAAGGGATCTACCAGCATCGGCGTGCCTAAAATATAGCGCACTTGTTCGGCACTCATGCCATAGCGCAGCATATCAATGCGTTCTTGCTCAACGAAATTGCCCTGAGCCAAATCAGGACGGTAGGCACAAGCGCTTAAAAGCAGGGATCCGCCTAAGACGGAAACGAGCGCGAATTTACGTAACTGCATATATATCCTTATTTTCTGCTGGGCATTTCATGCTTGCCTGTGTGTATTTTAGCGCAGGGAAAATAGGAAACAAAGTAGCACCAACCGGCCGATGGGCGATAAAAATTGCCAGGCCACGGTAGTTTGTGGGCAAAAAAGATAACTTTTTGCTTGAAAGCGGTTTGATTTGTCCCCATGTAAGGTGCAGTTATTTCACTTTTAGCGTAAAAGGCGACCAAGATGTTTAATTTTTGGCGCAAAGAACCCACAAGAGAACAAAAGATGCAGACAGAAGAGCAAAATTTACAGGATGGCAAGAACGAAAACGTAGCTGACGCTACTAATGCTCAAACGCAAAATGCCAGTGCAGCTGATACTGCAACACCGGCACAAGCTCCGCAAGAGAGCACTGCGCCTACAGCAGAAAGCAAGAGTGCAGAGCAGGAAGCAACGCCTGCTGCAGAGCAAGTTGATCCGCAAGTGCAAATTGCCACCTTGCGCGCACAGGTAGAAGTTTTGGCCAAGAAGTCGCAGGAAGATCGCGATCGGATGTTGCGTGCCGTAGCCGAGGCTGACAATGCCCGTAAGCGTGCAGAAGCTGATGTCGAGCGCGAGCGCAAATTTGCTCTGGAGAAATTTGTCAAAGCTATCATTCCGGTTTATGACTCCTTAGATCAAGCCTTAACTCTGTCCAATCGTGAAGATCCGGCCACTAAGGCTACCTTAGATGGGGTGGAGAATACGGTTACTTTATTACTTAAAGAATTAAAGGCTATGGGAGTGGAATGCATCAACCCGCAAGGTGCGCCCTTTGACCCCAATCAGCATCAGGCCATTTCCATGGTCCCAAGTGCTGAGGTACCGGCCAAACACGTGCTCCATGTCATGCAAAAAGGCTTTGTGCTCAATGGACGCGTGGTCCGTCCGGCGATGGTCATGGTGTCCCAAGGTGCTCCGGCGGCAACGGCCGAAGCAGAAAATAACGCCTCTTAGGCCTTGAAAAGCACAATCCGCATCTCCATGTGTGGATTAGAACAAAGAATTTTGACAGCAGTCACAAAATGACAGCTGCAGCAATTAGCGGAGAGTTAAAATATTATGGGTAAGATTATTGGTATTGACTTAGGTACTACTAATTCCTGCGTGGCCGTATTAGACGGCGATAAGGTACGCGTGCTTGAGAACTCCGAAGGTCGTCGTACCACTCCTTCCATCGTCGCTTATGCTGAAGATGGCGAGATCTTAGTTGGTGAGTCTGCCAAGCGTCAGGCCGTAACCAACCCGAAGAATACTTTATTTGCCATTAAGCGTTTAATTGGCCGTCGTTATGATGATGCCGAGGTGCAACGCGATATCTCCATTATGCCTTACAAGATTGTTAAGGCTGATAATGGTGATGCTTGGGTCGAGGTTCGTGACAAGAAGTTAGCCCCGCCGCAGATTTCTGCTGAAGTCTTAAAGAAGATGAAGAAGACTGCCGAAGATATCTTAGGTGAGGAAGTCACTGAAGCCGTGATCACCTGCCCGGCTTACTTCAATGACAGTCAGCGTCAGGCCACTAAGGATGCCGGTCGTATTGCTGGTTTGGATGTCAAGCGCATCATTAACGAACCTACCGCCGCTTCCATTGCTTATGGCGAGGATAAGGGCAAGGGCGAGCAAAAGATTGCCGTTTACGACTTAGGTGGTGGTACTTTCGATATTTCCATTATCGATATTGATGAAGTCGATGGCGAGAAGACCTTTGAAGTGTTAGCTACCAATGGTGATACTCACTTAGGTGGTGAAGACTTTGATAACCGCATCATCAACTACTTAGTCGATGAGTTTAAGAGCCAGCAGGGGGTGGATCTGCGTCAAGATCAGTTAGCCCTGCAGCGTTTAAAGGAAGCTGCTGAAAAGGCCAAGATTGAGCTGTCCTCTTCGCAACAGACCGATGTGAACCTGCCGTACATTACTGCTGATGCCACCGGCCCGAAGCACTTGAACATTAAGATCACTCGCGCCAAGCTCGAGTCCTTAGTGGAAGATCTGGTGCAAAAGACCTTAGATCCGGTTAAGACTGCATTGCGTGATGCCGGCATGTCGGTAAGCGATATTGATGACGTGCTCTTAGTTGGCGGTCAGACGCGTATGCCGATGGTGCAGAAATTAGTTGCCGACTTCTTTGGCAAAGAGCCGCGTAAGGATGTCAACCCGGATGAGGCCGTGGCTATCGGTGCTGCTATTCAAGGCGGTGTGCTCTCTGGCACCAAGAAGGACGTGCTCTTACTTGACGTAACTCCGCTGTCACTTGGTATTGAGACCTTAGGCGGCGTGATGACCACCTTAATTGAGAAGAACACCACCATCCCGACTAAGAAGTCGCAGGTCTTCTCGACGGCTGAGGATAATCAGCCGGCCGTGACCATTCACGTGTTGCAAGGTGAGCGTAAGAGAGCTGCTGACAACAAGTCCTTAGGTCAGTTTAACTTAGAGGGTATTGCTCCGGCTCCGCGTGGCATCCCGCAGATTGAAGTGACCTTCGATATCGATGCTGATGGTTTAATCCACGTGTCGGCTAAGGATAAGAACACCGGTAAGGAGCAGAAGATCACCATTCAGTCTTCTTCTGGCCTGTCCGATGAAGACATTGAGCGTATGGTGCGCGAGGCTCAGGAGCACTCGGCTGAAGACAAGAAGTTTGAGGAATTAGCCAATGCTCGTAACCGTGCTGATGCCACTGTGCACGCGATGAAGAAGCAGTTAAACGATACTCCTAATGCACCGGCTTCCGTTAAGGAAAGCGTGCAGAAGGCCATTGCTGAACTTGAGCTTGCTATCCGCGGCGATGACAAGGACAAGATTGAAGCTTGCGAGAAGAAGGTCATGGAGAGCGCTCAAGGTCTGATGCAGGCCGCGCAAGCCAATGCCCAGGCGCAGCAGCAACAGTCCGCTCAGGGTGCTTCTGCCGGTAGCTCACAGAACAAGGCCGATGACGGGGTTGTCGATGCTGAGTTCGAGGAAGTCAAGGACGACAAGAAGTAATTAAACGTAACTAAGGTCCGGCCTAGGGTGCCGGGCCCTTTACGTTGGTAAGGTGGCGGCGGAGAGCCGCCTTTTGCTGTTTAATCGTTACTTGATTTGAGAGGCTTAACATGGCTCAAGCTAAAAGAGATTATTACGAGGTGCTCGGGGTAGCTAAGGATGCTGACGAGGCTACCATCAAGCGCGCGTTTAAACGCCTAGCCATCAAATACCACCCAGATCATAATAAAGATCCTGACGCCGGGGAAAAATTCCGCGAGATTAATGAAGCCTATCAAGTGCTGTCCGATCCGCAAAAGCGTCAGGCCTACGATCAGTTCGGTTTTGACGGTCTGAATGCTACCGGCGGTGCTGGCGGCGGGGGCAATCCGTTTGGTGCCGGCGGTTTTGGCGATATTTTTGGCGATAAGTTCTCCGATATTTTTGGTGATATCTTTGGCGGTGGCGCTCAGCAAGGCGGCAATGCCTCACAGGCACGGCGCGATGCTTACAACCGTGGGCGCGATATGCGCATTCAGGTGGAGCTGACCTTAGAGGAAGCGGTTAAAGGCGTCACTAAGAAGGTCAATGTCCGCGTGATGGAGGCTTGTGAAACTTGTCACGGGACTGGCAGTAAGAGCGGTAAACTCGATACCTGCCCGCACTGTCATGGCACCGGTCAGGTAGTGATGCAGCAAGGCTTCTTCCGCGTGGCGCAGACCTGTCCGTATTGCCATGGTAGCGGTCAATTAGCTTCCGATCCGTGCCCGGATTGTAAGGGTAGCGGTCGCGTGCAACGCACCAAGTCTTTGAGCATCAAGATCCCGGCAGGCGTGGACAATGGCGATCGTATTCGTTTAGCCGGCCAAGGCGAAGCGGGTATCAATGGCGCGGAGAATGGTAATCTTTACGTAGATGTGCACGTCAAGCCCCATGAGATTTTTGAGCGTGATGGCAATAATCTCTATTGTATCTTGCCCATTAGCTTCACCACGGCTGCCTTAGGTGGACAGGTGGAGGTGCCGACTTTAGATGGACGCGTCAATGTGACCATCAAGCCTGAAACGCAGACCGATACCATGATGCGTTTGTCGGGCAAGGGCGTACGCTCGTACAATGCACGGCAGGCTGGCGATCTCTATTGCAAGGTCGTAGTCGAGACGCCGGTAAACTTAAATGCCGAGCAAAAGGACTTGTTGCGTCAATTTGAAGCTTCCTTAAATGGTGGTAGCTCCGATCCAGAAAAGCAGGCCAAGGAGCGCTCGAAGCATAAGCCCAAGAGCGAAGGCTTTATCCAAGGTGTCAAGCGTTTTTGGGACGATTTGTCTAAATAGCGTGGCACTTCACGCTTTAGAAACGCGCTTATGGCCTAGTTTAGGCATCATGCCGGGGGCTGTGTTAGAATGAGCGCAATAGCCTGTACAGGCTAATAAAGAGTATTAACATGAGTAAACGTCCTTTTTTAAGGGCGTTTTCATTTTTTTGTAGCAATAAATTGAGATAAGAGTTAACCAAGATGGAACAGACTCCGATGACGCCGCGTGGTGAACAGCTACTGCGCAAAGAGTTAGAGCGTTTAAAGACCGTTGAGCGGCCGCGCATCGTGGCCGCCATTGCCGAGGCTCGTAGCCATGGTGATTTGAGCGAAAACGCTGAATACGATGCGGCTAAGGAAGAGCAGGGTTTATGCGAAGCACGCATCAAGGATATTGAAAGCAAGTTAGCTAGTGCCAATATCATTGATGTTACGAAGTTAAAGCCGCATGGCAATGCTCCCAAGAAAGTGGTCTTTGGTTGCACCGTGACGGTGGTGAATGCCGATACCGACGAAGAAGTTACCTATAAAATTGTCGGTGAAGATGAAGCTGACATCAGCCGCAACTATATTTCCTACAAGACCCCGATCGCCAAGGGATTTTTGGGCAAGCAGGAAGATGATGAAGTGACGATTAACATCCCCAAGGGGCAGGTCACTTACGACATCATCAGCATTGAATATATCAACGACTAAGCGTCAAGCACACGCATGTTTAAGGCGGTAGGAAGGGCTTAAAACTCCTACCGCCAAGTTATTTTTAGGGAGCTTATATGCGCTATGCTTTCACCTTCAGCATTGCTTTAGCTTTAAGTGTGTGCTCAAGTCTTACGCTGGCAGATACCATTAGCGCCAATTGCACTTTAAATGGGATACCGCTTTACGGTAAGGTCAAGGTAGTCGATAGTTTCCCGGATTTTAAAGTACAGCGCGTGGATCACTTTGCCGATCTTAAGGTGCAATGGGTCAATAGTTTTCCTTCCTCTTGCGGTAAATGGCAGCGTGTAGAGCATTTTCCTGACTTTACCATTCAATTTGTCGATCACTTCCCTGATTTTAAGATACAGGAAGTAAGCTCTTTTCCGGGGGTAGAGTAAACGCCAAGCTAGCATCTCAGGCCGGGGGCTTGGCCTGAGAGTGATGTTATTTAGCGGGGGAGAATGAAACGGCTGTCTTGCTTCTTTTGCCGAAAGAGAACTGCAATGCGGCCGATTACTTGCACGACTTCAGCATGAGTGGCGCGGGCTAATTCCTCGGCCTGCTCTTTGCGGGTATCTCCGGCATTGAGGCGGACTTTGAGCAATTCATGATGCTCAAGAGAGCTGTCAAGCTCCTTGATGACCCCTTCCGAGATACCATCATTGCCCAGCATAACCACCGGATTTAAGCTGTGCGCTTCACCTTTTAAGAATTGGCGTTGACGAGGATTTAACGGCATAGAGTTTCTCTTTCCTTAAAAAACGCGGTATAAATGATAAAAATGATTGAAAATTATGTGAGTTGTCACTATCTGATTATTATAGCAAAACAAGATTAGTTATAATGTGCCTTTAACGTAAACCACGCAAACTGCGTTGCAGGCGCCATAAAAAGGATTAAAAAACAAGAGCAATGTTAAAACTATCGCCCTTTGGGCTTATGCCAGCTGACCGGAGTTCACATGCCCAATAAGAAAAGAACCGCCAGTCAAACACGTTGGTTGCAGGAGCATTTTAACGATCCCTTTGTCAAAATGGCCCATAAGCAGGGCTTGCGCTCGCGCGCAAGCTTCAAGCTTGAAGAGTTACAGCAAAAAGATAAACTCATCGCCCCGGGCTACAAAGTGGTCGATTTAGGTGCCGCTCCTGGCGGGTGGTCAGAATTTGCCCGCAAATGTGTCGGCGATAAGGGCAAGGTTATAGCCTGTGATATCCTGCCTATTCGTCCTATTCCCGGAGTGACCTTTTTACAAGGTGATTTCCGCGAGGATGCCGTCTTTACACATCTGTATGAACTCATTGGTGGGGGTGCGGATGTAGTTTTGTCGGATATGGCCCCGAATATGTCAGGCAGTAAGGCCATAGATCAGCCGCGCGCAATGCTCCTTTCAGAGTTGGCGCTTGATATGGCGCGCCGCGTGCTTAAAATAGGCGGTACCTTTGTGGTTAAAGTTTTTACCGGACAAGGATCGCAGGAATATTTAGCGTCTTTGCGGCAGGATTTCAAAAGCGTCAAGGTACGCAAACCTGAGGCATCGCGCGATCGCTCAGCTGAGGTCTATATGGTAGCCTGCGGCTTTAAAGGGCATCCTTTAAGCGGCATCTCCCCAGCTACTGATACAGTAATGTTAGAAAATTAGGAAAAGCCATGGCCAAGAACCTTATTTTATGGTTAGTCATCGCAGTGATTTTAATGTCGCTGTTTGAGAGCTTTAATTCCAATGAAACCCCGGGTCGTACTATCGACTACACCACCTTTGTGCAAGAAGTGCAACAAGATCAGGTGCAAGAAGTAGTCTTTAATGGCCAGGTCATCAATGGCATTAAGCGCAACGGCGAGCAATTTGTCACCGTGATGCCGATTCATGACAGCGCGATTTTAGACAGCCTGCTTTCGCACAATGTGCGTGCCTCGGGTACCAAGCCAGAAGAGCCTTCGATGTTAATGTCGATCTTGGTCTCCTGGTTCCCGATGATCTTGTTAATTGGTGTGTGGATCTTCTTTATGCGCCAGATGCAAGGTGGCGGTAAGGGTAATCCGCTCTCCTTTGGCAAGAGCAAGGCCAAACTCTTAAGCGAAAATCAGGTCAAGACCACCTTTGCTGATGTCGCCGGTTGCGATGAGGCCAAAGAAGACGTTGAGGAATTGGTAGATTTCTTAAAAGATCCGTCCAAGTATTCCAAATTAGGTGGTCGCATCCCGCGTGGTGTGCTGATGGTAGGTCCTCCGGGTACCGGTAAGACCTTATTGGCCCGCGCTATTGCCGGTGAGGCCAAGGTGCCGTTCTTCTCCATTTCAGGCTCTGACTTCGTGGAAATGTTCGTCGGTGTGGGTGCATCGCGTGTGCGTGACCTCTTCCAGACGGCCAAGAAAAATGCCCCGTGCATTATCTTTATCGACGAAATTGATGCCGTAGGGCGCAAGCGTGGTGCCGGTTTGGGCGGCGGCCATGATGAGCGTGAGCAGACTTTAAATCAGCTCCTGGTGGA
>JAHLFG010000022.1 GCA_018883895.1 Candidatus Anaerobiospirillum merdipullorum
GCCGCGTACGTCGGTGCGAGAGTAGGAAATCGCCAGGCATCACTATTTAAGTGTGGAGCGGTAGTTCAGCCGGTTAGAATGCCTGCCTGTCACGCAGGAGGTCGCGGGTTCGATTCCCGTCCGTTCCGCCACCTATCAGTGCTGATATGGCTCAGTAGGTAGAGCGCACCCTTGGTAAGGGTGAGGTCCCCAGTTCGATTCTGGGTATCAGCACCATCTCCTTGATTCCTTTCAAATTTTCTTTATACTACTGTCTAATTTTTAGATTGATAGTGTATTTTTGTCTCTAAGAAAAATGAAATCTACAGCTTTGATTGGCCATCTTGCCATGTTTACGGCCAACTCTATGTTTGGCCTCTTATCCCCGATTGCCAAAATTGTTCTTATCGGGGGCGTAATCTCACCCTTTGTCATGACCGAATTGCGCATCAGTGGCGCGATGATCCTCTTTTGGCTAGCTGCCGCATGTCGGCCGCACGAGCATGTGCCACATGGTGACTTATTGCGCTTCTTCTTTGCCGCCATGTTTGCCATCGTCTTCAATCAAGGTAGCTTTATCTTTGGCGTAGGTTTAACCTCGCCTGCCGATGCCTCCATTTTAACTACCTCCATGCCCCTGTGGGCAATGCTCTTTGCCGCCTTCATCTTAAAAGATCCTATTACCGGCAAAAAGGTCTTGGGACTTGCTGCCGGGGCAATCGGCGCGCTTATCTTAATTATCTCCTCACAGCCCAGCACCGCCGGGGCCGTTGATCGCGGCTGGAGTGGGTTACTAGGCGATCTCTTGGTGACCACCGCGCAAATGAGCTTTGGCTTTTATGTGGTGCGCTTTAAGGACTTGGTGTCGCGCTATTCGCTCTTTACTTCCATGAAGTGGATGTTCACCTTTGCCTTTGTGCTCACTGTCCCTTTTACCGCACGGCAGATGGCAGCCGTCCCCTGGGAGACTCTCGATCTTACTGTCTATTTGTCCTTAGCCTTTGTGGTGGTGGGGGCGACCTTTCTTGCCTATGTGCTCTTAGTGGTCGGGCAGTTGCGGCTGCAACCTACGGTGGTGGGCATGTATAACTATGTGCAACCGGTAGTAGCCTGCATTGTGGCCATTTATCTGGGCCTTGATCATTTCACCTTAATTAAGGGCTTTGCAGTGGCGCTTATCTTTGTGGGTGTTTATATCGTCACCCATAGTCGCACTAAGGAAGAAATTGAGGCCTATCATCAAAGACAGGCGCAACAACAAGCTAAGTCTAATGATAGCAACGTACCCAAATAAGTAGCTTTAAGGCTGCCAGCTGGCAGCCTTAAACTTAATTAGCCCAAAGTTAAAGTAGTCTTTTTTAGCGCTTATTCTTGACTTGCATAGCAGCCTAAGATCTTAAGCGAGCCAGTCAATTCCTTGAGCTTTTCAATGATGCTTTGCATCACCGCGGTATCTAAATTGGCCTGTACATCGGCGTAGAAGATTTCCTCCCAAGTTTCGCTCTGGGCAATTTCCCGCGGTCTACTGTTTAACTTGGTTAAGTTAAGCTCATGCCGGCTGAACTCATTGAGCACCGCAATCAAGGATCCGGGGACGTATTTCTTGGTAGAAAAGAGCAGTGACGTCTTAGCCGGCAGATTTTGCGGCACTTTAATGGGGGTGAGGGAGAGCACAATAAAGCGCGTGTAATTGCGTTTGTTATTAGCCAAATTACTATATAAAGGGTGCAGGCCATATAAGGGGGCACTGTCCTCACAAGCTATCGCCACCGCCTCTGGATCGTTTAACTGTGAGACAATTTGCATGGCCTCGGAGGTGGAGTTGGTATAAGTGATCTCTACTTGTGGCAGATGCTCTTTAAGCCAGCGTGAGCATTGGGTAATAGGTTGGGGGTGCGAGTAGACGCGCTTTATCTTGCTGGGATCACAAGTGGGGATCCCTAGTACCGAGTGCTTAATCTTATAAAAGACTTCACCGACAATCGAGGCTTTGGTCAGTTGCAGTAAATCCAATACCTCATTAATGTTGCCGGAAGAAGAGTTTTCAATTGGCAGCACCCCATATTCGCACTTGCCATCTTCCACCGCGGCAATCACTTCCTCAAAGCTACCACAGCCATGGCATTGCGTCTGCCCGGCAAAAAATTTCACAAAGCGTAAGGCTGCCAAATGCGAGTAGGTGCCGACAGTTTGCCCCAAATAAGCAATGGAGGTATCTCTTTTAAGCCCTCGCTCATTGGCCTGTTGCATTAAAAAGCTTTGCTCATAGGAGACGGTGTCGTCCATGATCTTACGAAAAAGCTTACTTACCATCGAAGGTGGCAGGCCAATGCTTTGCGCCTGCGTGCACAGGGCATTTAATTTATCCCGCTCCCGAGCACCATCGACAATGGGTTTGCCGGATAATTGTTTATTAGCCGCGATATCGGCGGCGATGGCTAATCTTTCTTTAAGTAAATGCAAAATGGCGCTGTCCACCTTATCGATGTCAGCTCGGCATTGCGTCAGATCGCGCATGGTAAATCTCGTTTGTGCTTTAGTGGTGTCTATATCTTGCTGTAAGTAAGGTGGTGGAGGGCCGTGGCTGCTTTTAGCTTAGGTCGCACCTTTCTTTTGTGTCTGTGGCTTTAAGTTTAGCTAAAACACAAAAGAAAGGCACTTGCCTCATGGCAAATGCCCTTTTTTAAACCTGTGTTATTCGCGATTGGCCAATAACTTTAAGATCTCCACATACAGCCAGCAAATGGTGACTAAGAGAGAGAATGCATTGAAGTACTCAAAGTACTTTGGTAAGCCGGCATTGACCGATTGCTCAATGCCATCGAAGTCTAAGACTAAGCTTAAGGCGGCTACGGTGCAGACGATAAGCGAAATGCCGATGGCTACCGGACCTGAGGACGGTAATAAGCTTCCGCCAAAGAGGCTAAAGAGCATATTGACGATATAAAGGAGGCAAATACCGCCAATAGCACCGGTGATGACGGCACGGAAACGGGCAGTGGGCACAATTAAACGGGTCTTCCATAAAATGAGCATGGCCATGACCACGGCAAAGGTCGATAAGACCGCAGTGGAAACAATTCCCGGGTACTTAAGTTCCATCACCATGGACAGGACACCCAGACCCACACCTTCTAATACGGCATAGAGCGGTGCGGTGATGGGAGAGATCTTGGGATTGAAAATGGTGACTAAGGCGACGATAAAGGCGCCAATAATCGATCCACCCATCAGCATGGTTGGAACTGAGCCGCTGTAGATTTGGGCGGCGCTATATTGCATCGAGAAATAGCCGGCCACTAAGGTAATGGCGACTAAGAGAATGGATTTAGTGGTGGTACCACTTAAGGTGGCCGCAGCCTCTTCGCCACCAAAGTTAATTTGGCCGGCCTGACGAGTGACCACACTTAAAGCAGGATTAGATGACTGCATGAGAGTTTACTCCGTAAAAAATATCCTAACTTAATTGTACATAGAAATCGCACTTTGTTAAGGGCTAGCAGGCGCTAGAAGTGGCGCTTAAGGTCACTAAAACTAAACTTAAGCAAAAGGTTGCGCGCTAAGTGGGCAGAGAGGTCTGATGACTTGCCCTAAAAATTAGACCCCATTCACAAATACTAAAAAAGAGAAAGGGGTATAGCTAGTGGGTCAGCGGCATGTTTTAAAATGAGAAGTTAAAGTGCAAAGATTTAAGTCTTATGACTTGGCAATGAATTTACCATATCTATATCAAGGAGCTTTCTCATGGAAAAGAAACTGCTGCTTTCCGGCGAGCCGATGGGGTTACTGATAGCACAGACCGAAGGATCGCTTGACAGCGTTCAGGGTTATTCCTTGGCAGTTGCCGGCGCGGAATTTAATGTGGCAACCGGCGTGGCTCGTCTGCATCATCAGGTGGCTTATTTAACCAAATTAGGTGCCGATCCTTTTGGCAAGCTGATTGCTCGTACCTTAGAGAATAATGGCATTGATAATTCCTTAGTCCGCTATACCACTGAAAGAACCACCGGCTTTATGTTAAAGAGCAAGGTGACGAAGGGTGATCCCGAGATTTTCTACTTTAGAAAAGGCTCGGCCGCGTCGACGCTGTCGGTGGAAGATGTGGAGCAGGTCGACTTTACCAAGTTCACCCATATTCACTTAACCGGTATTTTGCCGGCCTTGACCGAACATACCCGTGAAGCTGAGCAGTTAATGTTTGATAAGGCTAAGGCCGCGGGCCTCTTTATCTCCTTTGACCCCAACTTACGTCCGCAATTGTGGCCGACCAAAGAGTTCATGGTGGAGACCTTAAATCGCTATGCTTCGCAGGCAGACTTAGTGCTCCCGGGCAATGGTGAAGGTCAGACCTTATGTGGGACTACCGATGCTAAGGAAATTAACAAATTTTATTTAGGCTTAGGCGCTAAGGCCGTCATTACTAAGGTAGGCCCGAAGGGTGCTTACTGCACTACCGCCGACGGCAAAGAATTTGCTACTCCGGGCTTTATCATCGACAAGGTGGTGGATACCGTGGGGGCTGGCGATGGCTTTGCTTGTGGTGTGATCACTGCCTTAATGGAAGACTTACCGCTTGAAAAGGCGGTTGAGCGCGGTTGTGCCATCGGTGCCATGCAGTGTACCTTTGTAGGCGACAATGAAGGTCTGCCGACCCCGGAGCAATTACAGGCCTTTATGAGCTCTCATCAGCGCGTACAGTTATAATGTAACACGCTATAAAGCAAAGGAAATGTAGCACTAGCCTCCTTTGGATGAGGGGGCTTACATATAAAGGAAAAGACAATGAGCGAGAATATTTTTGACAAAATTAGCGAGTATGGCATTGTCCCGCTGGTGACCTTAGATGATGCCAATGATGCCGTACCCTTAGCCCAAGCCTTAGTTAAAGGTGGCATCCCGATTGCCGAGGTGACCTTCCGTACGGCAGCCGGTGGCGAGAGCATTAAGCGCATGGCCAAGGAAGTGCCGGAGATCATGGTTGGTGCCGGTACGGTGCACGATATTGATCATGCCAAAGAGACCGTCGATAACGGTGGTAAGTTCATCATCACCCCGGGCTTTAACCGTAAGGTGGTGGAGTGGTGCGTAAATCACGACGTGCCGGTATGCCCAGGCACCGTGGTCCCTTCTGACTTAGAGGACGCCTTAGATTGCGGTTTACGCGTGGTGAAGTTCTTCCCGGCAGGTGCCTATGGTGGCGTTAATACCTTAAAGGCTTTAGCCGGCCCTTATGCCCAGTTAAAGTTTGTCCCGACCGGTGGGGTGAACCTTGATAATATGTGCGACTTCTTAGATCTGCCCAATGTTGCCGCGGTGGGTGGTAGCTTCGTGCCGCCGTCAAAGCTCGTTAAGGCCAAGGATTGGGATGGAATTGCCGCCGAGTGCCGTCGCATCATGAACTTAGTCTTTGACTTCTCGGTAGGCCACGTGGGTATCAATGCCGGCACTGCCGACAATGCCACCAATGTCAGCAATGCCTTAGCGGCAATGTTTGATGTGGAAAGCCGCGATGCTGGCTCGGCTTACTTTGTCGGTGACTTAGCTGAAGTGATGAAGGTGCCGTTTGTGGGTAGCAATGGTCATATCTGCGTCGATACCCGCGACCTGCGCCGAGCTTTAGCCTTAATGGCACGTAAGGGCATTAAGCTTGATGAGAAGAATGTCATTCGTGATGCCAAGGGCAATATTATTGCCGCTTACCTTGAAGGTGAGGTCGGTGGCTTTGCTGTGCACTTACGTCAGCGCCCGAAGAAGTAAGCTTTAACTTACCTACTCATTAAGATAAATACTTGGCCGCTTCATGCGCACAACTTAAACTATGCGCATGAAGCGGCCTTACGCTGTATAGGACCTCTTAGCACTAAGCATCTGTTCACCTTTTTTCCTGATACACCATGCCGAAAGTCTGCAAGGTCGCGTTCTAACTTTTTAATTTTCAGGTGTAATTTGGCTTTACCTGAAAGTTTGCGCTCTAACTCTTGATTGTGTCCTTAATGCCCACAGGGCTATAATCGCAGTGTTTTACATCATTTAACGCAAACTTGAGTAAAGCTCTAAGCTTAAGTCGTAGACAGTACCTGATAGTACTTGGCAGTAACAAATTTAAAGGAAGGACAGAGCGTGCAAACTTGGCATGACATTATTGGTCCGTGCAAAGCGCAGGATTATTTTCAACAGGCGCTCCTGACAGTAGCGCAAGCAAGGCAAAGTGGTGCGGTGGTGTATCCAAGCGATCATGATATTTTCAATGCCTTTAAATACACTCCCTTTGATAAGCTTAAAGTGGTGATTGTCGGCCAAGATCCGTATCATCAACCCGGGCAGGCAATGGGCTTGTCCTTTTCGGTGCCAGTAGGTTGTCCGGTGCCGCCGTCTTTACAGAATATCTATCGTGAGCTGAAAAATGACGTCCCGGGCTTTTCCGTGCCCAATCATGGTTGCCTCATCCCATGGGCCCGTCAAGGCGTGCTCTTGCTCAACTCCATTTTGACCGTCAAGGCCGGACAGCCGATGTCGATGCGCGGCATTGGTTGGGAGCAATTTACCGATGCCGTGATTGCGGCGATTAATGAACACTGTGAGGGCTTAGTCTTCATGCTCTGGGGCAATGCCGCCAAGAATAAATGCGCTCACGTCAATCGTGAGCGGCATCTGGTGCTTGAGGCGGCGCATCCTAGCCCCTTATCGGCCTCACGCGGCTTCTTTGGGTGCCATCATTTCTCCCAGGCCAATACCTATCTGCATGCAAAGGGGCGTACTACCATCAATTGGCAATTGCCAGTGTATTTAGATGGTAGCGAGCAGCTTTAAGCTGTACTTTATCCCACATGATCTAAACTGTTGGCAATTGCAAGCTGTGGTAAGCAATTGCCGATCTTCGGCATATCAAGACCCCTTGGTAGGAACTTTGGTGCGTAAGTTTTTTTAGCGTGTAGCCGTGGCTATAGCTATGGCATGATAGCTGCGCGCCTAAGTGACTGTAGCTTTAATGGCGGCCGTGGACGCTTAAATGGTGCAAGGTCAGGCGCATGCAACCATAGCAAATAATGCCGTTGATGACATTGGAAATAGGCTCGGCAATAAAGACGCCATCACTGCCCAAATTTGCCACATAGGGCAGTGTCAAGGTCAAGGGCACTACGATAAAGACTTTGCGCATTAAGGAAAAGAAAATAGCCGGCTTGGGGAGATTAAGTCCCACAAAGGTCGCCTGTCCACAGCCATGTAAGGCCATAAAGAAAAAGCCCATAAAGTATAAATGTAAGGCGTGGATGCCCTCCTCTAACATGGCTCCATCTCCGCCAAAGAGGGCAATTAAGGGGGCAGGGAAGAGCAGAATTAAGCCCCAGGCTATCAGTAGATACAGCACACTTACCTTGGTAATGAAATTTACCGCCTTCTGTACCCGCGTGAGCACCCCCGCCCCAAAGTTAAAGGCAATCACTGGTTGCGCGCTATGGGTAAGGCTCATCATGGGCAACGCAATTAGGTCGCGCAGCGACGATAAAATGGTCATAATCCCGATGAAAAGATCGCCCCCAAAGCGCCTTAGCGTGATATTGCAGGCAATCTGGACGATAGCATTGGTCCCTTGCATCACAAAACCTGACAGCCCCAGGGCCACAATTGGTTTGACGCAAGTCCACTTTAGGCAAAGATATTCCCGCCTTAAGTGCAATAAGGGACGGTTTGACAGGCAAAAGCGCAAGACCAGTACACAGACTAAAATTTGCGCCAGTACTGAGGCGATGGCCGCGCCCTGAATCCCCAAATTTAGACTGAAGATAAAGATAGGATCTAAGATGATATTGGCCAAGGCTCCTGCCAAGGTACAGCGCATGGCCTCACGGGCAAAGCCTTGGGAGGTCATAAAATAGCTAAGTCCGGTGCCGAGCATCGAGCACAAGGTGCCTGGCAGATAAAAGCACATATAGCTTTTGGCATAGGGTAGACTTAAGTTAGAGGCGCCACAGAGCCTTAAAAGTGGCTCCAGGAAAAGATAAAAGAGCACGGTTAGGCTCAGCGCGCTGACTATCAGGAGCATACAACTGCACCCTAGGATGCGCTCGGCAAAATTAAGCTCACCCTTACCGCGATACATGGCCGACAGCGGAGCGGCACCCCCGGCGCACAGATTGCACACCGCCAAGATAAAGGCCGTCAGCGGAAAGCATAGCCCCAGGCCGGTTAAGGCCATTTGCGAGGTACCCTCTAAGTGCCCCAAATAGATTCTATCGACCACACTGTAGAGTAATTGCACCAATTGCGCGGCCGTGGCGGGGATGGCTAAGGCTGTAATATGGCGCGCCACGCTACCGGTGGCAAAGTCGTGGGCGACAGTGGAACTAGGGCTTTGCGTCATCTTAGATCACCATATTCTTTGGGCAACCCGGTCAAAGGCCGGACGCCAGACACAGCCGCGATAACAAACTCAAGGGCATGGCAGGCAAATCCTTTTATCAAGCCTCAACTGCCATGATTTTAGACCTAAAAAATAAGCTACGCATATTTTTTGCTTTACACCAAGCTTGTAAAGAGCGGTGGGCAAGCTTCCTTACCTAAAAGCTACAAAAAAGAGTTTGCAAGTGCTTATCACGAACTAGATTTAATTTTTTAGTTTATGTTATATCTACTAAAATTAAACTTTTATATGCAGGCTTATCGGGCCTCATGCACCTTACTTGCGCGGTAAAAATTTTAAGTATTACTAGGCAAAGCCCGTGCTCAAGCCATTGTGTGCCCTCCAGACTTTGGGGCTTAATCTGTAAGGATGAGCGGCATAAAAAAATTGTTGCGCGATAGCTTACCTTTTAGTTTTAGATCCTGTATATTGAGGTTGTTAGTAATCACATGGTAGAGGTCCGCTTCGGCGGACCTTTGCTATTTCTGAGGCAGTAACCACGGTGCAGCGCTGGGGTTTAGGTACGGCCGTGGGCGCATTGCTCGGCCTTATTGGCGGAAATTTTCTTTTACAAACGCAAAGTGCGGCCTTAGCGCAAGCTTTAAATGAGCGCTTTGGTAGCAATTGGTTTTTCCATGATCTGCTCGCTGGCTCGCTTTCGCCCCTAGGGGCGATGCTGGGCTTGCTGTTTGGCTTTGTCTTGCTTGATTTGCCCTTTATCTGCCTGCGCCAATGGCACCGCGATGCACTCCATGATGCTTTGCTACAAGTACAAGCTGATGTCAGCTTGCAAGAAGCTATCTGCGCGCTTGCAGGTAGCATGGCGTCAAGTAGTCCGCTTATTAACCTCAATCAACGCGCTTGCTTCTTAGCGCTCATATTACGTGCCGTCCTGCCGCTTAATGATGAGACCTTAAAACGCTATGAGCTTATCTTTTGGCAAGCGGCACGGCAAAAAACCTTGCCTGATGATGCCATCAAGCGTCTGCTTAACTTAAAGCCTGAGCGCGATTTACGCGCTTTAAGTATGTGGATATCAAGCCGCCTGCTTGATTTGGCCTTGGCAGACTTTGATTTCTCCTATCAAGAAGAAGCGCGCTTTTGGGCGCTGATAGAGCATCTGCCCTTAATGCATGCAGATATCGAGAGTATGCTGCAATTGCGCCTTTCGGCCTTAAGTGAGTATCGTCCCACCATGCGTGAGCGCATGTTAGGGGCGGCTTTGTGGCCAGATCCACAGGTAGATACGGCAGCTCATGCAGGTAAAGAGGGCAAGTCAACTGACTTTAGTGCCTACACCCAGGCTCCCTTTGATGAAGAGGCTGCCCTGCAGGCTGCCAAGGCGGCCAAAGCTCAAGGACGCACACTGAGTTTAAGTGAGGCCTATATTGTCCTTGGGCTACCCTATGGGGCGCCGGTGGGTGCGGTCAAACGGCGCTATCGGCAACTGATGTTTAAATATCACCCTGATCATATTAGTACCCACGATCCGGCAACCAAGGAACGGGCTGCGCTTATTTGTTTGGAGATTAAGCTTGCCTATGAGCTGATCTTAGGGTCTTAAGCGCATGCTTTAAAAGTCACCGGCCGGCCACGTAGGGTAGCTGCCCAAGGCTGGAGTACTTGAGTCGACCTCACCTTCCAAGCTTGTCCGAATATTTGCTCATGGTTACGGCGCAAAAACTAAAATCAGTTATTCAGACACACCCGAATGGCGCGCAGTAAGGGCAGATCCTGCCAGGCGGGGAAGCTAGCTTTACCCATGTTGCCGCTGCCTGTCGTTAATTTGCGCAATAAAGCTATCTTAGCCTCCCACTAATGCACGCCATCTGAGGAGTGGTACTGACAATCTTGGCAACTAAATGCCCTTAGCCTTGGTAGCAATTAGTTGCACCATCATAGTGCCGTCAAGGTCTGGCGCTGGTTATTTCGTCTCCCTTCAGCTTAGTAAAACCGGTAATTTAAGCTCTACACAAAATGTCAAACAAGGCTCCAGCAATTTATTCTTATCTCGCCTAACATGTTGATTTACTTATAAATTAGTGGTTTGACTTTTTTCTTTTTAGTCTAAGTTCTATTCGTACTTTTACACAAAGATGCGACAAGTATGCTTTGCTGACGAGTTATAAAGCCGAGCAAAGCCCGGCAAAGCACTGTGATCTTTGTGCTTTGTTCTTATTGTTTTTGGGAGTAAATTATCATGAAGCAGACAAGAAATGCTTTGGGTATGTTGCTCAAGGCTTATAGAGCAATTTTTGCGCATGCCTGGAAATGCGGCTTGGCCGCCTGTGCCTTGGGTGCTGGTTTAGCGACTGCGGGCATTGCCTCCGCAGAAGTCGTTATTGATACCACGGGGGAAAACGGCACCATCTCTATTACAGATGAAGATCAAGATAAGTACGTTGGAGAAACCATTACTATCAACGGTGATGACAAGAACTTTTTGGAAAATCAGGCAGATAACGCCCAGATAGGAACAGTTGAATTTGTTGGACAGCCTATATTGGATCTAGAGTCTGGTTTATTACCTACAAGCTATGTTAAGAACGAAGGCGGCACCTTAACGATTAATAAATTACACACCGTAAATACTAGTTTAGCTACTGAAGACATAAAATCAGCAATTAGTAGTGTGCTTAACGGTGACGGCATTTCGAGTGCTATAGCTCCGGTCTTCTCCGCATTATCAGGAACCAAGTTAGCGGTTGGCAATCTTGAGTTTAGAAATACTCGTTATAATTATACAAACGATCAAGCTTTCTATATAAAAGATGCAGTCTTAGATAAGTACTCCATTTTACGTGTTCATGAAAGTAGCGATTATAAGGACAATCCAAATCAAAGTACAAAAGTGACCTTTGATAATTTGACAATGAAAAATATCACAGGCGTGGCTTTTGGTGTTGGACTTTACGCCAAGGATGATCCAACTGGTCTTTTTGGCACAGATCAAGTTGCTAGTCCCGATGAAATTGTTATCAATAACCTGCACGTTCAACATGGAGGCACGGATATCGATTACGCGGCCTTGCTGTCAAGTGATAATACCTCCGTCAAAGTAGGCACCATCAATATTGACGACAATACTTTGGATTTAGCGGGATCTACCATTTCTATTGTTGGCAATGATGTTAAAGAATATTTAAACGAAAATTATCAAGGTAACGATACTGTAAAAAAAGTTATTGATTTCCTTGATCACTATGCCGACGAAGCAGATTTTCGTTTGCAACAAGGCAAATTAGATGATAAAGCTCTTGAGTTTTTAAAAGGGCACACTGGTAAATTAGCTGAATTATTGGGTAATGAAAGTTTGCAGGGCACCTTAGATAGTTTGCTCGGCCAGCTTGGTCCTTCTATTATTGATACTACTCTTACCGGTGTCACTTTGCAGGCTCTTGACGGCTCAGATACTGTAACCGTCAATATGACTATGAAAGATCCTGGACTCTACGCGCGGTCCGCGCATTGTTTTAGGTAACGTTAAATCTAACGTGGTAATCAATTTTGATAAATCCGCTTTGGATGCTGAAGGTTATCAGGATGACGAAACCGCCGTTTTTGTTAAAGGTGATGTTGACGAAGGCAAAACCTTCAATCTGCGTTATACCGATGGCGTCGAAAGTCAACTACCCCCGCCTAAAGAGGCGGGGGCTTGAAGCTGCAGAGCTTTAAGCCCAGGTTGACTAGCCTAAGTCCCGCAGGGGACTGCGCTTATCAGGAAACAGGCACCGCGGAATGTTGATCCAAGTT
>JAHLFG010000023.1 GCA_018883895.1 Candidatus Anaerobiospirillum merdipullorum
AGGAGTAAGCTGCAGGAAATTAAAGCTTGTTGAGAAGCGCAGAACCTATTTAACAGAAATTAGATTCCAGGAGGGCGGCAATTCCTCCCCCGCTTAAGAAGCGGGGGTCTCCTTGCCGTAACTTGATGAAGTTAAAACTTTGCACCTATGGTGCAGTGCTGGGGCTTGCTTTAAGCGCCGGTGTCGCGCAGGCTGAGCCTCTGGCCCAAAAACTACAGTCCTTTGAGGCACTGCAGGCAAGCTTTACCCAAACGGTGACCGATCCGCAGGGGCAAGAAATTGCGAGCTCAGAGGGCACCATTGCTTTAAAGCGCCCCCAATCCTTTATGCTCCATACGCAAATTCCGGACGAAAGCTATCTGTATACCCGGGACGATGGGGTGTATTACTTTGATGCCTTTATCAATCAGCTCACCATCATGCCGTTATCCTCCTTGCAAAACTCGCCCTTTGCCTTGCTCCTGGAAAAAAGTAATGGCAATGACAGTAGCGCATGGCAGGATTGGGAGGTGCAAGAGCTTATCAAAAGTAGTGTCTATGAGTTAAAGCCCAAGACCGGCACTGCGGCGGCGCAAATGGGTGGCGCATCTGCGGTACGTACCTTAAAGCTTACCTTTACTGGACGCTATTTAAATAGCGTGGAAGTGTCCTTTGCCGATGGCAATAGCAATCATTATGCGCTAAGCGGGCAAAAGTTTACGGTAAGTGAGAGTGACTTTGCCTGCACCATTCCCTCTGATGCGGAAGTGGCCGATGAGCGCTGAGCACAGTGCCGATCTCTTTGCCGGGGTTGAGGAGGCAAAGCCTCAGCTGGACACCCCCGCTACTGCAGGGGTGGACTACAGCATTCCGCTGGCCGCGCGCTTGCGGCCGCATAGCCTTGCAGACTATATCGGGCAAAGTCATTTAGTCGGCCCCGGTAAGCCCTTAAGACGGGCCTTGGAGCGCAAACAGGCTTATTCGATGATCTTTTGGGGGCCGCCTGGGGTGGGGAAGACTACCTTGGCCTTAATTATTGCCGGTACCTTAAACGCTGTGTTAGAGCAGATCTCGGCCGTCACTGCCGGCGTCAAAGACATCCGCGCGGCCATAGAGCGCGCCGCACGCCGTAAGGCACAGGGAGTACGCACCTTACTTTTTGTCGATGAAGTGCATCGCTTTAACAAAGCGCAGCAAGATGCCTTTTTGCCCCATATTGAAAATGGCACCATTACCTTTATTGGCGCGACCACGGAAAACCCTTCCTTTGAATTAAATTCGGCCTTACTCTCGCGCTGTCGCGTCTATGTGCTCAAGAAGTTAAGTGACGAGGAATTGTCCGCCTTAATTGATTTGGCTTTAAATGCACCGCAGGGACTACAAGATTTACATTTAGTGCTTGACGATAAGGTGCGCGCGGCCATCATTTCCTTGGCCGACGGCGATGGGCGCTATTTGCTCAATACCTTGGAGATGCTGTCAGATCTGGCCTTTGAGGATAAAAATGGGGCGCGCATTGTTACCTATGCAATGGTGGGCGCGGTGGCCGGCAGACGGCTGATTAATTATGACAAGGGCGGGGATGCTTATTACGATTTAATTTCTGCCTTTCACAAGTCCGTGCGTGGCTCCGCTCCTGATGCCGCTCTTTACTGGTACAGTCGGATCCTCAGCGCAGGTGGCGATCCGCTCTATGTCGCCCGCCGCCTGTTGGCCATCGCCACTGAGGATGTGGGACTTGCTGATCCGCGTGCGATGCAGGTGGCGCTAAATGCCTGGGATATTTATGAGCGTGTGGGGGCGGCCGAAGGAGAGCGGGCGATAGCTGAGGCTGCGGTGTATTTGGCTTTGGCACCTAAGAGTAATGCACTCTATATGGCCTTTGATAAGGCCAAGGCGGATGCTGCGCAATTGCCCTCTTATGAAGTGCCTCTGTACTTGCGCAATGCCCCGACAAAATTAATGGATAGCCTGGGCTACCATCAAGGTTATCGCTATGCCCATGATTATCCCGGGGCTTATGCCGCCGGTGAGTGCTTTATGCCCGAAGAGCTAGATGGACGCACCTACTATGCCCCAAGCGATCGCGGTTTGGAGATTCAATTGCAAAAGAAAATGGACTATTTAAAACGCCGCGATGAGGAAAGTTCAGAGCCACGCTATAGTAAAGAACATCAGGTACAGATGGCGGCGCAACTTAAGAAGCAATTTCGGCATTAAACGTTTTTCCTCTAACGGAGCATTTGGTCTAAAATGACCTGTATGGGTGCGGATGTGATAGAATTGCACCGCAAAAATTTGGGACGCAGTGTACCCGTATCCAATAAAAAATTTTCACATTAATACGGCACTTATTATGCTCGATTCAAGATATCTCCGCGGCGACATTCAAGAGGCAGCCGAACGCCTAGAAAGCCGCAATTTTCATTTAGATGTTGAGAAACTGACCTCCCTTGAGGAACAGCGCAAGGCTTTAATGATAGCCACGCAAGATCTGCAGGCTAAGCGTAATGCGCTGTCTAAATCTATAGGTCAAGCCATTAAGGCCGGTGAAGATGTCAGTGCGATTAAGGCTGAAGTCACCGCCATTTCCAATGAACTTACTGAAGTAAAGCGCAAGCAAGATGCAGTTTTAGCCGAGCTTAAGCAAGTTTCCTTAACTATTCCTAATCTTCCGGATAAGTCGGTGCCCATTGGCCCGGATGAGACGCACAATGTTGAAGTGCGCCGCGTCGGTGAGATCCCGCATTTTGATTTTGCAGTTAAAGATCATGTCGCCATCGGTGAGGGTTTGGGGATGCTTGATTTTCCCAATGCCCGTAAGATTGCCGGTGCCCGCTTTGCTTTAATGTCAGGAGCTATTTGCCGCCTGCATCGCGCCTTAGTGCACTTAATGCTTGATTTACACTGCAAAGAGCAAGGCTATACCGAGATGTATGTGCCGTACTTGGTGAACTTAGATTCCCTCTACGGTACCGGTCAGATGCCGAAATTTGGTGAAGATCTGTTCCATACATCATTAAACGGTGATGCCGATGGTGATGATGTCAATCGTCATTTCTGCCTCATTCCGACCGCTGAGGTGCCGCTTACTAACTTAGTGCGCAATGAAATCATCCCGGAAGATGAGCTGCCCATTAAGATTACGGCGCACACCCCGTGCTTCCGCTCGGAAGCAGGCTCTGCCGGCAAGGATACCCGCGGCCTCATTCGTCTGCATCAATTTGATAAGGTCGAGATGGTGCAAATTGTCAAGCCGGAGGATAGCTGGCAGGCTTTAGAGCAGTTAACCAACGATGCTGAGAGCGTACTTAAGGCCTTAAAACTTCCTTATCGCGTGATCACTTTGTGCACGGGCGATATGGGCTTCTCGTCGGCTAAGACCTATGATTTGGAAGTGTGGTTGCCGGCACAGAATACCTATCGTGAAATTTCCTCGTGCTCCAACTGCACGGACTTCCAGGCCCGCCGCATGCAGGCTCGCGTGCGCCGTAAGGATGGCAAGATTGAACTCTTGCACACCTTAAATGGCTCTGGCCTCGCAGTTGGTCGTACCTTGGTGGCGGTCTTGGAGAACTATCAGAACGCTGATGGCTCGGTGACCGTGCCGGAAGTCCTGCGTCCTTATATGGATGGTGTGGACGTTTTACGCCCGGTAAACAAGCAATAATGTTTACCCCGGTAGATTGGGCGATTGTCATCGTCATCGGCAGTTCAGCCGTGCTCTCTTTGTGGCGCGGCTTTCTGCGCGAGGCGATATCCTTAGGCGCGTGGGTAGGAGCTTTTGTGGTTACCGGCAAGTTCTACTCCGCGCTGGCAAATAGACTTACCTTTTTTGATGAAAGTATGACCCGCTATGCGGCGGCGATTTTCATCTTATTTGTCGCTACCCTTCTGGTGGTGGGCACCTGCGGTAATATTGTGCGCTCCTTGATAAGTAAGGCCGGCCTGTCCGGTACCGATCGCTTATTGGGCGCGGCCTTTGGGGCCTTGCGCGGCGTGTTAATTGTATGCGCTATCTTAGCGCTCTTGCAAATTGGCTTTAAGTTCGGCGTTTTAGGCTTTCTTACAAGTAAGCCGATGTATGCGCAGTCGCTTCTTATCCCGGAGCTGCAGCGTATCGTCAATTGGTTCTTTCTCTATCTCTCAACCCCTATGACTTCAGGAGCATAACATGTGCGGTGTAGTTGGCTTAGTCGGTTTTAATCCGGTCAATTTAGCCTTATATGATGCGCTAACGGTGTTACAGCATCGCGGCCAAGATGCCGCCGGCATCATCACGCTCGATGGTGATAACTTCAGACAGCGTAAGGCCAATGGACTGGTCCGTGACGTCTTTGAGCAAAAGCATATGCGTCGCCTACGCGGCAATATTGGTATTGGTCATGTGCGCTATCCGACGGCAGGTTCATCCTCGGCCGCCGAGGCTCAGCCTTTTTATGTCAATTCCCCTTATGGAATTGCCTTAGCTCACAATGGCAATTTAACCAATTCCCGTGAGCTCAAGGCTTTGTGTGAGCGCGTGCGCCGGCACGTCAATACCACTTCTGACTCCGAGTGCTTGCTTAATATCTTTGCTTGGCAATTATCAAAGTTTGATGTGGCCCGTCCGGGACCTGAGGAGATCTTTGCGGCCGTGCGCGGCGTCAATCACGAAATCAAGGGCGCCTATGCGGTAGTGGCCTTGATCATTGGCGCAGGTTTAGTAGCGTTCCGTGATCCGTTAGGTATTCGCCCGCTGGTCTTGGGCAGTCGCATAGATGAAAACGGCAAGCGCGAGTATATGGTAGCCTCCGAAAGCGTGGCCTTAGATGTCGGCGGCTTTAAGTTAGAGCGTGACGTGCTCCCGGGTGAGGCCATCTTCATTACCAAGGAAGGTGAGCTCTTCTCGTCCATTTGTGCAGAAAACCCGAAGTTACAGCCTTGCTTGTTTGAGTATGTGTACTTTGCCCGCCCTGATAGCATTATGAACGGGGTGTCGGTCTATGCCGCGCGCGTACGCATGGGAACCAAGCTTGCCCATCAGATTCAGCGTGACTACAAAGATCTAGATATTGACGTGGTGATCCCGATTCCGGAAACCTCCTGTGATATCGCGGTGCAAATTGCCCGAATCTTAGGCAAGCCCTATCGTCAGGGTTTTGTGAAAAATCGCTATATTGGTCGTACCTTCATTATGCCGGGGCAAAAACAGCGCAAGAAGTCAGTGCGCAATAAGTTAAATCCCATTCCGGCAGAATTTGCCGGCAAGAAGGTGCTCTTGGTGGATGATTCCATCGTCCGTGGCACGACCTCAGAGCAAATTGTCGATATGGCCCACGAAGCTGGTGCCAAGGCGGTTTACTTTGCCTCTGCCGCGCCGGAGATTCGCTATCCTAATGTCTATGGCATTGATATGCCGACGGCCCGTGAGCTTATTGCTTATGGTCGCGATAAGACTGAAATCTGCAAGCAAATTCATGCCGATGCCCTCATTTATCAATCCTTAGAGGATTTGGAAAATGCGGTGCGCGAGGAAAATCCGGCTTTAACTGAGTTTGAGACCTCGGTCTTCTCCGGTCACTACATTACCCCGGGCATTGATGAGGAGTATTTTGCTTATTTAGATAAGCAGCGCTCTGATGATGCTAAGGCCGATAAGGCATGGAATGAGTCCAGCGAAGATCTGGAACTGTACAATATTTAACGAAAAGCATGAGTAAGCCCTAGTTTAGGGCTGGTGCAAAGCATACAAACAAGCGGCGTTGCAACCTCTTTTACGGCGGTTGTAGCGCCGCTTGACCATGGGGAGGAGGCATGATCGTAAAGCTACATCCGTGGCGTGATTTATGGGCTCTGTCCACCCTGATGCTAAGTGTGTGGCAATTTGGCCCGGATAGGGGAAGGGGCTTTAAACTACAAGAGCGTTTGCTGGCGCTACGCTATGTGCTCAAAGAATTACATTTAAGCGCCGCGGGGGGCGTAGCGGTTAAAGATGGCAATATTATAGGCCTCATGCTGATAGCTAAAGCGCGACATCATCTGTTGGGCTATGGTACGGTCGGTATATTTTATTTGCTCTATTTACTGTGTAATCTTTTGCTGTGGATATTGCGTTATCAATTTTGCTATGACTATGGGCATTTTGAGGCCAAGGCTCAGGCGCAGGCATTAAAACAGCTACCGCCGCACCTACAGCTTGACGGACAATTCTTACTCTTGGTGGTAAGCCCGCAGGCGCAAGGGCAGGGACTGGGGCGGCAATTACTTGCCTATGGGCAAGATCTGTTACGCGCTCGGGGCTGTCGCCAAGCCTTTTTATTTACCGATAGTTTTTGTAATTTTGGCTTTTATAAGGCATTGGGCCTTACTTGTCAGGTCGATATTAAAGTCACCGGGATCTTTGGTCCGCAGGCGCAAGATCGCCTTCAGGTGCGTTTTCTGATTTTTACGCAAGCGCTTGAGGAAGAAAAAACAGTGCATTAACAGGTGATTAAAAATTTTTTACAAAAAATTTAACAAAAAGCTTGCCAGATGAAATTTTGCTGATATAATGGTCCCCGTTTTCTGACACGCGCCTTTAGCTCAGCTGGTTAGAGCATCACCTTGACATGGTGGGGGTCGGTGGTTCGAGTCCACTAAGGCGCACCAGAAAATAACAGACAAACTTCTCTTTTTGCGCCTTTAGCTCAGTTGGTTAGAGCATTACCTTCACACGGTAGGGGTCGGTGGTTCGAGTCCACTAAGGCGCACCACGTTCCCTTAAACGTCAGTCTATGCCTCAAGTTGAGGCGCGCGGTCTTTAAGTGCGACTCTAAGTCTATTTTAAATCTACTTTAGATAGCTGAAAGCATTATTTTGTCAATGAAGACCCCTAAACAACCTGAGCAGAATTGCTTTTTCACTCTCATGGCATGCTACAATTAGTCTACGCATATAGAGATCCTGCGTTATCCTCAAAAAGGAGACGGGAGCGAGTATTGCCGATGTCGGCAAGCGCTAAGCTGCGGGAAATCGTTAAGGCTTTGCCTTTGTTTGATCGTGCGCACATTTTGTGGTGTTCTACCGACCAACCTAACCTTTTACCGCCTTGCCCTTTGACTATTAGGGATAATGCCTGTATCTTAATGCTGACTCCGACTTTTTTGCTACCGTTTTTTGGGCAGCTGAAGTAGCGGTTAGGGAGCACCGCTCTCTTGATGTTTACGCCTGAGAATAATAAGAATCAAAAGAGGCTATATGAACAAGGGTCAAGCAACCGAGAAAAACCTCGAAGGACAGAAGCTCAATAAAAGATCACTTTCGTCAGCTTTTATGCTCGATGGTGGGCAGAATGCTGCTTTACAGTGGTTAGTGGATACCAAGGCGCCCATCTGTGTCTTTCTGATTACCGGGGTAAAATTTGAAGGAGTGATTGAGGCCTTCGATCAATACACGATATCCATTAAGGACATTAAAAACCGACAGCAGTTAATCTACAAGGATAAGATCTCCACTCTTTCGGTAAAACGTGGAGCATCACCGGTAAATATCCCCCTAAACGAGCGTCAAGGCCGGGATAAGTGAGGATAAATGCTCTAAGCCCGCGCACCTGGCGCGGGTTGGCGCTAGTGACTTGGTAGGTGGTTGCTTAGCGCCTAGTCTTGTTTTTCCGTATTGCAAAAAAAGTTTACCAAGGTGCCATTGAGCACTTCCACACAATCCATGTGACCGTTTTGGGCCGCCGCCAGGCCCACCGGACCATCATCAAATACCAAGCACTCTGCCGGGGATAGCCCCAACAGCTCTGCAGCCTTTAAAAAGGTATCAGGATGCGGCTTATGGCGCGTTACATCGTCAGCTGACACAATGGCGTCGACTAAATCGGTTAAATGATGGATTTTAAGAATATCGGTGGCATTAATGCGTTGGGTACCGGTGCCGACGGCACATTTAAGTCCCCGCGCCTTGGCCGTACGCAAAATAGCGGCTATCGGGGCAAAGAGCTCGACCTTATCTAAGTTTGCCCGATACAGCTCTACCTTACGACGCACAAAGGCATCGACATCGCCTACATTCTTCCCTTCTTCCTTAAAGTGCATCACAATATTGCGACTGGCCATACCGCCTAATTGATAGATAATCTTAGGATCGATGGTAAAGCCATGCTCAGCACAGACCTGTATCCAGGCCTTAGTATGCCACGGCATAGAGTTAATCAAGGTGCCGTCTAAATCAAAAATCAGGCCGCGATAGCGGTAAATATCTTCAAAGTTAATAGCGCTCACGCTCATTCTCCTTTACTGCGCTGTGTGGTCTTAAGTGTAACAAAAACGCCGCGGTGCAAACGCCAACTTTGGTTTGCTATTTGTGCTCTTTGTCCTTAAGATTAGGCAAAACATATAGAAGAAGCTTATGGATACGCAACAACATTTAGATTGTGATGTGCTCATCATCGGCGCCGGAAGCGCAGGGATTGAAGCCTATAAGGCAGCAAGCGAAGCTGGTGCCTTTTGCATTTTAGTCGAGCGCGGGCCCTTAGGGACTACGGCACAGCGTAGCGGTGATATTCCCGCCGCTTTGTTGCAAAGTGCCGGTAGCTGTGTCAGTGCACTGTCACGGGCGCAGTCGTGTGGCCTCGAGCTGTCAAGTTTTACCCTGGATAATCATGAAGTGCTCAATGCGCTGCGCCAGGTCAGAGCACGCTCGACCACCGAAGTCTTGTCCTTTATCTATAAGATCCCTGAAAGGCAACGCCTGATAGGTCCGGCGCGCTTTTTGGACTATAACCGCGTCAGCGTCGGCGTCAATGAAAATGAATCCATTATCTCCTTTAAATGTGCGGTGATTGCCACCGGCTCAAGCCCGGTCATTCCTTATGAAATCGGTCGCTTGGGCGGGGCACTTACGTCAAATGATTTCTTTGAGCAAGATAGGTTGCCAAAGTCTCTGGCCATCTTGGGAAGTGGCATGGTAGGGCTGTCCTTAGGGCAGGCCTTGGCACATTTGGGGGTGGAGGTTACCGTCTTTGGGCGGCAAAGCGTGTGGCAATTTACCGACGAGCAGGTGGCCAGCGCGGCGCGCACGCTCTTGCAACGTGATTTTGCCTTGGAGATGAATGCCGAGTTAAGTGCCGTCGAAAAGCTTAATGACGGCTATGGCATTTATTATCTGGATGAAAATCACTACGAAAATTACTTAAAGACCGAGCGCATTCTGTGTGCGCAAATGCGCCAACCTAATTTAGATAAATTAAATTTAAAGGCCTTGGATTTGACCTTAAATGAACAAGGTCTTTTGCCTATCAATGAGCGCACCATGCAAAGTCGTTTGGGGCATATCTTTGTCGCCGGCGACGCGGCCAATATGAGCATGAATACGGCCAAAGCGCGGCGTCAAGGACGATTGGCGGGCTACAACGCCGCCTCCTATCCGAAATTGCGCGAAGAAGGGCCTAAAGTGCATTTGGCCTTGACCTTTACTAACCCGGGGCTGGCCATCGTTGGCCTATCACTTGATGAGATGAAGGCACGGGCGCGGCAGGGGCATCATTTTGTGGCCGCAGAGGCCAAATTGTCCGAGGGGCGCTTTCAATTACAGCGTCAAGAAGGTGGAGTAGTGCGCTTGTATTGTGATGAGCGCACCCATCGGCCCTTGGGGGCGGAGATTTGTGCCGCCGGTGCCGAGCATATGGCGCATTTTTTGGCTTTGGCCTTTGAACAACAGCTGACCATCGAGGAGCTGTGTGATTTTGATTTTTACCATCCCAGCCTTGAGGAGGGCTTGGCGCAAGCGTGCACCTTTGCCCGCAAGGCTTTAGCGCGTACAGGAAATAATGCCTATGTCCTCTAAGATTATTGTCTTGGCCTCATCAAATGCCGGTAAGGCCCGCGAATTTGCCGCCTTAATTCACCCTTTGGGCTATGAATTGCATTTGCAAAAAGAATATGGGGTGACGGATGTGGCGGAAGATGGGCTGAGCTTTGTGGAAAATGCGCTGATTAAAGCCCGTCATGCAGCCAAGCTGTCAGGCCTGCCGGCCTTAGCTGACGACTCTGGCATCTGTGTGGCGGCTTTAAAAGGTGCCCCGGGCATCATGTCAGCGCGCTTTGCCGGGGTACATGGCGATGATGTGGCTAATAATGAAAAGCTCTTGTCCCTGTTAGCGCCCTATACGCAATTTGAGCAAAGACGCGCCTCCTATGTGTGTGCGCTGGCCTTAGTGCGCCATGCTGCAGATCCGCTACCTTTAATTGCCATTGCCACGTGGGATGGTTATATCGGCAAAGAAGCCTTAGGTAGTGGCGGTTTTGGCTATGATCCGCTCTTTATTGTCGAAGGGCGTGGTCTTACCGCGGCACAATTACCCGAGTCGGTGAAAAATCTCATCTCCCATCGGGCCCGCGCCTTGCGTAAATTAACCGTGCTGTTGGAGCAAGATCCGCTTGAGTAAGTTACCTCCCTTGGGCCTTTACGTCCATTATCCTTTTTGTCGGCGTAAATGCCCGTATTGTGACTTTAACTCCTACCCTAAGGCTCGCTTTAGCTCTCAGGTAAGCGATGGCGCTTATACTAAGGCGCTACTGCGCGAGCTTGAGGCGGCATTGCCGCTGCTTACCGGGCGACGTTTTATTTCAGTCTTTTTGGGCGGCGGCACTCCTTCTTTATGGCCGCTTGAGGATTTAAGTGCTTTTTTAGCCAAACTGCAGGCGCTTGACCTTCTGTCGCCCCAAGCTGAGATCTCAATGGAGGTCAATCCTGGGACTGCAGCCGATGTGGCTTATTTTAAAGAGTTGCGCGCCTTGGGGGTAAATCGCTTAAGTATCGGCGTACAGAGCTTTGATGATAAGGCCTTGCGGAGTTTAGGGCGGATTCATGATGCCAAGCAGGCGCAACAGTCCTGTGCCGCGGCGCGGGAGGCCGGCTTTTTGCGGCTTAATCTTGATATTATGCACGGCCTGCCAGGACAGGATGAGGCCGCCGCCTTACGCGATTTAGACTATGCTTCCCGCTATGCCACACATTTGTCGTGGTATGAGCTTACCTTGGAAGAAGATAGCTATTTTGGCGCCCATCCGCCCGTATTGCCCGATGAAGATACCTTGGCGCAAATTGAAGAGCAGGGTTTTGCTTTGCTGCAAGAATTGGGTTTTAAGCGCTATGAGATCTCCGGCTTTACTCGAGAGCAGCCCTGTGTCCACAATCTTAATTATTGGCGCTTTGGCGATTATTTAGGCCTCGGGGCGGGTGCACATTCCAAGATAAGCAGAATAAGCCCTCATACAAGCTCCATTGAAGTGTTGCGTCATGCCAATCCGGCCTTGCCTGATGCATATTTATCTGCGGTGCAACAGGATGTCCATGCCATGCTCTATAGCGCTGCTACAGCCTTTGCGCCGGTGGCGGCGGCAGACTTGCCCTTTGAATATATGTTAAATCGCCTGCGCTTGTTTGAAAGTGTGCCCGTGGCCGAATATGAGGCCTATACCGGGCTATCTTTTGTTCCGCTGCTACAGACGCTCAAGCCGGCGCTAGATGATGGTTTGGTGACTTTAAGTGCCGATGGCAGCAAGCTTAATGTAACGGCAACGGGACATCGTTTGCTAAACAGCGTGCTAGAGCTCTTTTTAAACGCTTAGCCTGACGGGTAAGTAAAGCTTTAGCTTAATGTAGCTTTCGTTAGGTAAGGACTATAAGAAGCCCGAGGAAGCTGCGCGCTGTCCTCGGGTTGGGGGCATGCTTAGATGGTATGCAACGAGAAGGTATTGGTGGTGCCGGAGGGCACTAAAGCACCGGATACCATCACAATATTGTCACCGTGCTTGGCCAGGCCCGTCTCTAAGGCCAGCTTCTTGCCCAAAGCAAAGAACTCATCGGTGGAGTTGATGCGATTGACCAGCTTAGGGATCACGCCACGCACTAAGCACAGCTGACGCGCGGTCTTCATATGCGGGGTGAGGGCTAAGATATGGGCATGCGGGAAGAACTTACGCAGAGCACGCGGGGACGAGCCGTGCTCGGTAGCCACCACGATAAGCGGAATATTTAAGCTTTCGGCAGCTTCCACCACACCCATGCAGATGGCATCGGTGATAGCGGCGGTACCTTCGGTGGCAAGCTTGGCGCGGCTTAAACGCGGCTCGACTTCACGATCGGTACGCTGGCAGATAGTAGCCATGGTGGTGACGGCTTCTAAAGGATATTTACCCTTAGCTGACTCGCCCGAGAGCATCACTGCATCCGAGCCGTCTAAAATGGCATTGGCCACGTCACCGGCCTCAGCGCGGGTCGGGCGCGGGTTCTTAATCATCGAATCGAGCATCTGCGTGGCGGTAATGACAATCTTACCTACTTCATTGCAACGCTTGATGATGTGCTTTTGGGCAAAAATCACTTCCTGCACCGGGATCTCAACACCTAAGTCACCGCGGGCGACCATGATGCCATCGGCAGTGGCTAAAATCTCCTCGAAGTTATCTAAGCCTTCTTGATTTTCAATCTTGGCAATGATCTTGATGTCTTTGCCGCCATTGGCATCTAAGAACTCACGGATATCGAGCACATCGCGGCGATTGCGGGTAAAGGAAGCGGCCACAAAGTCGACATTGCGCTTAATACCAAAGAGCAGATCGTTCTTATCATGCTCGGAGAGGAAAGGCATGGTGATATGGGTATTGGGCAGATTAACCCCCTTCTTTTCACCCAAAGTACCATTGTTGAGAACTTCGCAATTAATTTCGCTATCGGTGGTGCTTAAAACCTTTAAGGCAATTAAACCGTCATCGAGTAACACGGTATCGCCTACTTTGAGATCTTTGGCTAAATCTTTATAGGTAACGGAGATGCGCTCACGATTACCCACCACACTGCTGTCAGTGGTAATGGTGATCTTCTGGCCGGTAACTAATTGAATCTCCTGACTGCCCTCTAAAGTGCCGGTACGGATTTCCGGACCACGGGTATCGAGTAATACAGCAAAGATACGGCCGGTTTCTTGCATGATTGCTTCTAAATTGGTAATACGGCCACCGTGCTCTTCAAAATCGCCATGGGAGAAATTAAGGCGCATGACGTTCATGCCATTGTTGAGCAGTTGTTCCATCTTCTCGCGCTGCTCAGATTTAGGTCCAATGGTGCAGACCATCTTAGTCTTCTTTAACACAGAAATGTCCCCTCTAGTGTGTTTACAGTGCCTTTCCATAGTGGCACTTTTATATGCGTTAATCTTGCGCGCGCATTATAACAAAAAGCTTGTTTTAAAGGCAGAGATCGCCCGTATTTAAGCGGTTTTCTTAAGGAAAGGTAAAGGGAAGGTAAAGCAAAAGCGGAGCTTGCGCTCCGCTTTTACCAATGCTTGCCTGAAGCTTAGAACAGCTTGCAGTAGATTAAGAACTGCAGGCCTAAGAGGGCAAAGGAGAGAGCTGCGGCTAAGCCGTAGAACACAAACCAATGCAACTTAGTCACATGCACGGTTAAGTCGTGCAGGGTGTGATAAATACGGTGGCAGGCGTGCCATACCGTCAGGAACACGGTCCCGAAGAAGCACAGGGCCATGAACCAGTTGCCAAGCAGGCCCTTCACTTGCGTGAAGTTGAGCAGACCGGAATCCACGGTCGGCGAGGAGAAACCTGCAGCTAACAGAACTAACAGAATGGACGGGACCACGATGGCTAAGGCCATGCCGCCGGCACCGAAAAGCAGCCAATAAATAGGCTCATCAGAACGGGGTGAATGCATCGTCTATTCTCCTTACATGGTAGCAAAAGCTACGATTAAGATGACTAAGGTAGCTCCACCTAAAGCACCATAGCAGGCGCCCAGCATGAAGTAGTCCGGTACCAGATCGGTGGTGTTCTTGTTCATAAACACGCGCATCGACTTGGGCATTAATGCAAAGAAGGTGACAGCGTGATACAACACAGCGCCTAAGGACACTAAGTTGAGCAACATCACGATCGGGTTGCCAACAAAGGAGTTGACCCACCACAGATACGGGGCGACGTCAGCTTCAGTCGGATTGTCGACCAAGTTGCACATGGCAAATAAGAACACGCCTAAGATGAGCTCGCAGGCAACAAACAGCGCCAAGACGCAGGTGCCTTCGCGCACCATATAGCGGGTCAGGTACGGAACCTTAGTCCACCAGTTCCACTCCACTTTAGGAGTGTAGGGCTTGCGGTATGATTTTACTTCGCTCATTTTCTACTCCGGCTTAAACATTCTGATGACGTAATCGGTAGCGCTCATCTTCTTACCGAGGAGTAACGCAGCCGACGGATCGACGTGCTTCGGGCAGACTTCAGAGCAGTAGCCTACGGAGGTGCAGCTCCAGACGCCTTCTTCGGCATTCATATACGGCATACGTAAAGCCTTGCCGCCGTCACGATTGTCGATGTTGTAGCGATAGAGCAGGGTCAGCGCGGCCGGGCCAATGAAGTCCTTATTGAGCTTATACTGCGGGCAGGCAGCATAGCAGCAACCGCAGTTAATGCACTGCGCAAACTGACGATAAGCTTCCATCTGTTGCGGGGTCTGACGATAGGCCTTAGTTAAAGGCATATTTCTGTCCTTAGGCGCCGGAATGATGTACGGCTTAATGCGCTCAATCTTCTCGATTAAGTCCGAGATATCGACCACTAAGTCACGCTCAATCGGGAAATTATCGAGCGGAGCAATGTGCATATCCTTGCCTTCGTAATCACGCAGGAAGGTCTTGCAGGCTAAGTGCGGAACACCGTTGACCATCATGCCGCAAGAGCCGCAGACTGCCATACGGCAAGACCAGCGGAAGGACAGAGACGGCTCAAAGTGATCCTTAATGTAGAAGAGAGCCTCTAAGACGGAAGTCTCGTGGATGTAGGGAACATCAAAAGTCTGCTCCCAAGGCTTCTCGTCCTGCTCCGGGCGATAGCGTACCACGGTGATCTTCATGGTTTTCTTTGACTGTTCCATTATTTAGCAGCCTCCTTGGCCTTTCTTGCAGCTTCAGCAGCCTCAGCTTCAGCACCATAGACGCGCTTGGCCGGCTGGAAGGTCGTAATCTTGACATCGCTGTAGGAGATATCCGGCAGACCGGTTTCCTTGTTTAAGATGGCAAGGGTGTGCTTGAGGAATTTCTTATCATCACGCTGAGTGTAAGCACCGTTCGGGCCATCTAAGCGCTGATGCGAACCACGGGATTCCTTACGGTTAATGGCGGAGTACACCATGGTCTGCGCGCAGTCTAAGGTATAGCCTAACTCGATTAAATTCATCCACTCGGTGTTGAACACGCGGCCACGATCGGACAGCGGGATCTTCTTGAGGCGTTCCTTGCACTTCTTGAGGACCTCAATGGTCTCCTTCATGGTGGGCTCTTCACGGTAAATACCGACACCCTTTTCCATGCTCTCGCCCATATCGGTACGCACTTGATACTGCGACTCGTCACCCTGAACGTCAAACAGAGCTAAGGCACGCTTCTCAGCTTCTGCGGCCTGACGCTCAAGTTCCTTGCTGTCGTAGTCTTCCATGCTCTCGGCGCGCTTGGCAGCCTCGTCACCGGCAACCTTACCAAACACTACGGTCTCAACTAAGGAGTTGGAGCCTAAGCGGTTAGCACCGTGGATACCAACAGAGGCGCATTCGCCGGCGGCATACAGACCCGGCATACGGGTTGCAGTCTTACCGTCAGTCTCAATACCACCCATGGTGTAGTGCACCACCGGACGTACCGGCACCGGCTGCTTGACCGGATCCACACCGGAGTAGGTCTGGGCTAATTCGCAAATGAGCGGCAGACGCTCGTGCAGGTACTTCTCACCTAAGTGAGTTAAGTCTAAGTGCACAGCTTCGCCTAAAGGATACTTAATGGTACGACCCTTCTTGGACTCCTGCCAGAAAGCCTGAGACACGCGGTCACGCGGGCCTAATTCCATGTACTTGTTCTTCGGGTGGCCCACCGGGGTCTCCGGGCCTAAGCCGTAATCCTGCAGGTAACGGTAGCCGTCCTTGTTGTACAGCACGCCACCTTCACCACGGCAGCCTTCGGTCATCAGAATGCCGCAACCTAACAGGCCGGTCGGGTGATACTGCACGAACTCCATATCACGAATCGGTACGCCGTGACGATAGGCCAGGGCAATACCGTCACCGGTCACGATGCCACCATCGGTGTTGAAGATATAGGCACGGCCGGCACCGCCGGTAGCGATGATAACGGACTTGGCATTGATCTGACGGAAAACGCCATTTTGCAGGTCGTAGCAGACGACACCACGGCAGACGCCTTCTTCAACTAACAGATCCAGCACAAAGTGCTCGTCAAAGCGCTTGATGGACGGGAATTGAATCGAGGCCTGGAAGAGGGTGTGCAGCATGTGGAAGCCGGACTTATCGGCGGCGAACCAAGTACGGGGTACCTTCATACCACCGAAACGGCGCACGTTAACGTCACCATCGGGCTTACGGCTCCACGGGCAGCCCCAGTGCTCTAACTGGAACAGCTCTTCGGTAGTGTGGCGGACGAAGTATTCAACCACATCCTGCTCGCACAGCCAGTCACCGCCGGCAACGGTATCCTCAAAATGCTTCTGATATGAGTCGTCATCGCGAATCACACCGGCAGCGCCGCCTTCAGCGGCCACAGTGTGACTGCGCATCGGGTAAACTTTGGAAATGAGTGCAATGCGAAGCGAGGGATTAGCCTGAGCGACTGCAATAGCAGCACGCAGACCGGTACCACCCGCACCGACGATCGCAACGTCAGCTTGAAATTTTTCCACGTGTATCTCCTAAGCTTCAAAAACCGTCTCTCGGGGGACAACGCGCCCCGCTGAGCTGGCTTCAAAACAGCAAGCAAAAAACGTTTTTAGTATAAACCAAAACGATAAAATTTATCGTGACACGGTTTAAATTTTCTTACTAAAAACCCACGTGGAATCCCATTATCAAGCGATTTTGCACCTAAGCGGTTAGGTTGGAGCACACTTGCACTGGTGCACCGATATTAAGCTCCTGTAATGGTGCGGGAGCATGGCCTGGCCACAGCGTCACTACGGTTGAGCCATACTTAAACAGGCCGATTTCATCACCCTTTTTAAATTGCGGGGGATTGTCTTTAAAGTAGGTGACCTCGATATTTTTGCGCCGCACTATGGTACCGCCCCATACGGTGGCAATACTGCCCACTAAGGCCGCGCCCACTAAAATAACCGCAAAATCGCCACATGGGCCGTTAAAGAAGCAGACCAAACGCTCATTTTTAGTGTACAAATCTGGCACTAAGGCAATATTGTTGGTGCCCACCGGGAAAAGCCTACCGGGGATATGCACGGTTTTGACTAAGGTGCCATCAGCCGGGATATGGACGCGATGATAATTGGCCGGGGATAAATAGACTGTGGCATACCACCCGGGAGTAAAGAGCGCGGCATCTTCTTTAAGACCGCCTACTAAGGACAAAAGCGAGTAATCAAGGCCTTTGGCCTGAATTAAGCGCCCGGCGGTAATCGGTCCTGCCATACCTAGGGTGCCGTCTGCCGGCATGACTAAGGTGCCGTTGCCCAGGGGCCTTGCATCATCTTTTAACTTACGGGTAAAGAACTCATTGAAAGTCTGATAATGGCTGATATCAGGATCGGCACATTGACTTAAATCAATCTTAAATTGCTTAATGAAGCTTTTAATTAAAAACTGCGTGCCCTTACCTAGCTTGGCGTCAGTAAGTTTGGCTGACAGCGAGGTTAAGGTGGTAAGCGGGGTTAAACGCTGCACACAGGTAAGTAAAATTCCGGCAATGGTCATAATGGCTCTATCCTGATTAGTAAAAGGCGGCA
>JAHLFG010000024.1 GCA_018883895.1 Candidatus Anaerobiospirillum merdipullorum
CAGGAGTAAGCTGCAGGAAATTAAAGCTTGTTGAGAAGCGCAGAACCTATTTAACAGAAATTAGATTCCAGGAGGGAGGCAATTCCTCCCCCGCTTAAGAAGCGGGGGTCTCCTTGCCGTAACTTGATGAACGCACAGTCTCACTCTCAGGTACCGGCCAAACGTAGCCAATTATTGCGCGCTGGCATGATAACTGCCGCTGCCACCTTAATGTCCCGCATCTTAGGTATGGTGCGCGATATCGCCATTGCCTCGCTCTTAGGCGCAAGCCTGGCCTCTGACGTCTTTTTCTTTGCCAATCGCATTCCCAATTTCTTTCGCCGCCTCTTTGCCGAAGGCGCTTTTGCCCAGGCCTTTGTGCCGGTGATGACGGAATATCGCGAAAAGCAAGATGTCACTGCCCTCAAGGGGCTTATCAGTGCCACCGTCGGCACTTTGGGGCTTATCGTCCTCTTGGTATGCATTATCGGCATGATTGGCGCCCCGGTGGTAACCGCCTTATTTGGTTTTGGTTGGTTTGAGGCCTATATTAATAATGCTCCGGACGGGCATAAATTTACCGAAGCCTCCTTTTTACTGCAGCTGACCTTTCCTTATCTATTCTTTATTACCTTAACTGCGCTTTGTTGCTCGCTCTTAAATGTCTGCGGGCGCTTTGCCATTCCGGCCATCACGCCGTGCATTTTAAATTTAACCTTCATTGCCGCTGCCTATTTCATTGCCCCGCATTATGCCGATCCCAATGTGATTTTAGCCTTGGCAATGAGTATAGGTGGCGTACTGCAACTTATCTTTGTGCTCCCCGCCATTTGGCGACAGCGCTTATTAGTGCTCCCGCGCTTTGCCTGGCGCCATACAGGAGTAAGCCGCATCCGTGCCTTAATGATTCCTGGGCTGCTTGGCGTGTCGGCAAGTCAAATCAATCTCTTGGTCAATACGGTACTAGCCACCTTTTTAGCTACCGGTTCAATTTCCTATCTCTATTATTCCGACCGCTTACTGGAGTTTCCCATCGGGATCTTTGCCGTCGCCATTTCCACCGTGATTTTGCCATCCCTAGCCCGCGTTAAAGCCAAGCATGATGAGGTGCAATATGTCAAAACTCTCGATTGGGCGGTACGCATGGTTCTGCTCTTGGGCATTCCCTCAGCCTTGGGCTTAATTGCACTGCGCTATGAAGTACTGCGTGTGATTTTTATGCGCGGAGCCTTTAGTGCCGAGCACGTCAGTCTGTCGGCAGCCTCGCTGTTAGCTTCCTTGATAGGCTTGTGCGCCATTATGTTGGTGCGCGTCTTAGTGCAAGGCTTTGCTGCCCTGCAGGACACCAAGACCCCGGTACGCTGCGCAGTGACGGCGATGGGGGCGAATATTGTGTTTAACCTCATCTTAGTATGGCCGCTTGATTATGTCGGTTTGGCTCTCTCCACGGCCTTAGCGGCCTTTGTCAATGTAGGTCAGCTTATCTATCTATTGCATCGGCGCAAGATTTACACCCCCTCGACCTATACTCTAGGCTTTACCCTTAAGGTATTAGTGGCAGCCATTATCATGGCGTTTACCCTTGTTTATGTCAGCCCGGACTTTAGTTGGTGGTGTCAAATCAATACCTTGCAGGCAAGCTTATATTTGGCAGGTTTTATTTTAGGCGGAGCGTTACTCTTTGCCCTCTGTCTTATCATCATGGGCATACGACCGCGCGAACTTAAGGCTTAAGGCTTTAAGCCTTAAGTCATTGTTGCAAAAAAATATCGCTCTGCACTTTGACCGAGCGCACGCCTTGAAGGGCGCAGCTGCCCTGCTGTCCATAATTTGTATTACACTATCCTTATCGGCACAACAAAAATAAGGACGGTGCAAGATGCGCAAGTATAACAATATCCTCGTCGTGGTTGAGCCCAAGCGTGAGCGTCAGGTGGCCTTAGAGCGCGCCATTGAGCTTTACCGCTATAATTCAAACATTACCATTACCGTATTGCGGCTGATTTACGATTTTTCCTACGACATTCATATTCTCAATCGTCGCCGTGCCTTAGAAACACGCGATGACGTCACCAATACCCATTTAGAAGGCGTCAAGCAACTCATCGCGCAATACACTAAAAATAGCGCAGTAAAACTCCTGCCCAAGGTCATTTGGACCAAGGATTTGGGGCAAGGCATTGTCGATGAAACCAATAGCGGCACCTACGATCTGTTAATTAAAGGCGCCAATCACCATGGAGTACTAGATAGCATTATTTTTACCCCGGTGGATTGGTATGTCTTGCGTAATGCCCAGATCCCGGTAGTGATTGCCAAGGAGCACCCGTGGCAGGAAAATGGCAATATCGTGGTCGCCTTGGACTTTACCTCGGAGAAAAAGCGCTTATTTAACGTCCGCGTACTGCGTGAGGCGCAGACCTTAGCCCGCGTGCTCAATGCCACCATTCATCTGGTCAATAGCGCTCCGGTGGTCCTACCAACCATTATGTTGGAGGCACCCAATTATGCCCCGGAAATTTATGCCGAGAATGTGATCAAGGAGCATCGCAATCGCCTCTTAGACTTTGCCAAGCAACATAATATTCCGCCGGAGCAATGTCATATTGCCGAAGGCATGCCCGATGACGTGATCCCGCAAATTTGCGCTAAATTACAGCCCCAGGCAGTCTTCATTGGCTCAAGTGGTCGTCAAGGTGTCGCCGCGGCCTTAATTGGCAATACCTGTGAGGAAATCGTTGACTATATTGATGCCGATCTCTTTGTGCTCAATCACCGCGTCAAAGAGACTGAAGCGTAAATAAGTTAAGCTCAAACCAAAGTGCCTAGCATGGTAGGCACTTTTGGTTGCGCACAGTAATCGGGTAGGGAGGATTTTACTCGCCCCTCCCACACCGCATTACCGGCGTGCCGTTCGGCACCGGGCGGTTTCTCAATCTTATCGAGCAGTGCCCCAATCCCGGGCATTGCTCAGCCAGGTCCATCCTA
>JAHLFG010000025.1 GCA_018883895.1 Candidatus Anaerobiospirillum merdipullorum
GGCACCGATGGCGGCGCCAACGCGCAGACGGCCTAAAGCATCCTTACAAGCATTAGGCTTATTGGCAGCTTTCTTGAAGTCCTTAACCGTGATCATGCCCTTTAAATGGAAGGTGTCATCCACCACCAACACCTTCTCAATGCGATGTTGTTGCATTAAGGCAATGACTTCTTCCTGCGGGGTCTTTTCGCGCACGGTAACTAAGCGCTCTTTAGGGGTCATGACCTTGGCGACCGTTAAGCTCTCGTCGGTGACAAAACGCACATCACGGCCGGTAATAATACCTAAAAGATTGTCTTCATCATCAATCACCGGGAAACCGGCAAAGCCATACTGTGCAGCCATCTTACGCACATCAGCAATAGTGGCATTGGGATGAACTGAAACCGGAGTGGTTACCATGCCGCTCTCATAGCGCTTAACCCGTTGCACTTCGGCAGCCTGCTTTTCAATGGACATATTCTTATGAATAAAGCCGATACCACCTTCCTGGGCTAAAGCAATCGCCAGGTTAGATTCGGTTACGGTATCCATCGAGGCAGATACCATCGGAATATTAATGCGGATATTGGCGGTAAGCTTGGTGGTTAAATCAGCAGTATTAGGCAGAACAGTGGAATGTGCCGGCACGAGCAAAAGATCATCAAAGGTTAAGGCTTCTTCAACAATGCGCAGCATAAGGCCTCCTTTACGGCTTCATTTTGGGTAAGTTAGATATAAATTAATCGGCTATTATACATGAGAACCGTTATTTTTTGTGAACTGCGCGGCATTTTTTAGTTTGTTTTTTCCCGAAAACTTGCACTTTAGCCGCCCTTGTGTAATAGGTTGTGCCGTCTGCTGCCAGAGCATTTTTTATCAAGAAGTCTATAGCCTGACTTTTTCCTGCTAAGATAAGAGTTATCAAGCAGTAGGGCTCAGATATGCACGATTATTTAAAGCTCACCCAAGGTCCTTTAGTTCCCCCCAATGGTGATTTTGCCACCTATGTTCTCAAGTTACAGCAACACAAACTCGTAGCGCTTGACCCCAGTACCTTTGCCGATCCTGATGCACAGATTTCAGCTAGCAGTATTTTGCAGCAAATCAAAGCGCAACAGGAACAACAGCGCAAACCAAGGAACACATCAGCGCCAACTGCGCAACAGCGTTCCCCTGCCCCTAAAGCAAAGAAAGCCGTGCGCACAATAAAGCCTACAGAAGTTAACCCTTCACCGGTAAAGAGCAATAAGACAGCAAGCAAAGGGCCACATAATGCTTTGGGCCTGCTTATCTTTTTTATGTTCGTCTTTAGCGCAGGCATTATTAATTTCTTCGCCCCTACGCGACAAATTGCCGCCGGCGGCATGTTTGGGCTCGTATTTACCCTCATTATCTGTTTGATAATGATCAACAAGAGACGTAAACGCTAACTTAATTTGCCAGGGAGTTTTATCATGACTATATCCGCCGCTGCCATCTGGTGTGTTTTGGCCATCGTGCTCTTGGGAGCTGAGATGATGAGTGGCACCTTCTATCTCTTAGTCACGGCCGTAGCTTGTTTTGCCGCTGCCGCACTGGCCTTTTTAGACATGAGCCTGACGGCACAACTCTTTGCCGCCGGCATGGTTACCTTGGTGGGAGCCTGTTTTATCTTTTATCTGCGCCATCGCCTGAAAAAACAGTATCGCGAGAATCTTGATAATTTAGATAAAGGTCAACGTGTACAGGTAGGCAAGATAAATGCAGATGGAAGCGCCACGGTAAATTATCGCGGCACCACCTGGACGGCCGTGCCTGCCTCCGGGACCTTAAGCCCGGGATGGTGGGAGATTGAACGAGCCGACGGTCCGAGGCTTATTTTGGCGCGCAAACTGTAAACACGCCTTGCCTACATGAGAAAGCGATTAAAAAAGGATTTTACTTAATAAGGAGAGCATTATGCCCGCAATTACCGGAACCTTAATTGTTGCCCTGGTCTTGGTGGCCATGGCGATTATCTTTGCCATTAAATCCATCAAAGTCGTGCCGCAACAAACGGCATGGATTGTTGAGCGCTTGGGTAAATTCCATGCGGTATTAAACCCCGGGCTTAACTTCATCATTCCCTTTATTGACCAGGTGGCGTATAAGCACTCCTTAAAGGAAATTCCGCTCGATACCCCTTCACAGGTTTGCATCACCCGTGACAATACCCAATTATCGGTTGACGGCGTGTTGTTCTTTCAGGTAACCGACCCTAAGCGCGCCAGCTACGGCACCTCCAATTACATCATTGCCATCACCCAATTGGCTCAAACCACTTTGCGCTCAGTTATAGGTAAGATGGAGCTGGATAAGACCTTTGAGGAGCGTGATGCAATTAACAATAGCGTGGTCGCTTCCATTGATGAGGCTGCGCTTAACTGGGGCGTTAAGGTCTTGCGCTATGAAATTAAGGATTTGACCCCGCCCAATGTCATCTTGCAGGCAATGCAACAGCAGATCACCGCCGAGCGTGAAAAGCGCGCGGTCATTGCCGAATCTGAAGGTAAGAAACAAGAGCAGATTAATATCGCCATTGGTGAAAAGGAAGCTGCTATCGCCCGCTCAGAAGGTGAAAAGCAGGCTGAAATCAATAAAGCTCAAGGTCAAGCGGCAGCCACCGTGGCCATTGCTGAAGCCATGGCACAAGCCATCACCCATATTGCCAAAGCCTCGGAGCAAGAAGGTGGCATGACGGCTGTCAATCTGCAGGTGGCCGAAAAGTATGTCGAGGCCTTCTCTGCTTTGGCCAAGACCAACAATACCTTGATTGTGCCGAGTAATTTAGGCGATTTATCGAGCATGATTGCCTCAACCATGCAGATTGTCAAAGCGCAAAAAACTCAATAAACTGCCTAACCATCTAATGTGCTAAAGGAGTTCTGCCGCCCCTTTGTGGCGGCATTTTTCATCATGAGTGAACAAAAACCCTATATTTATGTAAAGCCGGTAAATCCCGATGCCCGCCACCCCTGCACTAGGGTATGGCGTGCCTTATTATGGGTTGGCGGTGCTTTAACCTTTGTACGCAACTTCATCTGCAATGCAGTGATGGTGCTAATTTTGCTCTTTGGCTTTATTGCCTGCCAAACCATGCAAAGCTTTAAAGATGAAGCGCAAGCTGTCTTCAGTGGCCAGAACGAGATCAGCCCGGCAAGCTTACAGGCCAAGGTTTTATATTTGCCCTTGAGCGGATATATCAGTGAAATGCCCTTTGGCACTTCACAATTTGACACCCTCTACCGTGAGCTTAATGCAAATCTCTCCGGACAGCGGGTACATGAATTATTGGCCATTGAAAAAGCCCTGACCCTCGCGGCCAATGACGATGACATTCAATATGTGCTCCTTGATGTTGAGGGCATGGGGCCTATCAGTCAAAGTATGGCTATGCGAATTGGTGCTAAATTGCAGGCATTGCAACAGGCAGGCAAAGAAACAGCCATTACCGCCACCACCTACAGTCAAGGCGCTTATTTGATTGCCGCAAACGCCCAGCATATTTATCTTGATCCTTTGGGGAGCGTTGATTTAAAGGGGATTGCCCTATCAAGTCTCTATTACAAAGAGCTTATCGATAAATTAGAGCTCACTCCCTATATCTTCCGTGCCGGACACTTTAAGTCTGCAGTGGAGCCGTATACGCGCGATGAGATGTCCCCGGACGTCAAGGCCCAATATCAGGAATTAGCGCAAGGGCTGTGGCAGAATTATGTCAACGGGCTACAGGTGCGCAAAGCCATCTCCCGCATGGAAGTCTTGCCTGAAGCGGCGCAATATATTGCCGCCCTAGAGCACTATCAAGGTGATGTGGCCTTAATGCAACAGGAGATGAATTTAGTCGACAAGTTGCAATCCAAAAACCAATTGCTCCAAGAGTTAAGTGGCCGCTTTGGGCAATCGCAAGATGATCGCTTTATCCCGGAGATGATTGACTATCGCGATTACTTAACCCTCTTTACCAAACACCCAGGGCCTACTAAGAAAATTGCTATAGTCTATGGGGTAGGCAACATCGTCAAGCACAGCCAAAGCACGCAGGAATTTAGTAGTGACAATTTACTGCCGCTATTAAATGACTTGGGACAGGACAATGATCTTAAAGCCCTTGTGCTCTATATCAATTCGCCAGGCGGCATGGCCGAGGCTAGTGAAGAGATACGCCGCGCCATTGAGCGTTTGCGCGACAGCGGCGTTAAGGTAGTAGTCTCGATTCAAGGCATGGGTGCCTCTGGTGCTTATTGGACGGCCACGGCCTCCGATGCCATCCTTGCGACCAAGGATTCCTTAGTAGGCTCAATTGGCGTATTTTCGCTAGGCGTGGGAGTGCATCAGCTACTTAATAATATCGGCATCCATCAAGACGGGGTCAGCACCCATGAATTTGCCCAAATGCCGGTAGCTCAACCTTTAGGTCCCAATATGCAAAAGCGCTATGAACTGTCCGTCGCGCATACCTATAAGACCTTTATTAGCCTGGTAAGTGCCTCCCGCAATTTGGATGCCTCCAACTATCAGACCTTTGCTGAAGGTCAGGTTTTCCTCGCTCCCAAGGCACAACAATTGGGCCTGGTGGACAAATTGGGCACCTTAGAAGATGCGTTAAATGAAGTTGCCACCTTAGCTGGCGGTACGCTAGATGACTATGAGGTGGTACAGGCCTTACCGTCCCAAGACAAGCGCCTGTCGGCCATTGAAAACTTTATCTTCAGGCGGGTTGCCACTTATTTGCCTCAAGAAATTACGCAAGCGCTACTTACCATGAAGCAGGCAAGCCTCACTGCTGACAGTAACGACACGCAGATGCAAATTGAGCTGTTAAGTCCGCTACAGGAGCCTAGAATTTAGGAGCAACCGTAAGCTCTAAGCCTAGGGGACTTAACGTCACAAATTTAAGTCCCTTAGGCATTAACATAAAGCCCCTTGCGCCTGCGCAGGAGGGCTTAGTCTACAGCTATCCTCCCCCACACTCTTTAATATTTTAATTATGATGCCCATAGCGTGGATCGGCACTTCTGCCATGGCGCAACTTGCCATAATCCTCAAGATCTAAACGGGTGGTGAACTTATCTAAATTAGGCACCGAGACCAAGAGCTTAATGGAACAAGGATCGCTTACACCTTCAGTGGCACTTTGTTCATTAAAGCGCCGCGGCACCCCGTCTGGCTCTGAGGTATCAGCCAGCACATGCCAACAGCGATTTTCGCTTAGCTCTGGCAAGGTAAAAACCAATTGGCGCTGACTGTGATTTAAGATAATGCACCAGCGCTCCCCCTCAGGTGAGCGTTCACCGATATAGAGTAACAGGGCATCAACTGCCGGATCATGCCAATGATGTGGCTCCATTAAATGCCCATTGGGCAAACGCCACCGCACTAAAGTACGCTCTTCTACGTGATAGAAATTGTCATCATCTAAGGCAAGCTCACGTAAGACCCGTGAGGACAGACGAATACGCGTCAATCGGCCAATTAAGTTGATGAAATCCTTTTTTTCAGGGGTTAAATGCCAATTGCAATAGGAAATATCATTGTCCTGACAATAGGCATTGTTATTGCCCCGCTGCGTTCTAAAGAGCTCATCACCGCCTAAAATATGCGGAATACCCTGCGCAATAATTAAGGTGGCCATCAAATTGCGCTTTAATTGCGCGCGTCGTGCCTTAATAAAAGGATCGTCCGTCGGTCCCTCAATCCCACAATTGGTGGAGTAGTTTTCATTACTCCCATCTTGATTGTGCTCACCATTGATATCATTGTGCTTGAATTGATAGGACACCAAGTCCTCAAGCGTAAAGCCGTCATGATAGGTGATGTAATTGAGGCTGGCGTTCATCGCGCGCTCACCCTTGGCAAAGAAGTCGCGTGAGCCCATGATGCGAGTGGCAATTTCCCCTAAAAGTCCCGGCTCACCGCGCCAGAAACGGCGCACACTATCGCGGAAGTGATCGTTTTGCTCACTCCAAAAGATGGGGAAATTACCCAAATTGTAGCCAAAGGTGCCCACATCCCACGGCTCGGCAATATACAGTAGCGAGTCTAAGATATGAGAGCAACTGCAGGACTTAAAGAACGCGGCATTGCGATCAAAGGAAAAATGGCGTCCCCCTTCATGACTTTCACGCGCCACCGTGACCGCCAAATCAAAGCGAAAACCATCGACATGCATCACATCTGCCCAATAAACCATCGCATCATGGACTAATTTAAGTCCGGTGCGACTATCGGCATTATAGGAATTACCACAACCGGTGCAATTGATAAGTTGCTGGTAATCAAGTCTGCCATCGGCGCCGCGCTCATAGGCATAATAGGATCGAGCATCAAGCCCTTTTAAGGATAAAACTGGCCCGTCAATGCCACCTTCGGCGGTATGGTTATAGACCACATCTAAGATGACCCCAATGCCGTTACGGTGCAACTCGCGTACCATGGTCTTAAATTCTACTTGTGCATTTTGCGGCACACTGGCCAAACGCGGATCGGGAGCCATAAAGCACACCGGGTTATAACCCCAATAATTGCGCAAACCGCGCGCAACCACCGCAGGCTCACTCATTGAGGCGGCCACTGGCATTAATTGCACAATGGTAATGCCTAAGCGTTTGAAATGCGCGATCATCGTCGGGTGACAGAGGCCCAAATAGGTACCGCGCAAATGCGGTGGGATATCCGGATGTAATTTAGTCAGCCCCTTGACGTGGGCTTCATAGATAACCACTTGATTGCGCCGGTTAAAGACCCGATGCGTCCCTTGCCAATCAAAATCATCGCTTGGTGCAGGTAAAATGGCCTTGGGGATAAATTTTTCGTTGTGATTGAAGTAGGCATCGTCACTGTAATCAAAGGCTTTATTAATTCCCTGCGCATAAGGGTCGACTAAAAAACGTCCTTCCTTAAAATACAGTCCTTGCGCGGGATCTTCCTCGCCCAAAGCCTCGACGGCATACAGCTCTCCGGGGTGAACACCGCTTACGCGACCATACCAGACGCCGCCCTGACGATTGTTGAGCAGCACACTGCCTAATTTTTCTTCGGTAGCGGTGTAGAAATGTAAACGAATCCCTTCGGCACGTGGCGACCAAATAGCAAAAGAATAGCTGCCATCAGCCTCATGATAGGTAGCTCCAAAGGAAAAGCCCTTAGTAACATTATAGGTCGGTTGTATTGTTATTTTTCTCATAGCCACCTCCCACCTCATAAAGTCATCTTAGGCGCTTTCCATAAAAAAAGCGCCGGCTTTTTATCAGCGCGGCGCCTTTTCTTAATCTTTTGTGATCGCTATCGCAGGGAGTTAATCACCCACGCGCTTGACAAAGATGGTGGCAAGCGGCGGCAGGTCGAGCACGATGGAATGATACTGACTTTGCCACGAAATCTGCGAAGCCTGCATCTGCTTAGGACCCGTGCTATAACCTGAGCCCCAATACTTCTTATCATCGGTATTGAGCACCACTTCATACTTGCCCGGGCGCGGCACGCCTAAGCGATAAGCCACATACGGTACCGGAGTGAAGTTAGACACCATAATAGTTTCATCGTCATGATCAGGCGAGGTACGTAACATCGCAAAGACCGAGTGCTCAGCATCATTAACATCCAGCCACTTGAAGCAATCAGGATCATAGTCATTGGCAAAGAGCACCGGATCGGCCTTGTACATATGGTTCAAGTCCTTGACCAATTCCTGCATGCCGTGATGCTTGTCAAACTGCAGTAACCACCACTCTAATTGTGAATCGTGGTTCCACTCTGAGCCTTGGGCAAATTCCGTACCCATGAAGTTTAAGATCTTGCCCGGATGGCCGTATTGATAGCCCAAGAAGGCACGCAAATTAGCCGCCTGTTGCCATTCATCGCCCGGCATCTTGTAGAGCATCGAATGCTTACCATGAGTCACCTCATCGTGGGAAATGGAGAGGATGAAGTTTTCATTGTAGGCATAGATCATCGAGAAGGACATTTCGCCGTGATGGTACTTACGGAAGTACGGATCTTGCTTCATGTATTCTAAGCTGTCATGCATCCAGCCCATGTTCCACTTAAAGCCAAAGCCCAAGCCGCCGGTATAGGTCGGACGGGAAACGCCGGTAAAGGCGGTAGACTCTTCGGCGATGGTCATAGCGCCCGGATACAGACGATAGACGGTCTCATTGAACCACTTGAGGAAGGATACTGCCTCATAGTTGATGTTACCGCCATCGACATTGGGCACCCACTCTCCTTGCTTACGCGAGTAATCCCAATAGAGCATTGAGGCCACGGCATCAACACGCAGACCATCGATATGATAGTAATCCAGCCACACTAAGGCCGAGGCAACGAGGAAGTTGCGTACCGTATCGCGGCCAAAGTCATAAATTAAAGAATTCCAATCCGGATGCCAGCCACGACGAGGATCTTCATACTCGTACAGCGGGGTACCGTCAAAGCGCGCCAAGCCATGGGCATCAGTCGGGAAGTGCGCCGGGACCCAGTCTAAGATCACGCCGATATTGTTTTGGTGGCAGGTATCAACGAAGAACTTAAAGTCATCAATGGTGCCAAAGCGCGAGGTCGGCGCAAACAGGCCGGTGGGCTGATAACCCCAAGATCCCGAGAACGGATGTTCCATCACCGGTAAGAGCTCAATGTGGGTATAACCCATTTCCTTGGCGTATTTGACCAATTCATCGGCAAGCTCACGATAAGAAAGGCTCGAGCCATCGGCCTTGCGACGCCATGAGGCCAAATGCACCTCATAGATGGACATCGGTTGCTTTAACTTGTCATTTAATTGCGAGCGTTGCCAGGCAGCATCATTCCACTTATAGGTGGTCTGATCGCAAATAATAGAGGCAAAGGACGGGTACTGCTCATGATAGAAGCCCACCGGATCAGCCTTATGCGGCAGACGATTGCCCTGCGGATCTTTGATTTCAAACTTATAGCGTTGCCCCGCACCAAGGCCAGGAACAAAGAGCACCCAATGCCCCATTAAGGAGCGTGCCAGCGGATGACGACGGCCATCCCAGAAGTTAAAGTCACCAATCACACTGACGCAAGTGGCAGACGGTGCGTAAACAGCAAACTTGGTACCCTTAATCTTGACGCCATCAACTTCAATTTCAATTAATTGCGCACCTAAGGTCTTATAGAGGTTAGCCGGGCTCTCGTACAAGGTCGACAGACCATAGAAAGCCTCATCGCGGAACTGATAAGGGTCGATTACTTCGATAGAAGAGTCCGGATACTTGACCTTAAACTTATAGTGAAAAGGCTGCTTGACATCAGGAAGCACCTTTTCAAACAGCCCATCGGGCGAGGAGCAGTCCAGACGGCAAATCTCGCGATTACCATCTAAGGACATGCAGGTTACTTCCTTAGCACCAGGGAGCCAGGCACGCAGGATAAAACCACTTCCCTCATGATTGGGCTGCAGACCAAGGACCTCAAATGGCTTGGTCAAATGGGCGCTATTTAATTCATCAATAAGCATTGCTGCCTCCTGTCTTCAGTTCAATTTTTGCTTGCGCTTTCTCTGGCCGCACTCATCGCTGCTGTTAGATCCAACACGTAGGGCAGAGAAAATATTTCATCAAGGTTTAAAGTAAGTTTACGACGCCAATTGGGATATTCGCGGAAGGTTCCGGGAATATTGACCGGTTTCTCGACGCCGATAAAATCTTCTAATTGAGCGCTATATAAAGCACAGCTGCCACGACACATATGTACCTGTAAAGCCTTAGCTAAGGCCGGAGTCATCGTCGGAATATCATTGGCGTTACGCGGTACATCTGGGCCGGCTGACATCAAACCATGCAGACTGTCTAAAATGCGCTGTTTGGCGTTTTTACGCTCGGCCACCAAGCGAGCGGCGACCATCGAGGTATAAATGCCAAATTTTTCGCCCATGGATAAATCTAAGTTTTCCCACCACCCGCGCAAAGTGGGCATGTCATGGGTGGTAATAGCTGCCATCGCCTGCGGCTCATAATGCTGCGGGGCAATAAAGCCGCCATCGGGGGCACGCTCACCAAAAAAGAGCTTGTAGGAATACATGCCATAACTCTTTAAGGCGACGCGTAACTCATCGGGGATGGTACCGAGATCTTCTGCGATAATAAGACACTTCTGGCGCACTGACTCTAAGGCAATAATGCCTAAGATGTCATGCATCTTATTTTGCACATAGGCGCCGTTGGTCGGATCGTTTTCCGGCGGTACCCACCAAAAACGCGCGATTCCTGCGGCATGATCGATGCGCAAGGCACCACAGGCGCGCATATTAGAGCGATATAACGCGATAAGCGGCTGATAGGCAACTTGTTGCAAGCGCCACGGATCCATCGGCGCCAAACCCCAAGACTGCCCGCGGGGGCCTAAAGGATCAGGCGGCGCGCCAATCGAGGCTTTACGGCGATAAATTTCATTGTTATCTGACCACACATCACAGCTGCCCGGCGCCACGCCCACAGCCAAATCGCGATAGGTGCACAAGAGCATGCCTTCGGCTTTGGCGGCGGCAAAGGCGGCATCCAATTGCTCTTGGGCAATAAACTGCAGATAGCAATAAAAACGCACATCCTGCAAATGCTCTTGGCGCCATGCCTCAACAAAAGGAGAATCGGCCTGACGATATTCCTTGGGAAACTCATCAAAGCCCCAGGCATTAACTCCTTGGGCATAGAGGGAAGCCTGCAGAGCATCATAAGTGGCCATATTCAACAGCAAACGGCCACCTTTTTCAATAAAATCAAGGAACTTACGTCCACGTAGCGAGCGCTTATCATCTAAGCGTAACTCATCAAACAGCACGCGCAGGACCGAGAGTTTTAACTCCAGAACCGAGCGGTAATCGACATATTCACGGTCGCGTAAGGCGCGTAATTTTTGCTGGAAGCTCTTGGAATTGACCAATTCCACCGCCTTCACGCAGGCGGCATATTCCGGAATATCCTCCACGCGGATATAGATGATATTAAGCCACTGTCGTGAAGAAGGCGAATATGGACTTACCATATCCGGATCAGGATTGGCAGGATAGCCGGCATGCAGTGGATTGAGACCTACAAATGAGCCGCCACGTCTTGCAGTGCGCCGTAATAAATCCTTTAAGTCAGCAAAATCACCGACGCCCCAATTATCGCGCGAGCGTAGCGCATAAAGCTGTACGCTAAGGCCCCACACTTTTTTCCCTTGCGCCATCGCCTCGGGAACATAGCACTTAGTGGGTGCCACAATTAAAGACATCGGTACAGCTTGCATCTCCTCCGTGCCATCACAGACGGTCACTTCCAGACGATGATAGCCTAAGGGTAAATCGGTAGGTAAGAAAAGACGACGAATATCGTATTCACAGCCGGCGACGTCGGTATAGTCAGCAATTTCTGCCTCTGAGAGTAAAAAGCTATCCTCACGCACCGTCTTATCTTCAAGTACGATGCGCATTTTCAACACGGCTTTTTCACTGCACGAGGCCTTAGTGCGCAGATAGGCAAAGGATAGTTTTCCTTCATCGGCCACCAAAACCGGATCTAGCATGCGCGCAAAATTACGCTCCTGCTCATTGGCCGCCGCCGCAGACAACTTGGCACTATTGTGAATGGGATAACCCATGGCCCCTAGGGCCGCCAGGCGCGCCTGTTCGCTTATCTGAATGACACTCCCATCCACACTCACATAAGAACGGGCAATGCCCACTTTATCAGCAAATTTTTGTATATCAGTCATTTATATTTATAACCATTAGCTACGGCACTTTCATGGCGCCTGCAGTCATCTTATTTTACCTTTATTCCCGCCCAAAAAACCTTTGTTGTGTCTCACTTTGGGCCAGCTCCAAGCTTTATTTCAGCGCTTTTTGTCCTGCCGCAGGTAATTTTTTACGTGCATAAATAAATTAAAGCAATATGCACAAGTTTTGTGATAGAAAAATTTGATCATCTTAACGTTTTTGTAAACGTTTACACCAGACCACAGGGGTCTTTGTAAAGTCACTGTAAAACCAGCTTGCATAAGCTGTGAAGGGCGGCGCAAATTTAAAAAAAGCCCCCTACACAGCGGGGGTCATTCTTGACATTAACCGCAATAAGAGTATTGTGTAATTGTTCATTTTCCACTGTTAGATATAACGGGTGACATTAAATATGACTATTAAAGTTGGTATTAACGGCTTTGGCCGTATTGGCCGTTTCGTTTTCCGTGCTTCCGTGCAGCGTCCGGAGCTGGGCATTCAGGTTGTTGGCATTAACGACCTGCTCCCGCCTGACTACATGGCCTACATGCTGAAGTTTGACACCATGCACGGTCCTTTCCAGGGCACCGTTGAAGTTAAGGACGGCCACCTGGTGGTTAACGGCAACACTGTTCGTGTCACCGCTGAGCGTGATCCTGCCAACCTCAAGTGGGGCGACGTCGGCGCTGAGTACGTCGTTGAGTCCACCGGCTTATTCTTAACTGACGAGAAGGCCCGCAAGCACATCGAAGCTGGTGCCCGTCGCGTGGTTATGTCTGCTCCTTCTAAGGATGCCACCCCGATGTTCGTCGTCGGTGTTAACGACAAGACCTATGCTGGCCAGGACATCGTTTCCAACGCTTCCTGCACCACCAACTGCTTAGCCCCGCTGGCCAAGGTTGTCAATGACGAGTTCGGCATTGAGATGGGCTTAATGACCACTGTGCACTCCACCACCGCTACTCAGCGTACCGTTGACGGCCCGTCCTTAAAGGATTGGCGCGGCGGCCGTGGTGCTTCTCAGAACATCATCCCGTCCTCCACTGGCGCTGCTAAGGCTGTAGGTAAGGTTATTCCTTCCTTAAACGGCAAGCTGACCGGTATGTCTCTGCGCGTTCCGACCGCTGACGTTTCTGTGGTTGACTTAACCTGCGTGCTGACCAAGTCTGCTAAGTACGAAGACATCTGCGCTGCCATCAAGGCTGCCGTTGCTGGCCCGATGAAGGGTGTGATGGACTACACCGATCAGGCTGTGGTTTCTTCTGACTTCTTAGGCAACACCCACACCTCTATCTTCGACGAGACCGCCGGTATTCAGCTGACCGACAAGTTCGTCAAGTTAGTGTCTTGGTACGACAACGAAATCGGTTACTCCAACAAGGTGCTTGAGCTCATCAAGTCCATGGAAGAGTCCGGCAAGTAATTTAAACTAATTACTTGAAAAAAAGCCCGCCGCAAGGCGGGTTTTTTTTATTGCTAAATCTACACCCCCAAATGAAGCTAACGTGGCACTTTGCCACAGAGCTTTTCAAGCTGTTTTATCCTTAACTTAAAGCTATACCAAGATCTTCCTTGTTAGGAGTACAAAAAAGCAGCCTTCTTAGAGGCGGCTGAGGTACGGTTTTTAAGTGCTAACTTACAAAAGTTACCTTGATATCTTTTGTTAGTAGCAAATGCCTCGCGCTTAATTTTTTCTACCAACTTAATATGCTCTTTTGCATTAAAGAAATAGAAGCTTAAATCTGCTCCCTACCCTATCTTCTGCATGAGCCCATTGCTCACAAAGCGAGCTTACTCAAGCCCCTCTTACGGATAAGGCCGCGCACGCGCGGCCTTAGTACTCCTTAGTTTGTTATTACTAAATAAGCTTAGCCATTTAATTGGCGTAAGGCGGCAATGCGCTTGGCAAGTGGCGGGTGGCTCATGAAAAGCTCACTTAAATTGCCGCCTCCATTGATGCACAAAGCCTGAAATTGTCCCGGCTGATTCATGGTCGGCTGACGTTGTAGCGCCTGTAGGGCCGCTATCATCCGGTCGCGCCCTTCTAAGGCTGCCGATCCGGCATCGGCGCGATACTCACGATGACGCGAGAACCACATTAAGATGATATTGGCCAAAATACCAAAGATGATTTGGAAGACCGTGTTGACCAAATGAAAGAGCAAGAAACTGCCGGCGTTACCGCCCTCTTCATCATTATTGCGTGCCACCTGCGATACCGCCATGGCCACTAAGTAGGAGAAGAAGTAGACAAAGGTATTGAGCACGCCCTGCAACAGGCACATCGTCACCATATCGCCATTGGCAATATGACTCATCTCATGCCCGAGCACCCCGCGCAGCTCATCTTCACTCATCGAGTACAGTAAAGCGGACGATACCGCCACCAAGGCGCCATCCTTGCTTGCGCCGGTGGCAAAGGCATTCATGTCATTGGACTCATAAATACCCACTTCCGGCATGGCAAAGCCCTCGCGCCGCGCTTGCTGTGCGATGGTGTTAAGTAAAAATTGTTCGCGGGCATTACGCGGGGCAGTAATCACCTGCACCCCATAGGCGCGCTTACACATCCATTTGGACATGAAAAGCGAAATCACCGAGCCCACGCAGCCCATGATAGCGCACATAATCAACAGGCCGGTATAGGTACCCGATGAGATCCTGACCCCAAAGATGGTCATCAAAACCGAGCCGACGATGCTAACTAAGATCAGCACCGCCACCTGCATCAAGATAAAAAGCAAAATCCGCATTAAAAAATAACTCCTGCTACAATGAGGCAAATTCTATGCAAGGAAACACCATATCATGCAAGGCACACTTATTGCACTCAGTGGGCGCACCAACGCCACTGTATGCCAACAAAATAAAATCTATCAATTAAAGCTTAGCGCAGACTTAGCTACGCAGGCCCTGCCCGGTAGTACGGTTGAATATGATCTTTCAAGTGGCACCATCACGGCCTTCATTGAAAAGCCGCAAGTCAATAACATCGCCCTAAGTTGCGATCTGACGGTACCGGAGCATCAGATTTTGTCGCGCGATGGAAGCTATCAATTGTGTGCCGAAGGACACAGCTTTAAAGAATGTTATAAAAACTTAGCCTCTTGCGCTACCGCCCACCATATCAATGCCCTGCTCAATCTTAAAGGGGAGTACGTCAAGCGTCCCTTTGCCCGTCACCTCGTCTTTCGCCTGTGTGCCGAAGGCGCGCAAATAAGCGGCCCCCAATATAATCCCGATCCGGGCTTTAAACTTACCCTGCCACTTAAACTGCTACGCCGCAATAGCCCCTCACAGGCCCAAAAACGCTATCACATTGTGCTCCTCGTTTGCCTGCTGCTTATTGTTGAGCCCTGCCTGTCAGCCCTCATGCAACGGCAGATCTTACCGGAGCTTGTTGCCTATATCCTCATGGGTGCGCTCCCGATGTTATGCCTTTTAGGAGCTATCTTCGATAATCCCTGCCGTAGCACGGTTTATCTAAAACAAGTACGACATTAAGCTATGCTCACGCCAACGCCCCTGCCACGGTGCAGGAGCGTAACACCCCTGCCGCAGCTCCCTTCTACTTTGTTTTTTAAGTTATTTTGCTAGCTTTAGCGCCATTTGCCTGCTATGGTATAATCAATTACTCTTATCTTATGCTTTAGTACCGTACAGGAAAGATTAAGTTTATGGCTCAATTCATTTACACCATGAATCGGGTGGGCAAAATTGTGCCGCCCAAGCGCCAAATCTTAAAAGACATCTCCTTATCCTTCTTCCCAGGAGCGAAAATCGGTGTCTTAGGTTTAAATGGCGCGGGCAAGTCCACCTTAATTAAGATCATGGCCGGGGTCGATCAGGACTATGAAGGCGAGGCCCGGCCGCAGCCTGGCATTAAAATAGGCTATCTGCCGCAAGAGCCTAAGCTCGACCCGGAGAAGACCGTCAAGGAAGTAATTGAAGAGGCCTTTGCTGACACCATCAAGGCGCTTGCCCGCCTAGATGAGGTTTATGCCGCCTATGCCGACGAAAATGCCGACTTTGACGCGCTGGCCAAAGAACAAGCCGATCTCGAAGCCATTATTCAAGCTCATGATGGCCATAATCTTGACAGTCAAATTGAGCGTGCTGCCGATGCTTTACGTCTCCCGCCCTTTGACAAACAGATTAAGGTTTTATCCGGTGGTGAGCGCCGCCGCGTGGCATTATGCCGGTTGCTCCTTGAGCGTCCGGATATGCTGCTATTAGACGAGCCTACCAACCACTTAGATGCCGAGTCAGTGGATTGGCTGGAGCAATTCTTACATCAATATCCGGGTACGGTGGTGGCTGTTACCCACGATCGTTACTTCTTAGATAACGTCGCCGGCTGGATCTTAGAGCTTGACCGTGGTGAGGGTATCCCTTGGCAGGGTAATTACTCCTCGTGGCTGGAGCAAAAGGATTTACGCCTCAAGCAAGAAGAGAGCACCGAGTCTGCCCGTCGTAAGTCGATTGAACGCGAGCTTGAGTGGGTCCGTCAGGGTGCTAAGGGCCGTCATGCCAAATCTAAGGCCCGTCTGTCGCGCTTTGAAGAGCTGTCCAATGTTGAGTATCAGCGCCGTAACGAAACCAATGAGCTCTATATTCCGCCCGGGCCACGTCTTGGCGACACCGTGCTGGAAGTCGAGCACTTAAAGAAGAGCTATGGCGATCAAGTTTTAATTGATGACTTGTCCTTCACGCTGCCCAAGGGCGCGATTGTCGGTATCATCGGCCCCAACGGCGCCGGTAAATCGACCTTATTCCGCATGCTCACCGGTATGGAGCAGCCCGATAGCGGCACCATTCGCTTAGGCGATACCGTGGTCACCGCTTATGTCGAGCAGTTCCGCGACGAGATGAATGACGATAACACCGTCTTTGAGGAGATTTCGCACGGACAGGATATCTTGCGCATTGGCAACTATGAGATCCAAAGCCGCGCCTATATCGGTCGCTTTAACTTTAAGGGCACCGATCAGCAAAAGCGCGTAGGCTCGCTGTCAGGTGGTGAGCGCGGACGTCTGCAACTGGCCAAATTACTGCAAGTAGGCGGTAATCTGCTCTTATTGGACGAGCCGACCAATGACTTAGACGTAGAGACCTTACGTGCCTTGGAAAACGCTCTGTTAGAGTTCCCGGGCAGTGCGATGGTCATCTCGCACGATCGCTGGTTCCTCGACCGTATTGCCACCCATATCTTAGACTATGGTGACAATGGTCAGGTGCGCTTCTTTGCCGGTAACTATACCGAATATGAGGCCTGGAAGAAGGCAAACTTAGGTGAGGAAGCTCAGCCCCACCGCCCGCGCTTTAAGAAAGTGACCGCATAAGCAGGCCCTTGATTTAAAGCCTCTAAGCTATTGCCCTCCTTTAGGGCAGTAGCTTTTGTTTTTTAAAGCGCCAACTTAAAGATCTAAAGTCCGATAGACCAGGCTTGTGTAAGTTACGGCAAAAAAGTCGTGCCACAAAATCCTCACCACACTTCATCCTTTTGCGCCGCGCACGTTGCCAAGCGCTACAATACACTGCATAAATTCACTATTTTCTTTACGCAGGATAATGTCTGATGATAACTCCGGCCCAAAACTTTTTAAATAAACAGCATATTCCCTACAAGACTTACGAATATGACTGCACCACGCGCCATGACTTTGGCAAATTTGCCGCCGCCGCTTTAGGTCAAGATGAGGCCCGTGTTTTTAAAACCATCATCTTACAGGCCGACAGCCATACCTATGTCACCTGTGTAGTGCCGGTGACCGGCTTAATTTCCCTGAAGAATACCGCCCGCTTATTAAAACTAAAAAGCCTAGAGCTCACCGAGCCTGAGACGGCCACGCGCATCACCGGCTATGTGATAGGCGGCGTCAGCCCCTTTGGGCAAAAGCGACGCACTTTGACCGTACTAGATGAAAGTGCGCTTAAGTTTGATGAGATCTTAGTAAGCGGCGGTAGACGCGGCTTTTCGCTGGGCATTAAGCCGCAGGATTTAGTAACTAGCCTACAGGCAGTTACCGGGGATGTGTTGGAGCACCCGTCCTTAGATTAATTGCCGCTCTTCTAAAAAGCGCCGAATCCCCTTCATGGTCTGTGCCGAGATCACATGCTCAATGCGGCAGGCATCGTGCTCGGCCAGATCAAACGGCACTTGCGCCACGTATTGCAAAAAGACCGTCAACAGCTGATGGCGCCCAAAGACCTCGGTGGCCATGCGCTGTCCTTCGGGGGTAAAGAGAATGGCTCCGGAATCAAGGATGCGAATTAAGCCCTTTTCCTTTAATTGCGCCAGGCCACGGCTGACACTAGGCTTACTGATGCCCAGTTCATTGGCAATATCGATGGCGCGCACGATACCCACCTCACTGCGCTCCTTGATGACCAAGATGGTCTCTAAATAGTTTTCTCCCGACTCGGCAAGCAAGCCAGTTTTCGTCGGAACGGCCTCCAATACGGCGTCCTGCGCCGTCGGCACTTGAGTGTGCTGCTGCATAAAAGTGCTGTCCTTAACAAAGCGATAAAAAGCTACGTTTTCCCGCAGCCTTAATTCATGGCGCGTAGCGTTACTTAATGACGGTAATATTGATCTTGTTGCCAATAAGTGACAATTGCACCGCGTTGGCGGGAGTAAGCACGCCCGCGGCTATCAAGCCCTGCCGAATAATATCGGTCAGTTTTAATTCTCCTCGCACCGGCACGCGTGCGCCACGCCCATCGCTAATGGTCCCCAATTCTGGAACCACCGGACGCATGCCTAAATTGCGCTGTTTGGAGAGCACCCCAATTTGCTCTAAACGGTTAATCAAACGATAAACCGTTGCAATGCCTAAATCAGGCACGAACTCCTTGGCCTCATACCACAGCTCTTTGGGCGAGGTGAATTGATTTTTCATTAAAATATCTATGATGTAGCGACGCTGCACTGTCATGCGCAGACCACTTTGCTCGAGCTTACGTAAGGTCTCATCAGTAAGCTTGCCTACTTCATAGCGAGGTTCCTGATCTAACAAACCTAAATCCTCATTCTTAGGAAAAAACTAATTCCTGCACTTAAGTTCTCCTATCATACCGCATAAGCCCGTCTCACTGCCGCGCCAAAACGCAAATATTGCATTAAGAGCGCTTATCTTGTTGCTCATCACTACAACCACAACCGCAGCCACAACCGCCACCGCGGCGTAAGATGCGCCTTAACCCTAAAAGACAGATAAAAATAATGAGTGCAATTAAGACTCCGCTTAAAATATTGCCCATGGGGTACTCCTTTAGTCATGTTAGCTTTGTTTAACTTCAGTAAGCTTAGACTAACACAAATCCACCCCTACTCCCAGTCCTTTTAGTGTAAGAAGGTAGAATAGATATAACCCACAGCAAAACACAGCAGTAACACGCCCCCCAAAAGCTTGAGGGCAATCTTGCCGGCAGCCTTGTTTTCATGCTGCTGACCACGGCGTTTAATTTCCTGATGATTGATGCTCGATAGCAGATCAGATGCGTCCATATTTCCCTGCGCATCCGGTCGCCCGGCCACCGCCACATAGCCTTGCACAATATGAAAGATAAACGCATAGGCCATCGCGGTACGCTGCTCTTGCCGTTCAGTGACTTCAAGTAAGGTATTACCCCCCAAGGAACGACAGAGTGACGCCAGCTCGGCGCGAGCTTTATTGACATCCCGGCTCATCTTAGACAGGCGCAAGCGCCCGACATCCAAGATTTCATAACCATCGCGCAAATGACCACTTTCAAAGCTCACACTATCGGGCATACTATAGCGCGCCACTTCATCCACCGACCGTAAGGTCGCGGGCTGTAAATTACGCACCTTGCCATTTTCTAAAGTAAACTCCACGGTGCATCCAACCGCCAGAAAGGCAAAATCCTCCGGATCTGCCAAGGCCTTGGCAGAGAACATATAAGTGCTAACACTTGGGTCGGTCGCACACAGTTTACCGATACGATCAACATAATTTAAGGCGCTGATATATGCCTGCATGACTTTCTCCTCTATCTTGCCCTATTGTGCCAAAGGGAGCTTAGCGGTGCAATTAATCGGGTAGGGAGGATTTTACTCGCCCCTCCCACACCGCATTACCGGCGTGCCGTTCGGCACCGGGCGGTTTCTCAATCTTATCGAGCAGTGCCCCAATCCCGGGCATTGCTCAGCCAGGTCCATCCTA
>JAHLFG010000026.1 GCA_018883895.1 Candidatus Anaerobiospirillum merdipullorum
GCTCCTGGTGGAAATGGATGGCTTTGAGGGCTTTGAGGCAGTCATCGTGATTGCTGCCACCAACCGTCCGGACGTCTTAGACCCGGCTTTACTGCGCCCGGGCCGTTTTGACCGTCAGGTAGTGGTGGGACTGCCGGATGTGCGGGGCCGTGAGCAGATTTTAAAAGTGCATATGCGCAAGGTGCCGATTGCCAAGGATGTCGATCCGGCTGTGCTGGCACGTGGTACCCCGGGCTTTTCTGGCGCTGAGCTTGCCAACTTGGTAAACGAAGCTGCTTTGGCCGCCGCGCGCGCCAACTTACGTACCGTGACCATGCATGAATTTGAGCTGGCCAAAGACAAGCTCTTAATGGGTGCTGAGCGCAAGTCGATGATTATGACTGAGCATGAGAAGGTCAATACGGCTTATCATGAGGCCGGTCATACCATCGTCGGTCGCTTAATGCCCGATCATGATCCGGTCTATAAGGTCTCGATTATTCCGCGTGGCCGCGCCTTAGGTGTGACCATGTATTTGCCGGAGCAAGATAGATACTCGCAGTCCAAGCAGTACTTACTGTCCAATATCTGCACCCTCTTTGCCGGCCGTATTGCCGAAGGCTTAATGTTTGGTGAAAATGCCGTTACCACCGGTGCTTCCAATGATATTGAGCGCGCGACGGATATTGCCCGCAAGATGGTGACCCGTTGGGGTATGAGCAAGCGTCTGCCGCCGATGCAATTTGATCAGGACAATGAAAAGGCCATGTATTTAGGTGGTGGTAGCACGCAGACGATGTCCATTTCCGATAAGACGGCGCTTATCATTGATGAAGAGATCTCCGATATCATCAATAGTTGCTACCGCAAGGCCAGCGATTTGCTGGAGCAAAATAAGGACATTCTTGAGGCGATGAAGGATGCGCTCTTAAAGTATGAGACCTTAGATGCCGATCAGATTGATGATTTGATGGCCAGAAGACCGTGCCGTCCGCCTGCAGTTTATACGGCCGATCCGGCCAATCAGGCTGAGCCGCCACAGCAACCGCAACAACCGCAGCAGCCGCAGTCGCCTCAACCGTCACAGCCGGCTACGCCGCCGCAAGCTCAGGCAGAGCAGCCCAATGCGCAGCCGCAACCGTCTAAGCAAGAAGATGCAAAAAAGCAAGCGGCCAAGCCTTATGGCCCTTTTGTCGAGCAGGCCAAGCGTGAGGAAGAGCGCACCCGCGACGAAGAGCATCAAGATAAGTAGCCTTAAAAGGCTTAAAATAAAAGTAAGCACCTTAGGGCGCTTACTTTTGAGGAATGTTTTACTTTAATGGAGATGCTAGCTTGGCCTCTTGAAGTGTCAGCTAGCGGTGCCGTTTATGAAATTGAAGCTAAAAGATGGGCCGGTGGAACTGACTGCTCCGGCACTGATGGGTGTGATTGATCTCAGACACACTGCCGATCCGCTGGCGCAGGCCTTAGAGATGCAGGAATTAGGCGCTACTTTTGTGGAGCTGGCATTAAGCACGCAAGCTGGCTTTGCGTCGGCTGAAGATGAGCTTAAGCTCATTGTGCCGCATATTGCTCCCATCGTGGAGCAGAGTGCTCTCTATGTGGCGGTAAATACCATTCATCCGCAGGTGATGGAAGCGGCAGCTAAGGCTGGGGCGAGCCTTATTGTTGATCCCAATGCTCTGCGCTCTCCTGGGGCGGTGGATTTAATTGCCAAAATAAAGCTTCCGGTATGCTTAGTCTTTGATCAGCATACGACCTTTGATGAAAATACCGATCCCACCGGCGCGGTGTCAGAATACTTATATGAGCGTATTGATGCCTGCCTTAATGCCGGCATTGCCCGCTCTTCCTTGCTCATTGACCCCACCTTGGGCATGCAGGCACCGATTGAATATCGTTTAAAGATGATGGGACGTTTGCACACCTTCAAGAGCTTTGCCTTGCCGATCTGCGCCCCGATCCCGCGTATTGTGCCGCAACCTGATCCTTATCTTACTACGCACCCTTCAGTGGTGACGGCTTTAGCCATTTTTGGCGTGGATGCCGGCGTGTCGATTATTCGTACTAGTGCCGTAGGTGAGCTTGCCTTAGCTTTAGATACCTGGCAGGCCTGCACTAAGAGTGCGCGCCCGTTTAAGCTCTCTAAACTGATTGTCAAGCGCTTCTTGCGCAAGAAAAAGGATGACGCGAGCGCCATCTAATTTAATTAAAAATGCCAATTTTTACTAAGGAATAATGCTATGAGCGATATTAAGCGCAAATATTTTGGTACTGACGGGGTGCGTGGCCGCGTGGGTACCTATCCCATCACACCTGATTTTGTGCTCCGCTTAGGCATGGCCGCCGGTAAGGTCTTAGCCCGCGGGCAGGGAGGCCGGGTGATTATTGGTAAGGATACCCGCCTGTCTGGTTATATGTTAGAGGCCGCTTTAGAATCAGGCTTTAGTGCTGCCGGAGTATCTACCGTGCTCTTAGGCCCGATGCCGACTCCGGCCATTTCGTATTTAACGCGCGCCTTTCGTGCCGATTTGGGCGTGGTGATCTCTGCCTCGCACAATCCTTATTATGACAATGGCATTAAGTTCTTCTCCGCCGAAGGCACCAAGTTGCCCGATGAAATTGAGCTTGCCATTGAGCACGCTCTTGATGAAGGGAAGATGCTTACCGATCCGGCCGCTTTGGGTCGCGCCTATCGTCAAGATGATGCTCCTGGACGCTATGTTGAATTTTGTAAGAGCACCTTCTCGGGCCATTTATCCTTAGAGGGTTTGCGCATTGTGCTTGATTGTGCCAATGGTGCTACTTATCACGTCGCGCCCTTAGTATTTAAAGAATTAGGCGCTGAGGTGATTACCATCGGTACGGAGCCTAACGGCATCAATATCAATGATGGTGTCGGCTCGACTCATCCCGAGGCTTTAATTGCCAAGGTTTTAAGTGAAAAAGCCGATGTCGGCATTGCCTTTGATGGCGATGGCGATCGCGTAATGATGGTCGACAGTCAGGGCAATTTACTTGATGGTGATGCGCTCTTATACATCATTGCCACTGACAGAAAGAGCCTTGGCAAGTTACATGGTGGCGTGGTGGGCACTTTAATGTCCAATTTGGGCTTGGAGCTGGCGCTTAAAGAGCAGGGCATTGAGTTCATGCGCTCGGCAGTCGGTGATCGCTATGTGATGGAAATGCTGTTGCAAAAGGAATGGCATTTGGGTGGTGAGAACAGCGGCCATATTATTTGCCTTGATTATGTCACCACCGGTGATGGCATTGTCTCGGCCTTACAGGTCCTCAAGGCAGCCTTGCGTCAAGGCAAGACCTTAGCGCAATTGACCGCTCCCTTACAGATGCTGCCACAAGAGCTTATCAATATTCGCCTGACAGCGGGCTTTGATGCCTTATCTGATCCTAAGGTCAAGGCTGAAGTGCAGGCAGTGGAGCATGAGTTAGGTGCCCGCGGCCGTGTCTTATTGCGCAAATCCGGTACCGAGCCTTTAATTCGCGTGATGGTAGAAGGTGAAGTGCGCACCACCGTGCATCATTATGCCCAGCGCATTGCCGATGTGATTCGCCGTCAGGCCGAGTCTGAAGAGCAAGGTTAAAGTACCTATCCCTGCCTTAAGGGCAGGGCTCCATTTTTTCTAGCAAGCTTATTTTTAGCCCTTAACTTACGGAGGAGGGCCCACGCGGGCCTTAAGTGCAGATGGATAATTTTACTTTCTATTCCCCCACTTACTTTGTGTTTGGCAAAGATGAAGAAAATAAGGTGGGGCATTATGTCAAACGTTTTGGGGGTAGCAAGGTCTTAGTGCATTTTGGCGGCGGCTCAGCCGAGCGCTCGGGGCTTTTAAATAAGGTACGTCAGTCGCTTAATGCTGAGGGCATAGAATTTGTCGAGTTAGGCGGCGTACAGCCCAATCCGCGCGATGGCTTGGTCTATCAGGGCATTGAGCTGTGCCGCAAGAGCGGGGTAGATTTTATCCTCGCTGTCGGTGGTGGCAGTGTGATTGATTCGGCCAAAGCAATTGCCGCCGGCGCCGTCTATGACGGCGATTTCTGGGATTATTATGAAGGTAAGGTGGTCACTAAGGCGTTGCCCTTAGGTACGGTTTTAACCATTTCCGCTGCCGGCTCGGAAGGCTCGGGAGATTCCGTGATTACCAAGGAGCAGGGCATGTACAAGCGCGCCACCACCGGTGAGGCCTTACGCCCGAAATTTTCTATCTTAGATCCGGCCTTAACGCAGACCTTGCCTGCCTATCAGACCGCTTGTGGCATTACCGATATCATGGCCCATCTGTATGAGCGCTATTTAACCAACACCAAGGAGGTGGAGGTTACCGATCGCTTAATTGAGGCCTTACTTTTAACCATGATTAAGGAAGGACCGCGTGCGGTGGCCGATAGCAATGATTATCAGGCCCGGGCCAATATTATGTGGGCGGGCATGATGGCGCACAATAATTCTTGCGGTGTGGGTAGAACGCAGGATTGGACCTCGCATAATATCGAGCATGAGCTCTCAGCTTTATATGACTGCGCCCACGGTGCCGGTTTGGCGGTGGTGATGCCGGCGGTATTTACCTACAATATGCATCATGATGTGATGCGCTTTGCCCAAGTGGCAGTGCGTGTCTGGGGCTGTCAGATGGACTTTGAGCATCCCGAAGAGACCGCTAAAGCCGGCATCAAGGCGCTACAGGCTTTCTTAACCTCCATCGGTATGCCCAAGAATTTTGCCCAATTAGGTGCCAAGGAAGAGGATATTGATGAGCTTGCCCATAAGTGTTGCTGGGGTGATGTCAATACCGGTACCACGGGCGGTTTTGTGCCCTTAAATGAAGATGACGTCAAAGCCATTTATAAGTTAATGCTCTAGTAAAGCAGTTGCCAGTTCTCGGGAGGTCTGCCTTAAGATCATCCCGGGGTAAAAAGCTTGCTTTAAGGCAAGAGAATTAGTAAGATAGCCGCAGTTTTTTCTACCTGAGAATAGAAAATGTACGAAGTTGTCATTGTTTTATTTCTGTTAGTTGCCGTTGCCATGGTGGCGCTCATCTTAGTACAGCGCGGTAAGGGCGCTGGTATGGGTGCTTCTTTTGGTGCAGGTGCTTCTAATACCGTGTTCGGTTCGGCAGGTTCGGGTAACTTCCTGACCCGCTCGACCTGGATATTGGCGCTGATTTTCTTTGCCATCTGCCTGTTTATCGGTTGGATGCAGAAAGATAGAGCCGAGCAAAGCACTTCCTTTACCAACATCGAAGAAGAAACTCCGGCAGTTTCGACCGCCCCGGCACAGCCGTTACCGGCCGATGTTCCGGCAGTCAACTCCGATGTGCCGACGGTAAACGATACCCCGGCCAACTAAGAGTAA
>JAHLFG010000027.1 GCA_018883895.1 Candidatus Anaerobiospirillum merdipullorum
ACCCAACACCTTGGCACAACGATCGGTACGCAACACAATATCATGTGCCTGCGGGAGAAATTCCTCATGGACGCACTCTTCAATCGGGCCTGCCTTACCGCCAGCAATTTGCATTAAGAGCTCGGTGGCACGATTTAAGGCCAAATGCTGAACCTGCGGATCAACGCCACGCTCAAAGCGATGCGAGGCATCGGTATCTAAGCCATAACTACGAGCCCGCCCTTTAATGGCCACGGGGCTGAAGAAGGCGCTTTCTAAGAGTACATCTTGCGTCTTCTCTGAAATGCCCGAAGCTGCGCCACCAAAGATACCGGCAATACCGACCGGACCTGCATCATCGGCAATTACCAAGGTATCGCTGTGCAGCTTAAGCTCTTCGCCCGAGAGTACGGTTAAAGGCTCATTTTCCTTGGCCATACGCACCGTAATACCGCCTTTAATCTGATTTAAATCAAAGGAATGCAACGGCTGCGAGAGCTCTAACATCACATAATTGGTCACATCGACAATCGGCGAGACCGAGCGAATACCGCAACGGCGCAGACGCTCTGTCATCCATAAAGGAGATTTGGCCAATTGATTGACACCACGCACGATACGGCAGCAATAACGCGGGCAAGCCTCCGGGGCTTCCACCTTAAGCGGCACCACATCGTCAATGGCGGTCTCAATCTTAGGCATCTTAAGATCGTTTAAAGGCTTGCGGACAATGACGGCAAGCTCACGGGCAATGCCGCGTATACCCAGGCAATCGGGGCGATTGGTGGTCAAATCAATATCGATGGCCTTATCATCAAGCTTCATATACTGATGTAAATCCATGCCCACCGGAGCATCGGCCGGCAACTCGATAATGCCATCAGACTCTTCGGCCATCCCCAGCTCAGCATAGGAGCACAGCATGCCACAGGAGTCCACCCCGCGCAAACGGGCAGCCTTAATCGTAATCTGCGGTAAAACGGCGCCGATCTTGGCAAAGGCCACCTTTAAACCGGCACGGCAATTAGGAGCGCCACAGACTACCTGATGGAGTTGCCCATCCCCGGCATCGACCATGGTGACATGCATATGGTCAGAATCCGGGTGCATCTCACAGCTTTTAACTTCCGCAACGACCACGCCGGAGAACTCACCACACACCGAGCTTACGGTATCCACTTCCAAGCCCACCATGGTAATCTTATCGGCAATTTCCTGAGCCGTCAGGCCGCTATCTACCCACGCATCAATCCATTCTTTGGTGAAAATCATTTTATAAATCCTTTAAGCGCAAATGTTAAGCAAACTGTTTTAAGAAGCGCAGATCGTTTTCAAAGAAAGCGCGCAGATCGTTAACGCCATAGCGCAACATGGTCAGACGCTCCACACCCATACCAAAGGCAAAGCCGCGATACTTCTCAGTATCAATGCCGACATTACGCAACACATTGGGGTGCACCATACCGCAACCTAAAACTTCCAGCCACTTGCCACCCTTGCGCTTAACGTCCACTTCAGCCGACGGCTCGGTGAACGGGAAGTAAGACGGACGGAAACGGACCTCGAGCTCTTCTTCAAAGAAGTTGTGTAAGAACTCATATAACACGCCCTTAAGCTCGGCAAAGGAGGTATGCTCCTCAACTAACAGGCCCTCGACCTGATGGAACATCGGGGTATGGGTCATATCATAGTCATTACGATAGACGCGTCCCGGGGCAATGATGCGAATCGGCGGTTTAACCTTTTCCATCACGCGAATTTGCACCGACGAGGTCTGCGAGCGTAAGAGCAGACCGTTTTCTAACATAAAGGTATCATGCGAGGCACGAGCCGGATGATGCGGCGGCAGATTTAAGGCATCAAAGTTATGATAATCATCTTCAATTTCCGGGCCGCCAATAGATTCAAAGCCCATCGCGCCAAATAAATCCTGAATGCGCTCAATGGTACGCGTTACCGGATGGATATTACCAATCTGACGGGCACGACCCGGTAAGGTGATATCGACGCTCTCGGCACTTAATTTGGCATTGAGCTCACGCTCTTCAATCTCGGCGCGCTTGCTTTCCAAAGCGGCGACCACTTCTTGCTTGACGGCATTAATCACTGCGCCGCGGGCCGGACGCTCTTCTTTTGATAAGGTTGCTAATTCCTGCATAAAGGCGGCAAAAACACCTTTTTTGCCTAAAAAGTTTACTCTAACAGCATCTAAATCTTGCAGGGTCTTAGCATTAGCGGCCGCTTGCAAGCCGCTTTCTTTAGCTTCAGTTAATTTATCCATTATGCACCACACAATTATGATGTTCCAAAGGCCTCAGACCTCAGGCTTTCTGCCGCATACATTGCACTAAAATCTAGCTACGGCACAATCAAAATATGCATTATACACGGGCACGCGTGCACACTGAAATGAAGGGCTAAGAAAGGAGCGTAAAAAAGCCGCCTGTCGGCAGCTTTTAGACCAATTAGTGCACTAAGAGCGTGCACAAGAGCTGTAGTAGCAGTGCTACTTTTGCCCATAGTATTGACGATACCAGGCAAAAAACTTGCCAATACCGTCATGCAGACTCGTCTGCGGAGTAAAGCCATAATCCTGCGCCAAACGGCGCACATCGGCATAGGTCTGATGCACATCACCAGGTTGCATCGGCTCTAAAATAAGTTGCGCCTTGACCCCGGCGGCCATTTCCAGCTCATGAACAAAGTCAAAGAGCTCAATGGGGTGGCCATTGCCAATATTGTATACCGCATAGGGCTGCACGGGATTGCGCGGACGATTACCCGAACCTTCCACAATTTTTACCAATCCGGTGACAATATCATCAATATAAGTAAAGTCACGGCGCAATTTGCCTTCATTAAAGAGGCGAATAGGTTGACCTGCGAGCATGGCCCGCGTGAAGATAAAGGGAGCCATATCCGGTCGGCCCCACGGTCCATAGACGGTAAAGAAGCGCAAAGCAGTGGCATCAAGGCCAAAGCGTAAGGCATAGGTGGCGGCAATAATTTCATTGATCCGTTTGGTGGCCGCATAAACCGATACCGGGGCAATGCTGTCATCATCCTCGGCAAAAGGCACCTTATTGCTATCGCCATAGACTGACGAGGAAGAGGCAAAGATTAAGCGCGGACGCTTACTTTCATCTACAGCGCGTAAAGCTTCGAGCAAATTAAAAAAGCCATCGGCATTGCTGTGAATATATTCGTCAGGCTTTAAAGTCGACAAACGCACCCCGGCTAAGGCCGCCAAATTAACCACCACATCATAAGGGGCCGCCTGCACTAAGTCTGTCAGAGCGTTTTTATCGCATAAATCAAGCTTAATAAAGTTAAGCGCCCCTGCCTGCACCTGCTGACCATACGCGGGAATGTCCTTAAAGCCCAAGGCGCGCAAACGATCTTCTTTTAACGAGGCCTCATAAGTAATGGAGCTTAAATTGTCAAAACCTGTCACCTGATGGCCACGTGCAACTAAAGCCTGTGCCAAATGCATGCCGATAAAACCCGCCATGCCGCTTAGTAAAACGTGCATTTAAGCCTCCTTTAAGGCGTACCCCGGCGCGGTGCCGGGACATAGATATTATCACCGATATAATAGGCCCCGCGTGCTTTAAATAGCGGAAGCCACTCAGGATTACTGCGCAAGGCCGAACGGCCTACTAAGAGCGCTGCCTGCTGACATTTACTATCAAAAAGCTCTGGATTTTTGTAGATCACAAAGCGCTTATCATAGAGCACTAAGTTCTCAGGCTTAGAGATACCGCGCGTGCACACCACAGCGCTTGCCGCCCCCTCTAAATCCGCACTTGCCGCCATGGCCAATTGCTGTATACCAAGATAGGGATTAAGCGCCGGTAAGGAAAGGCCTAAGCAAAAGAGAAAACTTAATAAGGCTGCCCCACCTACGGCCAAAGCGCGGGTTAAGCGATGGCGATAAATTAGGACTAAGGCTAAGACTGATCCTAGCGACAAGAGTAAGGCGGCGATATAGACCAGGAGATGGTCTAAAAAAGGATAACGGTCGGTAAAGAAAAAGAGCGCCGGGAAAATGAGCGCAAAGGGCAAGAAATTTAGGCCCAACAAGAGCTGTAAGCCCCACCCGGCCTGCCCTTGCAGACGCACTAAGGAGCGCCACACATATAAAGCCAAAAAGGGTAGTCCTGGCAGGAGATAAATCTCAAGCTTAGAGGAGGGCAAAGAAATGACAATAAAGACGGCGAGGAAAAAACATAATGAAGCCAAACCTACTGCATCGCGCTTTAAATCTCCGCTACGGATATCATGGACGACTAAATACAGCGCCGGTAAGGCCAAGGGCGCGGCTAAATACCAGATATTGGTTAAATACCAATATATAGGCTCAGGATGGCCGGTGGAGCCTGACAAACGTTTGGCACTTTGCCCGACAAAGAGCTCTTCTAAATAGGCCATGCCCCCATCGACATAGACCAAAAGCCCCCATAAGAGGACACAAGCTAAGATGATAAGGAAAAAACGCGGGCGAAAAATTTTAAAGTATAAGCGCACTTGCCGATAGCAGATAAGAAACAACAGCAAGGCTACCAAGGGGAAAATGATGGCATATGGCCCTTTGACAAAGAGCGCTACAAACATGGTAAGCGGCAAGGCCCAATCAAAACGCGTCACTTGAGCTTGCGGATCGCGCAATTGTGCTTGTACCCTGACGATAATTTGCCCATAGGAAATAGCAATAAAAAGCGCAAAGAGCATATCCATGCGCGCCACTAAGGACAGCCCGGTCATAAAGAGCACGGTACAAAAGCCCAAGCACAGCTCCACGCGGGCACTTACCTCTTTATCGCCATTTAAGCGCATGCAAAACCAAAGTAGCGCAATAAAGGGTAAGACGCTAAACAACAGCAAAGTACCTGGGGCAATACCGCTTAACTTATAGGAGAGCATGCACCACCACAGATACAGCGGGGGCTTGTCGGCGTAGGGTGCCCCATCTTGATAGAAAGCAAAGAAGGTGCCGCGCTCTAAGGCATCAGCGGCAATGGCTAGATAATTAAGTTCATTGACCGGATTTAAATCGCGTAGCACCATCGCGGGCAAAAGCGCGATAAAGATTAAGCACAAGGTTAGCGCAGGGAGCAGGCGCGCTTTATTCTTCAGCATCAGAGGATTTTTCCTTGGCATAGCGACTGTGTTTATAAAGCATTAAGTTGCGCACATAGGTGATAAGGCCACCCATTTGCCCAAAAATTAATACCACATCTAAACGGAACACACCATAAATTTGCACCATTAAACAGGCAATGAGACTTATCACCCAGAAAATAGGCGGCAATACGGACTGTTTTACCTTACGTGAGACATAGAGTTGATAGACAAAGCGTAGGGTAAATAAAGCCTGCCCCACCGAGCCAAAGATCAAAAGCCCATAGGGAATATGATCTTCATTTAAAAAGAGGGCGGCAAATTCGCTGACATCCTGTATTTCCGTGAGCAATAAGGCAATGGGCGCGATGATAAGCGCTATCACGACGATAAACGGAACGCGTTTTAATTCCTGCTTTAACTTTAAATTATAGATGTAAATGTAATAGGACACTAATTGCCATAGCATGATGGCCAAGTCATGGCGTAAAAAGCCATAGATACTCATCAACAGGGAGGCCAATAGCGACAACCACCAAAATAGCGCCGGATTGACTACCGCACGCGCCCGCTCTGACAAGATCCATTGTACTAACATGCGCGCGGCAAACAGGACCTGCGCGACCGCACCGACGGCGGTAAACCAGGTGATAATTTCCACGGAGGCTTAATCCTTTTGTTCTAAGTTCTGCTCCCCGACTTGCGGATTGACAAAACGTCGCCGCATCCAGATGAAAGCAAAGAGATCACATAAGCCCGACAGCCCGCGATTGAAGAGATTGAATTTAGATTTACCCTGCAAACGCTCTTGATGGCGTACCGGTACGGCCACCACCTGTTGTCCAAAGAGCAGGGTTAAAGCCGGTAAAAAGCGATGCATGCCGGAAAAGAGCGGTAGCGCTTTGGCAAGCTTGGTATCAATAATCTTCAGCGGACAATTCGTATCGCTAAAGCCGTCATGGGTTACGGCATTACGGATCTTATTGGCAATCTTTGATTGTATTTTCTTAGACCACGAGTCATGGCGCTTGGCGCGAATCCCGCAAATAAGCGCCGCTTCATGCACATGGGGCAAGAGTAACTCAAAGTCCTCCGGGAAGGTCTGTAAATCAGCATCAATATAGCCACACCACGGTGAAGCGGCATGGGTAAAGCCGGCCTTAAGCGCCCCGGTCAGACCACAACGATGCGCCAAGGAAAGATAGAAAAAGTCCTTATCTTGCGCGCAGGCTTGTTTAATTAAATTAAGGGAGCCATCGGCAGATCCATCATTGACCAAGAGTACGCAGAGCTTGACGCTGGCCTTACTTTTATAGTCTTGCAAGGCACTGACTAAACGCGGCAGACTTTCTTCTTCATTGAAAATTGGCACCACGATGGTAAGAAAATAATCAGCACTATGGTTGGTCATAAAGTCTCCATCCGACAGCAGTCGCGCTCGTGCGCCCGTGCGCCACAAGCTTAAATAAATGTGATCAATCTTACAATTTTACTCCGAAAAGTCCCTCGCTTTTGAGCCAAAAGCAAATTTTCTTCACAGAAAAAAGTAAGCTTAGCGCTGAAAAAAGCACGTGCCCTTAAGCTTGTAGCTATAATGAGGGCACTTACAGAGATCCCTTCTGTGGGATGAGAGCGTGCAACGAATAAAGGAAAGTTATGCTTAATTTCAATTTCTACCGTCCGACCGACTTTTACTTTGGCCGTGGCGAGGAAAAACGTACCGGTGAAGTGTGCCGTAAACATGGCGCTAAAAAAGTCTTACTGCATTTTGGCGGCCAATCAGCGGTGAAATCAGGTTTAATTGCCCGCGTGGAGCAAAGTCTGACTGACGCTGGCGTGCAATATGTAAGCTTAGGCGGCGTACAACCTAATCCGCGCGCGGAGCTCGTCTATCAGGGCATTGAGCTGTGCCGTAAAGAGGGAGTGGATTTAGTCTTAGCCGTAGGCGGCGGTAGCGTGATCGACAGCGCCAAAGCTATTGCCATGGGCGTACCCTATGAGGGCGATTTCTGGGACTTCTTTATGGGCGGTAAGGTGCCGACCACTGCTTTGCCGGTAGGTTGCGTGCTCACCATTGCCGCCGCCGGCTCTGAAGGCTCTAATAGCTGCGTGATTGACTGCGTGGTCGATGGTATTGTCAAAAAGAAGGGCACCAATTTCCAAACTAATGTCTGCACCTTCTCGATTTTAAACCCGGAGCTAACCTTTACCCTGCCCCCCTTCCAGACCGCCTGTGGCGCCTGCGACATTATGTGCCATGTCTTTGAGCGCTATTTCACCAACACCCCGGCCGTCAAGATGACCGATGAGCTGTGTGAAGGCGTGTTGCGCACCGTGGTACAAATGTTGCCGCGCGTAATGAAAGATCCTCATGATTATGAGGCCCGGGCCAATATTATGTGGGCCTCGACTCTCGCCCATAACAATCTTTTAGGCGTTGATCGTGAGCAAGATTGGGCCAGCCACCGCATTGAGCATGAGCTCTCGGCTTTCTATGACTGCGCCCATGGTGCCGGTTTGGCCGTGGTGTGCCCGGCATGGATGACCTATGTCTATAAGCATGATGTGATGCGCTTTGCCCAATTTGCCGTCAATGTGATGGGCTGTCAGATGGACTATGAGCATCCGGAAAATACCGCCTTATCCGGTATTGCAGCTTTGCGTCGTTTATGGGGTGATGCCGGCTTGCCGCTTAACTTCAAGGAATTGGGCGCCAAGCGTGAAGATATTCCGACCTTAGTGGCCAATATCGGCGGTCCGGAGCATACTGAAGGTCATTTCTTAGTGCTCCATAAGCACGATATTGCCGAAATCTTAACTTTAGCGGCTGATTATGAGCGCTAAACGCTAAATAAGTTAAGGCAGAAAGTATAGTTTCTACCGCTACTACGTGTAAAACCCCAGTAATCCTCATTGCCGGGGTTTTAGCTTTAACGGCGCTGGCAACAGACTAAGGTAATGTCATCCGTCTGCTGATAATCACCGCGAAAAGAGGCCACCGCATCAACTACCGCCTGCAGCGTCTCCTCACACGGCCTACCATAGCGTTTCTCCAGCACCTGTAAAATGCGCTCAGTGCCAAAGAACTCGCGCTTATCATTTTGTGCCTCACTGACGCCGTCAGTGTACAAGAGCAAGGTTTCATTGATGTTCAGGACCCCGGCATATTCCGCATATTCCATGCCACTTAAAGGTCCTACCGCCGGCCCGGAGATAGTATCCAGCTCCTGCAGACCGTCACGGCCAATGATGATGGGATAGCAATGCCCGGCATTGCAGGCCTTATACTGCCCGGTCTTTTCGTTAAGCACCATGATGTACATGGTGACAAACATCATATTGGGATTACGTTCGGACAGGCGATTGTTAATCAGCTCCATGGTCTTTTGCGGCGAGAAGCCCAAGCCTAAGGCACAGCGGGCCAAGGAGAGCGTGGTGGACATAAAGAGTGCTGCCGGCACACCTTTATCCGAGACATCGCCGATGATAATGGCCAACTCTTCGTCATTGAGCCTTTGGACATCATAAAGATCGCCGCCCACCTCTTTGGCCGGCAGTAAGAAAGCATCACAGGAGAAGAAGGAGGACTGCGGCAGTTCACTGCTTTGCGGCAACATGCCCTCTTGAATGGCACTAGCGGCCTTAAGCTCACCTTGCATACGATCTTTTTGCTGATTGGCCGCAATCAACTTTTGCAGATTATCGCTAATGGAGCGCCCCATCAGCGCCAAGGCCCGTCCGACACTGGCCACTTCATCATTGCCCTTACCGGCCAAGGAAGAGGTGGCAGCGGCAATGGCCTTAGGATCGCTTAAATTGACGCGCGCGATCTCATCGGCCTTTTGCGCAATTAAATTAAGCGATGAGGTCAAACGCCCGGACATTAAGAAGGCCAGCAACACCGCAAGTGCCAACACCGCCAGGCCAATTAACAAACTGGTTTTGGCCTGAGTGAGCGCCGGGGCAATCACCGACTGCTCATCGCGATAAATGAGAATATACCAATCCAAGGGCTTGAAATAAGAAGCGCAGGCAAAAAACTTCTCCCCACTTTGGGAAGTCAGCTCCACGTTTTTATTGAGCGCCTCAGGCTTAAAGAGCGCCTTGAGATCTAATTTAGCTAAAGTTTGCTTGGCGTCATCGGCGGTGGCCAGAATCAGATTGCCATCTTGGGCATTGATGATGGCTGCCGTGCCGCTTAAATTATTCTGTAACTCCTCAAAAGTTTCATTAAGTTGCGGGAGAATGCTTTGACTGTCGGCAGAATAATAGGCAATCAGATTATCAATATTCTGCAATACGCAAATGACATAATTGTCATTCGCCCCGATGACATGACTGAAGCTTAAAAAATTGTCTTTTTTCCGCTCCGGGGAAAAGAGCATCAAATAATAGCCGTCCACCAGCTGATTGTAGTCGGCGCGCACGGAGGAGAGCAAAGTCTTACCGCCCATCGAGCGGCCCTGTAACACGCTACTTGACTTTGGGGCAATTAAGATCTCATTGTCCTTTAATAACATCAGATCTTTGCCCACCTGATTGAAGCTGTCCTGCTGGCCCTGTAAAAAAGCAATCAGATCTGCATCATTGGTGGCGTAGTTTTCCACATAATGGGTTAAAATTTGCGTCTGCTCGCGCAGCTCAGCGCGGGTGCTTAAAACTGAAATGATCTGTTGATTGATATAAGCAAAGTATTGGCCAAGGATGGAGTTGTTGAGCAGTCTAATGGTCTGCATCTGCCCGGCCAGCTCATTTTGAATGTGTTGCAAGCGCTGCTCTAAGGCTGCATGCACGGTGATCCCGCCGGTGGCTAAAACCGTGATCGCCGCAAAGACGCACAGCATCTTATTTCTAAACTTCATGGCGCTTACTCCTTAAAACCTTGCGCCGCATACTCTTTAAAGTAGGCGCGTACCCGTAAGATAAAATTCTGCGTTTCGGCAAAGGGCGGCACCCCGCCATATTTGGCCACATTGGCAGGACCGGCATTATAGGCGGCCAAAGCCAGATCAAGATCGTGAAATCTATCAAGTTGCGCCTTTAAATAGGCCGCACCGGCGTTAATATTTTTTTGCGCATCATAGGGGTCGTCCACCTTAAGATCAATTAAGGTAGCGGGCATCAATTGCATTAGGCCACGCGCTCCGGCAGAGGACAGCGCTTGCGGATTAAAGCCCGATTCTGTCATGATGACCGCCGCAATCAGCGCGGCACTAAGGCCACTTTGCGCGGCGGCCTGTTTGATTTGCGTAATATAGCCTTTGACATCCGCATCCGTCTTGATTTGTGCATACAGCTCACGCGAGAGCATATGGCCTACCTTAAGTAAATAAGCGCTTGGGGCCAGCTCATAGACATTCATGCTATCTAAGCGATTTATCACCGGCTTAGGTGCCTGCGCACTAACTTCACTGACGGAAACCTCCAAGCTTTGCGGATTTGACACCACAAAAGCTAGGCTGGTACCTGCCACCACGCTCAAGCTAAGCGTCAGCAGGACTTTAAGCAAGACTCTCATCATCCAGGCTTAAGATAATCTGCGCCTGATTACGATTGTCAATGCGCATGTACAGATAATGGGTGGCAATTTCCTTAACTAAAAACACGCCCAAGCCGCCAACCGCGCGATCTTCCACGGAAGCTTCCAGATCAGGGGCTTTACTTTGGGCAAAAGGATCATAGGGCATGCCTTCATCAGTCAATTGGATCATGATGCATTTTTTGCCATCAAAATTGACAATTCCGCAGGCAAATTCAGCACATCCTTCCGCCCCGTTATAGGCATAAGAGCAAATATTGGCCAAAAGCTCCTCGACGACAAGTTGCGTCTTTAACACGCAGGAACTTAAACTTGCAGGCAAAGTTTGTTCAATGATGGCGTTGATTTCACCGAGGATATTAATCGTCGCGGGCAGTTTTACCGTTCGCAGCATGTAAAGCTCCTAGAGGCTTGAAAGCGCCTCATTTAGATCAGCATTAATTTTGATAATTCCGGAGAAACCGGAGACCTTAAACACCTCTAACACATTGGGCTTAAGGCCAAACAGTCTTAAGGCCAGCTTTTTGCTATTGCACAGCTTGGCAAGCTTCAGCATGGTTCTAAGGCCGGCTGAAGAGATATATTCCACATTGGAAAAATCCACCAACACCGCCTCAGAAGCCTCCTGCGTCTTACCAAGCATCGTGTTCTCAAGCTGCGGCGCGGTCGTGGCGTCAATACGGCCATCAATGGCAAATAAGGTTTTATTTTCAAGCTTGGAGGTTGTAACCTGCATAATGTTTTCCTAAAAAAGAACAAATCTCAAAGGTGCACATGCACACTTACTGCATACTAGCAATGTTCTGATACACCCGGTCTACGGCTATTAATACCGCAAAATCCGGCTTCCATTCAATTAACTTGGCCGTGTGCAGATTTAAAGCCAGATTAAGCGGCGCAAAGTAGTACTGCGAAATTTCTTCAGGTTTCTTTCCACCCACGATCTCCTTTACCACCTTGGCCTCAAAACGTCCGGATTCAATGAGCTCAATGTCAGCAAGCGACAAGAGCACGCCATTTTCCACCTCGATAGCTCCGCTTTGAGAAAAAGTGGGGATCTTGGCATCAATTAAAGGCTTGAGCTGGGCATAAAGATGCTTAAGATCAGCGCCCATCCCATAGGGGATGTAGACGGCATCTGAGTTTTGGGAAAGCTCGAGGCAACATTGGGCAAAAGCGGCATGGGCGACCTCTTCATCGGTGGTAATAACATCCTTTTCACAAGCGTTAAGCGCAAAGCCCAAATCACGCGCCACATCACGGATCACCGGCACCGCCTGCCCGGGTTGATTGTCTTTTTCATCATCAATAATGATCCCCAAGCGCTTAAAATGGAAAATCTGATAAAACATCCGCAGCTCAGAGCTGTAGCGATCTCTTTCCTTTTGCGCATGCACAAAGGGCTTGGTGGAAAACTCCCCCGGCCCCACAATGCCGGCACTTTCCGGATCGGTGGCCGTCATCACCAACACATTGGTTTTAAGTGAGCTGTCGGCAAAGCGCTGTCCGGCCACCGTGCCCAAAGCCCAGATCATGTCAATATCGCCCTGAGTTTTAATTCGCGCGCGTAGCTCCTGCTCCTTTTCATCAATCAGGGCTGGATTCCACTTGCCGTCATACAAGCCATCGGCGACAAATTCAATGCATCCCCCGACGCTTGCCTTACGTAAAGCGGCATAGGCACCTAAAGCATCGTGCTCAAAGTTCATATTTAGGGGCGCCTTGGCATTGATGTAGCCATCGCGCTGCAAGGACAGGGCCGTTTGCCGAAAAACCTTTTGGAAATCCCCATAGGAACCGGCTTGAAAAACAGCCACCCGCTGTTTTTTACCCATGGGACAATCGTCGGCCGCCTGAGCGATGGGCCCAAGCATGCTGATACTCAAGCACAAAGTGCTGACTAAATATAGAAGTAATTTTGCCGATGCTACCATTTTCTCTATAAAAGCCTTTACATCGAATGTAGTTTCATTATAACTTAACATCACTGTCTAAAATTAGATTTTAGGGCATAATATCGATTATTAGGGCCTACAATGCTGCGCAAATTCGCAAAATATTTTAACTTTCAGCTTTTAAGTACGCTTTTAATCATTTGCCTGAGCCAAGGTTTCTTCGTCTGGCTCATGATGTCATCACTCAATGACTATAGGCGCACCAATCTTGAAGCGCTGATTAGTCTTAGTACAGAAACTACTGCCGCTAATATCAATGCCGTGACCACCTTAGGCCGTGACATCGCCAATTATCCGCGAGCCTCGCAACTTATCTATGATCTCATGCTAAAAAGTAAGAGCGCGGATGCTTTTATCACCGATGAAGATGGAAAGATTGTTTTAGGTCTCAGCCGTAGCGGCTTGGATACCTTACCGCTTAAATTACTTGCAGGTGAGCGCTTAACTATTGGGGAGCGCTCCTACTGCGTCATGCCCTTTTATGATGTTAAAGGCGCGGTAAACGGCTATGTGGCAGCCGAGCTTCAAGGCTCTGAGGAGTTGCAATTTAATTTAAGCTCCCTCCCTTCAAACTTCTTAATTAAAGTAGGCGCGATGCTAGCCCTCTCGGCCTTGGTGTGCATCTTTTTTACCCTGCGCCGCCACCAACGCCATCCCCAGGACAAACCGACGTTTAAAAGCTTTATCGGACCTTTTATCATTGCCCAGCTCTTAATCTTAAGCGTCACCCTGCCGCCATTTAAAAACATGGTGGACGATTATGTGGGCACGGCCAATATCACTATGGCAGGCTTTATCCATTCTCAATTTGCCCATGTCGCGGCGCTAGATTTGAATTTTACGGAGGTCTCGGGCATTGATGAGTACATTGCGGAGGTCAAAAGCCGCATGCCGGCCATTGGGCACCTGAGCATTGTCGATGCAAGAGGGGAGCTGATTGCCGGGGATGAACTTGTATCCGGGACTGCCGTTTCCATGCCAGTAGTAGGCGCGAACAGTGGGCTTATGGGCTATATTTTGCTTAAGGAAAACAGCTCCTTTATCTTAAGCTTTGTCATCAAATTAGGCTTAAGCCTGGCCACGCTCCTGTTTATTGCCGCCATCTTAGCCTATGAGCTCTCCACGCTGACAGGCTTTGAGGCCCAGCGCCTGGGGCAAAAGCGTAAGCTTATCCCCTGTGAAATTACCCTGCCCCGTCCCATTGCCTTTTGTCTGGTATTTGCCTTTTATCTGCCCATTGCCGTTACCCCAGTCTATATGGGACGCTTTGTGCAGGATTTTGCCGGCCTAGATGAGACGCTAATTAGATCCTTTGCCGTCAGCACCGAAATGCTGGCCGTGGGGCTAAGCTCCCTCTTGCTCCTTATCTTCGCGGCAAAGTTCGGACCCTGGCTACGCATCCTTAAGCTGGGCATATGCTTATTGACGCTTGGTATGGGCGGCAGCTTCTTTGCCCAAAACGGCTATCACTTTCTCCTTGCGCGTTTTTGCTATGGCTTAGGCTACGGTTGCGTACTGGTGTCATTGCAACTTTTTGCCGTCGCCATCACGACTAAAGCAGAGCGCGGCACTAGCTTTGCCGGGCTCTTTGCCGGGCTGTACTCGGGCGTGCTCTGTGGCGGTTGTGCCGGCGGCTTGTTGGCCGAAAAATTTGGGCAACAAAACATCTATGCCATTTCCGCGCTCATGCTTATCTTAAACCTCATCTTGATAAGCTATCTTTTAGGCCATCGCCTCACGCAAAGCACTGCTCCTGAAGGTAGCCAAGAGGCCCGTCCGTTTAAACTACGCAACACCCTGACCTTTATGAAAAATCCGCAGGTTTTCAGTCTGCTCTTTTTCCAGGCCATCCCTTATGCAGTGATCACCATCGGCTTTTTCAATTTCTTTATGCCCATCTTTGTTACCGCGCAAGGTTTTGGCACCGATACGGCAGGACAGCTCAACTTCCTCTACTCGCTGTGTATCATCCTCCTCACCCCACTGTGTGGCAAAATCATGGATAAGAGTCGGCACAAATATATTATCTTGGCCAGCGGACTTTTGGCCTCAGCATCCGTGCCGCTTATCTTCAACCTTGATCTCCCGCTCCTGGCGGTGACTCTTGCCATGATCATGCTAGGCATCAGTGCTTCCATCAATGAAGGCGGCCAACCCTTGGTCATCTCCACCTATGAAGCTGCTGATACCTTAGGATCCAATAATGCCATCATGGTGTTGGATATCGTATTGCGCATCGGGCAAATCATCGGCCCGCTAATTGTCGCTTCCATCTTTGCCAGCTTTGGCAGTCAGGCTTTAGGCGGCATCGGGATAGTCTGTGTGCTCCTTTTAATTATCTTTACGCTCATCCAGAAAAAAGCTGAGGTGGCCACATGCTCCAACAACTGATGCGCCCGCACCTGCAAGCTTTTTTACATGCCTATAAGGAGCTTAGCTTTAAGGACTACTTTACTAGGCTTTTAACTACCGGCACTAAGCCTTCGGCGCAGCTGTGCGCGGCGATTATGGACGATCTCAAGCACACTTATGGTGCCGCGGCATTTCAAGGCCGTAACGTCGAGCGCATGCTCTTAAAACCGCGTCACTTTTTTGTCGCCAACCATGGCGGCATTGAAAACCATCCACAACTTATTGCCGCCTCGCTATTAACCCAATGTGCCGCCGCTACTTTAGGCGAGGACAATTTCATCTTCAGCTGCAATCTTATCCATCCGCAAAATCAAACTGCTCCCTTGGGCTTTTACCTGCCTGCAGATAACACCCAGCCCTTAGGCTCTGACATAGCGCTAAACTTCATCTCCCGGCGCTACAACAATAGCTTTATCTATTCCATCCCGGCTTTAAACGCGCAAGAAACAGCAAAAAAGCTTACCCCAAAGCTTGCCCAACTTGAACTTGATAGCAAACGCCAAGCGGCACTGCTTAAGTGGCGCCTGCCCCCGGGAGTTGATTTTTGCGCGCAGGGAGCACTCCACAATACCAAGCTTTATGCGCACTTTTTACAAGCTGCCGGCAATAAAACTTACTTTATCAACGAAGAGCGCGTGGCGTTAAAGCTCCTGTTAAATTATCTAAATGATCCGCACAGCCTACTGTTTAAACTCTTATTTACGCCGGATGTGCTTTTAGCACTGATGCGTGCGCTAGCCGGGGCGGCTAATGCCTGGGACGCGCAAGCACTCTTTTGCGGCAGCTTACGTGAGTGTGAGGACTTTTTGCACACCCATGATCTCCGGCACTTTGGCACCGCTTTGTTTTACTTTATCGATGAACGTGGCGATCGCCACTGCATGATCTTGCATCAAGAAGGTAACCAACTTACCTTACGCGCGCGCAACGCCGCCTTTGCCCTGAAGCCTGAGGTGCTTTATGCCGCGCTTGAGCAAGGCAGACTGCTACCCAATCTGTTTTTGGTCTACTTTATCTTAAGCTTATGCGCCCATGCCACCTTAATCGGCGGTCCCTTCTTTGCCGTGTACTCCCAGCCGATGCTAACGCTCCCGGCGCAAATTTTAAAGCACAGCTCAGTGCCACTGCCGCAGGCCAACCTCTTGCAGTCCTTTATCCTGCCCTTTAAGGTACAAGATCATAAAACACGGCCGCATGCCTTACTGCAAAGCGATCTGATGCTCCTGCCGCCTTTAGAGCAACATTTGCTGGAAAAGCTCATGCATCAAAGCTTGGCGTCCGCTGCAGATTTAAGCATCGCCGAAGAGCTGTTGCGCCTTGACCTTAATGCCGCCGAAATTAGCGCAAACGAGGCAAGCCTGCGCGCCATGTTGGACGCGCCGTGTACTTTAGGGCTTGAGCTTTAACTTAGCTTAATTTAAACTAACGTATAATAGGCTTGCGGCCTACCTCAACTATCTGCATTGAGCGCGGAACACCATGCTCATCGACGCCGGCTGACAAGTCGCTCAAAATTTGCGAGTTTTTTAGTGATCTATATGCCCCTCATCTTCTAGGCTGAGGGGCCTTGTGTCTATTGAAGACTATCTATATCGTCTTTGACGTCATAATCAGGCTCATTATCGATTAAGTCGTCGACAATTGAGAGCTCTTCGTCTAAGTCAGTTGCCGTTGTACCATTTGATACCTCATCGTCGGGCGCCGGCACCTCCAAGGCATTAAAAACCTCGGCCATTTTGCTCGTAATCTCGGTGTAATAGGTACCGTCGTTGAAGGTGGAGCATTCAATTTGGTTTAGCTTCTTAAGCAGTAGCGCATCGCTGTCGTAGTAGGCCTTAAGGCCTCTTTCCTTTGCGTTAGCAAGGCGTTTTCTAAACATAATGGCAATACTTGTGGCAATGAACTGCACGAACTGCCGCCCTGCGTGTGAACGATCTTCACTGCTACGCAGGCGCCGGAACCCTAAGGTGTCCTTGTATTGGTTAAAGGCCTTTTCTACCTCATTTCGATCGTAGTATGCACGATAAGCTTCTTCCGGATCTTTGACTGTATTGGAAATCAGCACGCGCAGCCCTTTAAGCAGCAGATATTCATGAAATACCTTTAAATTGACGTTCCACTCCTGCTTTTCCGGGTTGTACAGCATATAGGTGTCGCGCAACGCGGTTAAAGTCTCATCAAGCTCTTTACCAAGAAGCAAGTTAGTGAACACCTTCTCTAAATTGGCGCTAAGATTGTTCTCTTCTTCTATTCTGATGCGCTTGTTGTAGTAAAGGTGCACGAAAACCTTTTCCTTAAGTTTGGGCACACGATGCTGGCAGTTAGTCCTAAAGTTTACGGGGTACGACCATTCGCACTCGCAGGTGACGCAATTATTGCCGTCAAGGGCGCTTCTATAGGTTTTAGGGTCAGTTAATTGTTGGAGATTTTCAGCTAAAAGCGCCTTGCACATGCTTAAGCGAGTGCTGATATTAAATAAAAAATTTGCTTTGGCCTGAAAGAAGCGGTGGATATTTTTGATGCTACCGTAACCACGGTCGGCCACGTAGACGGCATTGCTGTCTAGCTTAATTCGGCAAGCTTCTTGCAACATATGTTTTACCGTAAAGACATCAGGAATATTCCCGGTGTATGAGCGGTAATACATAGGTGCGCCGGTATGCTGGTCTACCACCATCAGCACGTTAATTTGCTTAAGAGGATCCCCATCTTTGTTCTTGCCCCAGGCTGCTTTGGTAAGCTTCCGGGAGTAAGTGGAGATTGAAGTTGAATCTAAAGCCCAGTATTTAGGTCTAAAGTTTGGATTTGCTTCCTCGTGCTCAATCGTAAGGCGATTGAGCTCCTGCAAAAACCGGTCAATTTTGTCGGCCGAAATACTTTGAAAGATGCGTGTAATGGCACCGTCTGTCAGTGGTGCCGCCCAGGGCAGGCGGGTCTTTTGGGCAAAGGGCGCATATAAGCTCATCGAGTTTTCATGCTCAAGTACCATGAAAAAGGCCAGCGACAGAATCTTACGATCAACATTGAACTTACCAAATACGCGATGCAGAGCTTGTGACAGCGGCGTGTCAGCAATGATTTGTTCCAGAACCCATACAGCGCCCGCATGTTTGCGCTCTAATTTCATCGCTTCTTTAATGCGTACTACTGGCTGCTCCTCGTCTAGTTCAGGCTCCTCTTTGAGAGTAAATGTTATTTTGCCTTTACCGTTTCTTACGGCATCAAGCTTATCGAGGTCAGGGAACTGCTTTATAAAATCAGGTTCCCACTTGATAGGACCAGTTTTCTGATTGGGCTCAATAAGTTGACCGGCCTTTTTCGTGGAGCCAGCGGCACGTTTGGAGCGTTTTTTAATGGGGTCCCATTCATTCTTATAAGTATACAGATAGAAGAATTTGCCACTGCGATTCATTAAAAGAGAGGGTAATTCAGGAGCGTTCATAGTTAATCACCTTCGATAGATACTCATTATTGATTATCTATAGTTTAACATGAGTTTTTCAGATAATCAACTAGATACTTACGAAAAAGCCGCATAGAATGCGGCTTTGTGAGATAATTTGTTGTTAGTGATCTATATTCGCAAGTTTTGCGAAGGACATTCCGGTAAAATCTTGTCTCCTAAGTTCACGTAACAATAAATCACCCAAATTTGGCATAACAACACTCCTCGCTCTTAATCCGTAGTCAATTAAAGCCCAATCAGGCATGTAGCCAGGCGTAGCTTTCAATAAACTATTGCATCAGCCTTACACCATCAAAAACTGTGACAGGTTACTCTCAAGAGACGCCTCGTCCTTAGGAGCTTGCTCATCTTTTTCCAGCGCCTCAGCAAAATCTACGCTCATACCGGCATGCGTGCTTAGCAGGTCATAAAAGACCTCAGGCTTATTTTTAATCTGCAACGGGGTTTGAAAAAAGATATTGTTGCTACTGTCGACGCTAAAGAAATGACGGCCTAAAAGAGACATATTGGCTGACAGGCAGTCCACAATGGCTTTATCTGAGGCGCCACTTTTAACCATGGTTCTAAAGATAAGCTCTTGCTGCTGCGGTTTTTTGACCACCATCACCACCGGGCCATCGGGTAGTCTGATGCAATCAAGGGCGTTGCTTAAGGTATCCGGATCGATACCGGCTTCACGCAAAAAGTCATCAATCGGCTTAAGATCAGTGGAAATTTCTGCATACTTGGGGACAAAGCTCTCATCTTCGCGTACCGTCACAAAGTAGATAAGCGAGGCCATGAAATCGTCAAAATCAGCTTGCGTGCAGTCATCAAGCGACAGGCGGGCTAAAAAACCTAAGACCTTATCCTCAGCCATCGTGGCAATGAGGTCGCACTTTCTGTTCCCATAACGCGCAAAGTCCGCACTTAAAGCCTTAGCCTTAACCACCAGCTCAGACTCTTCGTCAGCGCCACCACAGCCCACCACCGCAAGCGCAAAGTTTTGTCCGTCCTTTTCGTAAGGGGCAATCGTGCACAAGCTAACATCATTTAAAGAGAGGGTAAACAGGCCCTGATCGACATCCTCATCGGCAATATAATCAGCATCATCAGGAGCAAAACCCATGTTCTTAGCGTAGTTGCGCATAAATTCCTTGAGCATAATTCACCTCAAAAATTTTAGTATATTAATTATTTAACTACCTGTATTAAAGCCGCCAATGTCTCATCGAAAGTAGAGCGCTCATCTAAGCCCTGCTTTAAAAAGGCATTCACCGCATTAATATGGCTTAAAGCAAAATCGGCCTCGGCATCCGAGCCTTTTTTGTATTCACCTAACTGCACTAAAAGCTCGATTTCTGCATGTTTGGCCAAAATCTTACGCAAAGCCTGCGCTGCATTCTTATGTTCCTTGCTGACAATGGCATTCATCACGCGCGACACCGAGGCTAAAACGTCGATTGCCGGATAGTGATTCTGTGCAGCGAGCTTACGCGACAAAATGATATGGCCGTCTAAAATGGAACGGGTTTCATCAGCAATCGGCTCAGTCATATCATCACCTTCAACGAGCACGGTATAAAGCGCGGTAATGGAGCCCTTATCGGAATTGCCCGCCCGCTCCATAAGCTTAGGGAGCGTCGAGAATACCGAAGGCGGGAAACCGCGACGGGTCGGCGGCTCGCCGGCGGCAAGACCAATCTCACGCTGCGCACGACCAAAGCGCGTCACCGAGTCCATCATTAAGAGCACATTACGCCCCTGATCGCGAAAATATTCGGCGATGGCCGTGGCGGTATAAGCGGCCTTTAAACGTTCCATGGAAGAGCGATCTGAAGTGGAAACCACGAGCACTGCCCGCTTCATGCCTTCCTTCCCTAAATCACGCTCAATAAACTCGCGCACCTCACGACCACGCTCGCCAATTAAGGCCAGCACGGAAATATCTGCACTCGTGCCCTTGATGATCGAGGATAACAAGGTCGACTTACCGCCGCCGGCAGCGGCGAAAATGCCCAGACGCTGCCCCTGACCGCAGGTTATCACGCCATCAAGCACCCTCAGGCCCAAGGAAATTGGCTTGGTGATAAGTTTTCTTTGCATGGCAGCTGGCGGATCGGCATATACCGGGTAAAAATTATGGGTTTTCAAAGGCGGCCCGCCATCGGCAATATCACCAACACCATTTAGCACCCGCCCTAATAGCTCCTCGCCTACCGGCACCGAGAGCACATGACCGGTGGGAATAACCTCAGTGTGATAGGAGACACCTTCAAGATCGCCTAAGGGAGTTAACAGCGCGGTATCTTTGGCAAAGCCCACCACTTCAGCGCGCAGGGCAAAATCTTCCCCCGGATTGCGCAAAATGCACAATTCTCCCACCTTGACCCCGGGAACCGAGGCGCTAATGATGGTGCCGGTAACCTTATCCACGCGTCCGCGAATGGAGAGCGTATTTAGGTCGGCCACCGTATCCTTAAGCATCTTGGCAATATATTCAAGCGCCATTATTCACGTCCCACTACTTTGCGCAGACTGGTTTCTAAAACCTTAAGTTGTGAGCTTAGCGAGGCCTCGACCACCCCCATCGGCGTCTCAATAATGCAATCGCCACTTTTTAAGCTACTATCTCCCATCACTTCAAGGTAGCCGGACATGCCGTCACTAGATATCAGGGAAGCTTTTAGCGCCTCACGGACCGTTGCCTCTTCATTGCGGCTTACCTTAACTAAAATTCTTTTTTCCCCGCGCACTGCACTTAAGCCCTTGGACACCACCCGCACAATAAGTTCCCGGCGATCAATCTCGCCTACCACCTTATTGACTGCATTAATGACCACCTCGACAATCTGTTTTTCCAGATCTTCAAGGGCATCAAGCTGTGCCATCACTGTTTCCATGATCTTAAGGCTATACTCGCTCTTGCCCTCTTCCACGCCCTGCGCATAGCCCTCTTCATAGCGTCTTTGATGATCCTCTTGGGCCTGTTTTTCAATCTGCGCGGCAATACTCTTACTTTTATCGATAATCGCGTTGGCCTCATAATAAAGATCAAGCTCAGCTTTTTTGATGATCTTTTTGTTCGGATCGAGGTGCCACTTTTCCTTGCCTAAGAGAAATACTGCATCCATGAAGGATCCTCCCTTACCAACGCCTCGATGCTTAATCTTATAATCTTAGTAGGAGGCAATTCAACCTCTAAAGGTGCTTTGACCTGCAGGCGTTGCAAAAAAACTTCCTTAAGCTCCGGGGACGTAAAATCGGCAGCTAAAGTTGCCAATAGCGCCGCGCCCGTATCCTGCAAAAAAACTTTAAGCGCGTCAGCTTGCTTATTTAAATCAAGCTGTACATTAAGCTTGGGCACACCAAAGCGGGCAAAATCCATCACAAAGCGATAGATCTTAGGGTCAAGCGCCGCCAAAATAAGCTTTTTCTCTTGCTTTAAGACAATGGCTGCAATCTCATGGGCATACAAGGCAGCCCCCAAATAAAGGCATAGCCTGGCAAGTTCATCTACCGTGCATAACATCAAGCGCTCAGCTTGATGGTCAAAAACATAAAACTTACGGGGACTTGCGTTGAACAGATGCAACTTAGGATCTTGGGCTCTTAACACATCCATAAGCGGCAGATCTGGTGATTTAGGCGGGCACAAAGCGGCATTAGCTGTCAGCATCCTCTCAAACAGTGCGGTGGAGCCAACTAACTTTAAAGCCTCCTCTCTGGTCATGGCACCTCACTTAAGCCTTAGTCGATGCTTGTTTTTCCGGCTTTTGCCGTTTTATGCTAAAACCTAAGCGTCGCATCACGACGATACCGACAGCGCTAAGCAAGGCCAGCGCAGCCACGATCCCACCGCCAAGCTTTAGCGGATCTTCATACCAGGCAGGAGCTTTTACCTGCGGGGCTAAAATATTCTCTTGAAAGAGCTCGGTCATTACCGACACATTATCAAGGCTCAAGCCCGGCACCGCTTTAGCGGCCGTATCCTTAATCGACGCTATCATGCCGCTTACCGGAGAATCCTTGGTATGACGGATAAAAACTGCCGCCGAAGGCGGAGTGGTAAGCCCGGAGGTCTGCTCGTGATGCACCAGCACCACATGCACCCTAGCATCTAAAACGCCATCAATCTTGCTAAAGGTATTGGCCAATTCTTCGGAGATAGCAAAGGCCAGACGCGCCTGCTCCTCAGTTTGCGAGGCGATCATGCCCTGCCCGGAAAACACCGTGCCTAAGCTTTCAAAACGCGCCCGCGGCAACGAGTGTTCCTTAATAAGTTCCAGGGAGAAAATAAGATCAGCCTCTTCAACCATAATGTTAAAGCTTTCATCGCCACTATCAACTTTTTGTGCATCTACACCGCGCTTTAAGAGAGTCACGAGCATTTCATTGGCATCTTCCTCAGAAAGGTTGGAGTACAACAGCTCTTTGCAGCCAGAAAGAGCCAGGAGGCAAGCTAAGATAACGGCAAATTTTGCGGGCTTTAACATAATACTACCTACTTAGTAACTAATTTAAGCGCTTCCTTGGCCAGGCTATAGGCTGAGGTATGCTCCTTAGAAATCTGAGCGACAATATCCTGAACCTCATCTTCCTTTTTCTGTAAAGCTTTGGAGAAAGCTAACAGCGCTAAAGCATCCTGATCTTCATCGCCAAGCTTGATAACCTCATTAAGCAAACGCTCACCTTCAGCAAAATCATCAACCACGATGTGTGAGAAAGCCAGGCCGACTATGACCGCACTTGCTTCCGGATAGGCGATGTGCATATTCTCAAAGAGTTTTCTGCCCTGAGCTACCTTGCCTTTAGCGCAAGCGGCAAAGCCGATAGTTAACAGTAGTCTTGCATTTTCCTTACTTAAAGCTTCCATTATTTCTTCCTTACATCTTCTGGGCTACCGACTTTAAGGAATCCGAAAGGGTCTTAACCATATTTGAGGTGGCTTCAATCATGGCGTTGTACTGACCAATGGTAAACTGCATCTCGAGCATCGCGACATTCTGATCTTCACTGTTCATATTAGCGATTTCTGACATGCGCGCCTGAATATCAGCGGTCTGCCGAGAGATAGCTTCAAAACCGGAGTTGATGGCACCCCCTAAGCCTGCTGAACTAATATCCATATCTACCTCCTAAGCTACGATCTCAAGCTGGCAATAATTTCACCTGCAGTTTGAGCAGCTATATACTGTGCATTGAGCGTATCAAATTCCTGCGGTGAAACTCCGCGATCTAAGGCACGTCGCAACGAAAATTCTATTTGCGCTACCTCATCAGCCACCTCCTTTATCACCTGCGAATTTTCTGGTTTCAGGAGGTCATAAGCATCAATATCATTTAAGTTCATGAATGAATTTCTCCCCATTTCGTTCTAAGGTCAGCTGATGTACGGAAATCTCTCTTAGCACTGAGCCGTCGGGCATGACCGAGCCTTCAAAATAACGGCTACCGTCGGCCATGCTGACAAAGCGCATCGGCTCCATGGTGACACCGACAATATCCTGCATCTTAAAGCTCTGTGTAGGCTCTAAGATTTCTGCATCGGCTCCTTGAGAGTTATTGTCTGATTTTTCTTGCGTAGTTGCAAGATTTAAGTCGCTATTTGTGAATCGATAAAGCTCTATTTGTGACCGATCCCTATTTTTAAGCGGTTCTAGGGCAAGCGGAGCCTTTATTGCCCCCGCCAAATCCGCTTTAAGTTGCTCTAAGTTGGTTACATCCTCTAAGGTAAGCTTACCTTCATAGTAGATCTTTAAGCTATCAAGTTGCAGTGGTACCTTAAAGTCCTGCGGTTGATATTTGGCAATCAAGTCCTTCATCTGCCCATAGTCGGTAAAATGCGCATCTAAGTTAGCCAGATGGAGCTCCTGTTGCACCGCGGCGATGAGCTGCGCTTTGACATAGGGATCTTTGACATAGCCGTACAGCACGATGCTTCCTTTATTGTTATTTAGATATTCAGCGCGCACCGTGGCCCCATGTACCGCACAGGTCTTTTCAATGTCGTGCAAAAGCTTATCGCGCACTTGAACCTCAAGCACCGCGGCAAAGGGTAGCTTAGGCAGATTGGAGGCAAAGCGCGTAAAGTCATCCGTTGAGGGCACCTCACCTTTAAAGACCATCACCTCATCAGTCAAAGTAGGCGTGATCTTTAAAAAGCCATTATCCTTAAGATAAGCTTGCGCCGCGGCCACAGCCTCGCGCTCCTGCGCCCTTTGACCAAACAGCGCCGAGCCGGCAATAAGCGAGATCAGGGCTAAAAAGAGCAATACCAAGCCAATGACCGTAACAAAAGCACGCGGCAGACCAAAGAGGCCGGGAGTAGGTTTTGCCGGCTTACCATCAGGTAACGGCGGCTTGGCTTTAATTTCCGTAGAGGTTGCCGCCTCCGGCCTGCTCACGGCTTGCGCTACATCCGCATGAGGCTGTTGCTCTTCATTTTTTTTGCCGGCAAGGCCCAAAGCGCTTAAATCTATACTCTCAAGGCTCTGCCCTGCCGTAAGATAGGTTATGGCGCTAAAGCCGATAGCTAAAATCGCCCCGGCCGGGAAAGGCTGATATTCTGCGCTCAGTTCTTGACCGTTTAAGCGCGCCCGCCCGCTTTGCAAGCGCACCGTAACCGTCTTTGTAGCATCTACCCTAATGACAACGATGCTCTCTGCACCTTGCTCATCAAGCTCGATATCACACTCACTGCTATTACCTAGTGTATATTCTCCGGCTGAAAGACTAAAAACAGCGCCTAAATTGCTCCCGGCTAAGAAGCGAAAAGAGATACTCTCGCTCATGGGGCATTAACCTCCGCATTAAGGGTCGTCACCGGCTGAACCAAAGCCGGGGTCGCCGGCTTGGCAGGGGCATTACGCGTTGAGCTACAGCCCGAGCTCTCCTCTTCTTTAGGAGCCTTTAAGATCCGCTCGTAATTATCTTGTGTCGCCTCCACATCAAAGCCCAAATCATTTACCTGCCGCGGGACGTTAAACTCATCTAAATCCAAAATGCGCGGGGTGATTAAGAGCAAACGCTCGCGCGTGTAGGTACTCTCATCTTCAGAGCCAAATAGCCCCCCTACCACCGGAGCGTCCTTTAAAGTCGGGACACCGTTATCGCCTGCAGCAGCATATTGCACATAGTAGCCACCCAAGAGTAGTGACTGCCCTTCACGTACCACCGCCTGTGTATTAATGCGCGTCTGCTTAACCGGCGGTACGGTAATGCCGTCATCTGAGGAAATATAGCTGTCCTCCCCCGAGGCATCTTGATTGGACTGCATCGAAATCACCATGGAAATCATGGGGGCACCCCCATCTTCAGCATCAATAATGTGCGGGGTTACCCTTAAGACCGTACCCGACTCCACCATAAAGAGATCCGAGCTCTCATTGCCGCGTATCGGCACATAACGGGTGGTGGTATCTTCTAGCACCGCCTCAATATTATCTAAAGTCAAGACCGAAGGCCTACCTAAGGTAGTGGCCTTATTATCTTCCTCGAGCATATTCACCTGCGCCATGAACAGCGAGTGATTGGTTTGGAAGATGGTGGAGAAAATACCCCCGCCATCGGGATTACCCACCGGGAAGCTACCATTCCACCCCAAATTTCCCGAACCAATTTCGGTGCCCCAATTGCCCGAATAGCGCCCACCGCGCCAATCAACGCCCAAGGACTTGGCTGCATCAATGTCAATATCGACAATTGCCGCATGGAGCTCCACTAAGCGCAAAGGAACATCGAGCTCACGGATCACCTGATCATAATAGGGCATGCGATACTTAAAGTCCTGAATAATGACGGCATTTAAGCGGGAATCGGCAATAATCTGCGGGGAAAAGCCCGCATTAGGATCGCCTTGCTCAGAGATCACGGTAGGCCCCGCGCTTGTACTTTCCGCAGGCGGTGTGGCGCCTATGGCGGACAAGCCGCTACCGCGCAGCCCCGGCAGTGCCGGACTTTTAGCCACCATGCTAAAGCCTCCGGCTCCCTCGACAGAAGTTCCTACCATGCGCTGTAGAATCGAGGCCACACCAGGCAACACCACCACCGCATCTAAATTATCAAGCCTGATGTCTTGGGCCTTGGCATGTTTTAATTTGAAGACCTGCATCACCACTTGATGCTCTTCACCACGGTCAAATTCCTTAGCCAAAGTTAGCAGGCTATTGACATAAAATGTAGGTCCGGTGAGCACCAACAGCCCATTTCTATCAACCGTTATCGGCAACTGACTGGCAATTAAATTAGAACTGTTGAGCATTGCGCGTAGCGTAGCAGGACGCACGGAGGATGGGCGAAAGATGGTGCGTGTCTCTTCGTTTTGATGATAAAAATACAGGGTATCGTTCAACACATAATACTTAACCCCGTAGGCTGCCTCCATTCCCTGCAAAAAGATCTGGGGATCAACCTTATCAAAGCGGCCACTGATAAGTCCGGAGATGCTATCTGAAATATGCGCGCTATAGCCCTCACTCCGAGCAAAATCGTTTAAGACGACGGCAATGTTCTCGCGGTCTGAATAGTGGGAATAAGGATTTTTAAAACTTACGGCATGCGCAACTGCAATAAACAAAAGCATGAAAAGCGTCGTAAGTAAAAATCTTAAGGCTGCCTGCATACAAAATCCTTATGTTCAAATGGTCAATGGCTTGGCATCTTAAAAGAAAGCGCTCAATGATGGTCCAGTGACGGGGGTTTTCATTGCCTCGAGGTTTTCAATAAAGTAATCACCATCATCTAAAAAGACACGGATTTTTTCCCTAAAATCTTCACTTGCCGTATTTACCATCAATTCTAAAGTAAGAGAATTTTCGGTAACTGTCAAATTAATTTTATGCCTTTGCCAAAGATAGGCACACAGCGCCGCCGCGCTCTTTAAAAGTTCAAAGCGCTCATCCTCATTTTCCGGCAAATTCATAAGCTTAGCTGATAAAAAGAGCTCATCTTCATTATAGGTACAAAACCGTGCCGTGAATTTATCCAGCTCTAAGAAACAGTCCAAAAGCGCATTACTTTCCTCCGCCATCAGCGTCCAGCCGGCTTCTTGAAAAACTGTTTTAATCGCCTCTGTAGCCTGCATAATTCATCCTCAGCGCAGGCTTAGGCCTGCGCTTTTTTCTAAGCTAAAATACGTTTGTTGGTTTCTACCATACTTTGCGAGTATGGTACGGGTGGTCTCGATTGCCGACTGCAAAGTCTGTTTGAAGGAATCATTGATGGACCTTATCTGATCGGCAAAAGCTTCCATACGCTTTTGATCTGCCTCCAGCTCTTTTACCTCCGCATCCTTCAAGCCCGAAAAGTAGCTACCAACAGATCCAATAATACCGCCCACACCGGTCGAGATCTGTCCTATCGCCTGACCGAAATTGGTACTATTTTACAACATGGAACTAGCTGTCTCGCCCAACTTGGGATCTTTTAACACGTTTAAACCACGGGTTAAGAGGCTTTCATAACTCTTGGTCACCTCAGTACCGTCGACAGCGTCGGCTGCCTTGGCAGCTTTACCCATTTCACTGATTGCACTTAAGCCCTTTAATGTAGTGCCTAACTGTGCCGCACCGGCTCCAATCTGAAAAACGCCCTGACAAATCCCCGTCACTAAGCTAATCAACGCCGCATCACGCATTTTATCAGCCTGCTTTTCCATGGTATCAGCCGACATCATCTGCGATTCATAGACTATCTGTCTATTATCGCGGATCATATCCGAGGTCATATCCTGGATTAAGGCTAAAACTGAGCCCCAAAAACTGGCGCAGACAGTATTAGCTGACTCTAAGGACTCCCGTGAAAAAGAGACATCTCGTGCTTCTAGATCAAGTTCTTGATCATCACTTACGCCCAAGCGATTAATCGGCACTTGCTCTTGGTCCGCGCTTGGCTTGGTAGGTGCCGAACCCGACGTCCCCTCTGCCCCATTAGTGTAAAAATCACCACCGATACCCAAACCGTTAATTCCACCTACTGACATAACTACCTCCTAGGCCATGGACGGAGCTGCAGTCACCACTGCGCCTAAAGTCTGATTGCATGATTCCAAAATTTCCCTTACACCCTGCGTCATTTCCTCACTTTTTTTTCATGATATCCTCAATATTATGCGCATCGAGCTCGCTTGCCACCTGAATGCGCATCAAGATGGCCTCAAGCTCCTTACTGTCAGCCTTGAGGTTTTCAATCTCAAAATTGACCACCGATGAGGCAATGCCTACCGAGCCGCTTATGACAGAATTAATGCCCGAAAAGACATTGATACCGACATTAAGCGTACGTGCAGCCACCGTCATGCTAGCCGATGAAGAGCCCAAACCTGCTGAAAATACGGCGCCGGCAACGGTAATGAGCATCATCATCACCTGCGCAGAAATCATGGAAGCCATTTCATTCGAGCCGTTTGCCTGGGCACGTTTTAAAATCTCCTGCGCGATGCCCAACTCGCCGCCTGAACTTAGTTGCGTAATCTGATCGGCGATACTAAAAAGCGCCATTACTGCGCCGACCACCATCAAAACATTGCCGTGCATCGCACCAAAAACGCCCGCCGCCAGGGCACAGATGGCTCCTAAAACGCAACCAATGATCTGAAAGGCCATCTTAATTTTGTCCAAAAGCCCCTGGCTTTTGAGTTTTTCAGCCTGCTCCTGCAACTTTTCAATACGCTCTTGATTGGCCGCCGCACGCTACTGATGATGCGCCTCTAAAGCCGCCTTACCGCTTGATACCGACTCCTTACGCTCTTCAAAGCCTAGCAAACTCATGATGGCCTCAGAGCTTAAGGAGCTAATGGTAGTCATACTGATGTGCACGCTAGGAGGGGTTAGCGTCGGCTGCTCATCAATACCTGGGGTGGGGGCGTTAGGGGTGGGAATAGACTCATCGGAGGTGCGTTGTTCCTGACCAACAAAAGCCCCGTCGCTTAGAATCTGGAAGTCGCCGTCGACACCCACTCTTCCGTTATTATTAATCCCAAAATTCATTCTAGGCCTCCTGATCTGCTTTTATGACCTTTAAAAGCTCAGCTGCTTTATTCTTGTACACCTGATCGTTAGGCTCACCTTCGCGTCCCATCAACTCAATGCTCTCTAAAGCGGAGATAGCCTCGTCGCGCTTGCCCTGTTTTAACAGGCAAATGGCAGCAAAATACATGGGCTTAGGATTGGTCAGACCGGAGATGGTGCACGCTAAGGCGTAAGTCTCACCGCATTGGCATACTGCTTAAGCCCCTGCATGCACGAGGCCAAACCAAAAGCGTAATCCTCACAGGCCGGATCACACATGCACAATACTTTAAAAATGTTGGAGGCATCAGTATAGCTACCGGCATTGTAGTATTGATAAGCTAAAGCATAGAGGGCATCTAAATGCTTCTTATCGATCCCCTTTAATTCAGCAATTGAATAACCACGGGTTAATAGGGTGGCGCTTCAATCAGCGAAACTTGAACTTTATCACTCATTTTTATTCTCTAAAGCAATTAAATTCTAATTTTATCCACCGGTTGCACGGAAATTTCGGGGGTTAGTTCCTGATAATCCAACACCGGAATTTCATAAAACTCGCCTTCAATCAGTCTTCTGACATAACGGCGAATATCAATTGAAGTAATGATCACAATACGTTTACCACTGCGCGAGGCAATAATGCGTCTTACCTCCTGTATAAATTGACGTGAGGATACCGGATCAAGGGCTAAGAAGGCGCCTGCTGAGGTCTGACGGATTGACTTGCGGATCTTTTCCTCACAGGACGGATCTAACAGCACCGCCGGCAAAATATTCTGTCCGGCGCAGTATTTGTAGCTAATCTGCCGCTTTAAGGACGCTCTGATATATTCACTTAACATCACCTGATCTTTTTCCTTAGGCGCCCAAATGATAAGTGCCTCTAAGATGGAGCGCAGATCGCGGATGGAAATCTGCTCTTGCACCAGACGCTTTAACAGATCGGCAACTTTCTGCAAAGGCAATAATCTTGAAGCCTCGTGCACCAGATCCGGAGCCCGCTCCTCCATGCGATCCAATAAGTATTTGGTCTCCTGCAGACCGATGAAGTTATCGGCATGGCGGGACAAAATTAAGGATAAATGCAAAGAGATGACCTTTTCATGGCTTAAAACATGGCTACCTACAGCCTGTACGCGAGCTGCATCTTTCTTTTGAATCCACCAGGACTTTTCTGACGGCAGGAAAGGAATACCCTCTTTGACCTCAATGCCCAGCATGCGGATATTGTCAGGATCTTCACGCACCAACACGTGATCTTCCATTAAACTACCAAAGCCTACCGGTACTTCGTCTAAATTGAGCACATACTCAAAGCTACCGAGATTGGGGTTGTCGCGCAAATTCACCCCCGGGAAAGGCACGCCCAAATCAAAGTACAGCGCCCGACGTAACGAGATGAGCTCATCATTTAGCACATCATAATCAAGCTTATCGGCAAGATTGGAGGCCAAATCCAAAATCAAAGGCACCACCGGCGAGAACTCATCGCCATTATCGGCATTGCGTTTGCTAGCGCCGCGACTTTTGTCGATGGTCGACTTTAAGTTCTGTTTAATCTCCAGCTTTTTATCCACCACCTTGTCTTTAGCATTGGCCACATACTTTAAGGCAAAGCCGATGCCACCTAGTAAAAAGGCCAAAGAAAACAGCTGCGGCTTCGGGAAGCCCGGGATGAGGGCAAACAGGAAGACTAAAAAGCCGGCAATCATTAAGGCACGCGGTTGCGAGAAGATCTGTGAACCAATCTGCTCGCCCACATTGTCTACATCACCACCCGAGCGGGTCACCAAGATACCGGCGGAAATAGCAATGAGCAGTGAGGGGATCTGCGAGACCAAGCCATCTCCGATAGTTAACACACCGTAAAGCTGTAGCGCCTCACCGGAGGTCATCCCCATTTGCGTGACGCCGATAATGGTACCGGCGACGATATTTACCGCCGCAATTAACAGACCGGCAATCGCATCGCCCTTGACAAACTTCATCGCGCCATCCATGGCACCATACATCTGGCTTTCAAGGCTGACATTATTGCGTCGCCGTTGCGCCTCCTCAGAATCAATGGAGCCAGCACGCAGATCAGCGTCAATGGACATTTGCTTACCGGGCATAGCGTCAAGTGAGAAACGCGCACCAACTTCAGAGACACGCTCGGCACCCTTAGCTATCACCAAAAATTGAATGATGGCGATAATGATAAAGACCACCGCACCGACGATGAAGTTACCACCAACGGCAAATTCACCGAAAGTGTAAATGATTTCACCGGCATCAGCCTGCAACAAAATCAAGCGCGTAGTGGCGATATTTAGACCTACGCGAAAGAGCGTGGTAAATAACAGCAATGAAGGAAAGGATGAAAAGGCAAGGACGTTGGGCGCATACATCGTCATCATCATAATGACAAAGGATGCCCCTAAGTTGGCGGAGATCAAAAGATCCACCATAAAGGTAGGTAGCGGTACCACCATTAAGGTGATCACCGCGACCACCATGCCCACTAATAAGAAATCAGCATGCTTGGTAACTAAAGAAGAGCTAAAACGCGCGCTTTCAAGCAGGGTCATGGAAGCCTCCTAAGCGTGCCATTAAAGCCTGTGCCTGTGCACTTTGATTAGTCTTCTGCAAAGCCCGGGCGCGCAGATAAATCAAAGCCCGATATTGTTTTTTATCGGCAGAAAACTCATCTAAGTCCTCAGTTAAGGTCAAAACCTTTTCATAATGCTCCAGGGCATTTTCACAGGCAATGAACAAGCCTCTTGCCCAGAGGTCTTGTGGAACCAGAGCCATCAGGCACTTAAGCGCTCTTTGGGCACTTTCAAAGCTCCCAATTTGATAAAAGAAGAAAGCCAAAATTCTCAGCGATGTAAGTTCGCGGGCCGTTAAATCCATGCTAACCCTCAACCATCAGATTCATATAAGCCTCTAAAAGCTCACGGTTTTCCATGAAGGGAGTGAGATCATCCCGGACAAAACGTCTGACATCGGCATCATCCCGTATTTGTGACAGCTTCTCAAAGGCCGCGTGAATGCTGGAGTTCAACTTAGCCGGCTGCAATAACTCATCGGAGCTTAAAACCGGGGTAAAGGCGGCACTTAACTGCGCATCAAGCGCATTGGCGCTAATAGAAGCCTTAAAGTTCTCTGTGTCAGCAACAGAGTTGGCGTGGCCGACGGTATTAAAGTTATCCACCGAGGGCAAATGCTCCATAGCAGCCTGCGGCAGCACGGTGGAAATGCCTAGATTGGGATTTAAAACATCAACGGCCATTTACGCCTCCAATTGCTCATTTTGTAACATCAGGGACTCAACTGCTGCCAAAAGCTCCTGCGCGCTACACTCGCCTGGCACCTCAGTTAACAGCAAAAGTTTGTCCCGACTATAGCCTACCGTAAAATCAAGCTGACGCTTTACCATATAGGAGGCGGCACGCAACGCTTTTTCAAGCTTAGCGTAGGCATAAGGTGGCATCAGAGAGGACAGCACGATAACAATATTATCCTCTTCATTGTATTCAAGGCTTAGCTCTAGACTCTCGTTTAAAATAAAGTTTATGGGTCTTCCCGGGGCAAAATCCAAAGGAGGCAAACCCATCAGGGCAAAAAAATTGGCCACTTCACTTGATGTCATCATTTACTACTGTGCCTCCAGCCATTCATCTTCCTTGGCAATTAAGCGATCCACCTCCTTGTGCACCGCATCCACCAACTTATTGCGCGCATCCAAGCTGTCAAACAGCTCCACGGGAAGATTACGCGCCAGTTTCAAAAATTCCTGTCCTAAGAGTACATCCTCCTCAGGATTGGAGGTTCTTACCTCAGTGCGATATAGGCCATTGATTTGCAAGGGGGTAATAAAGCGTGACTTTGAAAGTTCCACCGTACGCAACATGAGCTTGGACGAGTCCAACTTTTCTTGTAGTTGCAATACATCCCCAATGCGATTTTTAAAGCTGACAAACTGTCCTAAGGCTGCATTTAAAGTCTTAGTTTTACTCAGGCGATTGGCGATATCGTTTAAGATGGACTCTTCGTGAGAGCTTTGCGCCGACATCAGATCTGAAGCTAAGGCCTTAAACATCAGGTCAATGCCCTGCTGTAAATTATCCTCGCCAAAACGATCCTTTAAAAATACCAAGAGATCCTGCGGCTCCTGCGGCTTGACCGCGATTTCAGAGTAAGTCTCACTTAACTCCAAGGAGCTGGCAAAGGAAGTGTTTTCCATTGAGCTTAACGCATTAAGGCTTGCGGTGATGGCAGGCTTTTCACTGGCAAAAAGCACATCGGCCAAAGCCTTGAGCTCTACCTTTAGCTTTTCATCATCTTCATCTTCTGCTGCCTTGAGCAAAAAGCCGTAGTTAGAGGCCGGGTGACCTCCTAGCTTTTTTAAATCCTCAAGTAGCTCATTTTTGGTACCGCCCTTTTTCTTCCATGCGTTAAAGACTTGATTTTGTGCGTTATTATCATTATTTGAAGCCGCCTGTACCATGGCAAGCAGCTTCTCAATTTTAGCCTCCATATTAAGGCGGCTACTTTTTTGCTTGCGATCTGCAAGCTTGGTTTGCCGAGAATTATCCTTAGCAAAGGTGAGCTCCTCGGCACTGTCGGCTAGTGCAGAGCTTGCGTTCTCCTTAACTTGCACACTCATGCCGTGTAACGAGCCGGTAAGAGCGCTCTTAGCTTCTGAGTTTACAATCCCACTATAGGACTGCAGGCCAACATTAGAAATATCCATGAGCTCACCTGTTGCTATTAAATGGCAAGACCGCGAGTGCGTCGAGCGTGGGGCGCACTAACTTGCACCGCATCCTTTTGATCAAAGGCGCGCTCACGCCCTGCAAGCTCTGCTTTTTGCTTAGCCTGCGCTAAAAGCTCCTGAGCCTTAGCCTCAATTTCCGGGCTGCGGGTAAAGTTGCCTTGATTGTCAGCAATAAAACGCTTAGTCTTTTCAAACTCCGCGTCAATTTCCTTAATCTGGGCGGTCGCTTCTTCAATAAACTTATCAACTTGCTCTTGAGTAATCATAATTAGCCTCCTCTGGACAAAGTCTTTAAGGTTTCATTGGCCGAGCTTATTGCTGAGCTCGCACCCTGAGTATAAGAATTGTATTGGCCCATATAGTCCTGCACAAAAACCATTTCCTGCTGCACATCAGAGCTTACCTCCTCCTGTGCTGCCTCCAAGGAGCAATCATGGTATCAAGATCTGTGCGCATCACCTGGCCGTTACCATCGGTATTGTGGGAAATAGAGTATTTATCCATCACCGCACAAGCTGCAGTCCACTGCGCATTACCTGAGACGGTGACCTTGGAATCATTCTCCTTAAGCCCCTGTCTTAAGTTGCGCAATTGATTGATAGCCTCGGTAATTTCTGCCGAAGCCTCCTGTTGTGCACGGATACCGTCGATTTTATTTAAAGCCGACTCCTTGTTGGCTTGGGCAAGCTCCATCTGTAACATCGCATAGATAAACTGCACCGAGCCAGTGGGATTAAGTTGCGACGAGGATATTTCCCTTAGGGTATGCACAGCAGAGCCTTGAATTGCGTCTGTCATAATTTCTCCTTATTTAACCTTATGCTTCCAGAACTGTCAATTAACCTCGAGCTAAGGTCTTTAGGGTTTCGTTAGCCTCGGAAATGGCTGAGCTCGAGCCTTGGGTGTAGGCATTGTACTGACCCATAAAATCCTGTACGAACACCATTTCCTGTTGAATATCGGCAGAAACAGTCTCCTGCTCGCCTTCTAAATTGGCGATCGCAGACTTGAGCGAATCCAAGGTGATAGCGCCGCCGTTAATTGTTATGCCGGCACTTTCACACATACTCTCCAACTTAGTGTAGAGCGATTGCGCCTGTTGCAGGACCTCAAGTCTTTTCGAGAGCACGTCATAGCCGATTTGCACCTCATAATTAAGGTGCTGATGATCGCCTGCCCCGCCTCTTTGCATATCGAAGATCACCTCTGAGGGCAAGCCATTGATATAGTCCTGTGCCGTCCAAGAGGTATAAACGAGATTGGAATTATCATCCTTTGCCTCCGCCAGCAAATCCGCCACCTCTTCGACAATCGGCGTCAAGGTCTCCACCTCGGCATCAAGCTCACTTTTAGAAAAGAGAGAGCTCATACCGTTATTACCGCCCACCTCGTCAAGTTCCGTTTGCAGATCTTCCATCTGTAGCATCAAATCACGACACTGATTAATCTGTTGGGTATAAGCTTTAGACTGCTCTTGGGCTGCTTTAATACCGTCAATTTTATCCAAAGCTGCATTCTTATTGCTTTGGGCAAGCTCCATCTGCAGCATGGCATACATAAATTGCACCGATCCGGTATGTTCAAGATTTGAGACGGACCTATCGCCTAAGGTTTGCACCGATCTTGCGCCTATGCTTCCAATATCTGTCATGTTCGTTCCCTCTTCTAATGTCCGGGAAGGCCAGAACTATTCCTCATCCTTAATCTTCAGGCTATTTAAGCCTGAACGTATCCTGTTTAACATTCCACGCTAAAAAGCATTTTTGTGCGGTGCACCTCCGCTCCCGACCGTTTGCAAGTAAGAATTGTTATGCAAACCTACTGACACTCTGTTGGCAGGATTAATATTAAGCTTAGGCATGGCAGCCGGGGAAATTGTGAGAAAAGCATTTAGCGCTAACAAAGACCGTAGCGTGGCCGTAAGTGGCATGACAATGCCACAGGCTAATACTCTAGCGTTTACCATTAAGCAACAGATGATAGCAAGAATGGTGGCTACTTTTGCCATCGCGGTGCGCTTTAGCATCTGACACAGCAACTGAGCGTTTAGCAAGCGCTGTCTTGAAAACTGTACTATTTCTTCACCGCTCATGGCGCACTCCGTAATTGATATGGGCTTTATCTTAGCAAAGGCTTTGCGCAAATACTGTAGATACCCTCAAAAAGCGCAGACTTATGCAGATTTTTATCTACATTTTGCGTTCCATCACATTTTCTTAAATGTAGTTTCACATTTCTCGACAAACTTGTCAACTACTTTTACAAAACATATCGGACCGTAGGGGAAAAGGAGCAAACAGCCCAGCCAATGGTAGCCTTATTAGTGCAAGTGCAAATGGGTTTGACCTTATGTTATGTAGAGAAATTTATTTAAAATCAAATAGCACTTAATTTATGTCACTCCCCACGCCGCGTTTTATGCCTTGAGGGCAACTGCATTTAAGCTGGCATTTTTACTGACTAAAGCTCAAATTATGCTCTTTATTGTAGTTGCATAATTTGCGTTTAAGCCGGTGGGGCATAAACTGCTTTCTGCCATGCGCCAGATAGGTTTTTGCTCCGTTATCTAAGGTTTGCACTGCTAGCGCGGCAACAGCCGGGGCTCATCCCCCTTATATCCGCCATCTTTGCCCTATCTTGAAACTGTCAGGTAAAGCGCCTGACTGTACTTTAATATGCAGGCTTTTTGGCCCGGAAATCCTCCAGTTCCAAATCTGCCTTATACTCTAAATAGCGTCTTTGCTCAGCAAGCCACAGCTCGCGGTGACTTTCAAGTTTGGCTTTTGCCTTAAAAGCTAAAGTAACTTGCTCTTTGGCCTTGGTCAGCGCCTGACGCGCTGCCTGTACTTTTTTGTCTAGCGTGACGATATCCGCCCGCAACAGATTTTCTTTTTCATAGATAAGTCCAATCTCAGAGTTGAACTTAGCTATCTCATTCTGTGTTTTGACGGTATTTAAAATTTCCCGATAGCGTCTTTCAATCTCCGCGTCGCGAAAAGCCAAATAATCGGCAAGTTCCTGCTTTTTGCTCTCTAGCTCATTTAGCGCCTGGCTTAGCAAAAGCTTGCAATGCTTTTCCTCGGACTGCGCCGCTTGTAAACGCCGCCCTCTTAAATCAATGAGCATGGCTAAAGGATACTTAGCGGCCATCGGAATTTTCCTTTAATTTAGCCACCACCTTGAGCACTTCGGCCACCTGAATTAAAAGATCAGAAGGCACGAAAGCATCTTCCACCCCATCAGCAAAGAGCGCGCGCGCTAAAGCCGGCTGTCGCATCACCGGGATCTTTTCCTCTTGTGCCGCCTTAATCATGCGCCGAGCCATTTCGCCCTGCCCCTTGGCAACAATCACGGGGAGCTTAGTTTTGCCCGGCTCATAATCAATGGCCACCGCATAATGGGTCGGATTGACAATCAGCACCTTGGCCTTGCGCGTTTTAGCCACCGTCGCCTGATTGCTCATCTCCTGATGCAACTGTTTACGCTTTTGCTTGATATGCGGATCACCCTCGCTTTCCTTAAATTCCTGCTTAACCTCCTCCATCGACATCATGTGATCCTTGGTGTACTTAAAGCGCGTATAAACAAAATCAATGGCAGCTAAAACCCCAAAGGCCACCAGGGCGTAAATTATCATGTCATAAAACAGGCTACCGGCCACCCGCCACATCGCCCCCACGCTGGAGGTTGGGATCTTGAAAATCTCGCTACTATGATCAAGCACGGCCATGTAAACGGCCACGGTTAACACCACCACCTTGAGAATATTTTTGAAAAACTCAAATAGATTTTTCTTCGAGAAAACCTGCTTGAACCATTTGGCAGGATTAAGATTGTCAAGCTTAGGCATGGCCGCCTTCGGAGCGATGAGAAAACCGGTCTGCGCCAACAGCGAAACGAGGGCGGCAATAATCACCGCGGCCACTATCGGCATGACGATGTCAAGGGAGCATTCAATGACCAACGCGCTAATAAGCTCTAAAGCTTCGTCATAGGGCATGCGGGCTGAGTTTTCAAGGACATAGGAGATTACATCCGAGAGGTTGGCAAAAAAATCGTCGGCACTGGCAATTAACAGGCCGGCAACGGCAAAAACCGTGGCCGCCGATACCACCTCGGTGCTCTTGGGAATATCGCCCTGTTCGCGGGCATCCCGCAGACGCTTGTCCGATGGCTGTTCTGTTTTTTCTCCGCTCATGGCGCACTCCGCAATTGATTAGAGCCTCATCTTAACAAAGGCTTAGCCCTAAAACTTAAGGCAACAGCAAAAAGCACCGCCTGTTTACAAATTTTAATTTACTTTTTGGCCAGATTAGCTTTTTAAAAGTAGTTTGATATTTATTGGCAGTAAGTGGCAAACGCTCATATAAAATTTTTATATGGTGGCACCAAAACAAAAAGATACGAAAATCTACGTTTTACTCAGGCAGTACAGAACTTAGGATCTTTAATGAGAGTATGAATAAATCCACCAAGTGACCTACTCCCCCACCTTAAGAGGTGTGGGCTTCCTTCTCGTTCAAGATCCCTAATGGGGTCAGTATCAGCGAGCTGTCGCCACTGGTCCAGCGGCCAAGCAATAAAATTGCATACTGCCTGAGGTT